>SYJV01000187.1 GCA_005798335.1 Planctomycetaceae bacterium | reverse complement strand
GAACATCGAGTAATAGATGTAAAAGGGAATCATGTTAATGCCGTGTGACGAATAGGCCGTCCCCGCAGCGTTGAAGCTGCTCATCGAGCCTGCTTCAGTGATACCCTCTTCCAGAATCTGGCCATCGCGAGCTTCTTTATAATACGCGATTTGGTCCGAATCGACTGGTTCGTACAACTGGCCTGCATGAGCATAAATGCCGATCTCCTTGAACATGCCTTCCATGCCAAACGTCCTAGATTCGTCGGGAACGATCGGCACGATGTGCCGGCCAATTTTTGGATCCTTGACTAATCGATTCAGCAAACGAACAAATCCCTGAGTAGTGCTGATCGACTTACCTTCGATCTGCGTGCTCATGAACTTGCGGTAATCGGCCAGCGTTGGCACTTCCATTTTAGGATGCACCTTCGGACGACTGGGTACCGGTCCACCCAGCGCTTGCCTTCGCTCCTGCAAGTAACGGATCTCCGCGCTGGACGCAGGAGGCTTGTAGTAGGGAGCGTTTTTTATTTCTTCGTCGGAGATGGGAATGCCGAATCGATTACGAAATTCGAGCAAGTTCTTTTCGTCAATCTTCTTGGTATTGTGAGCCACATTGCGGCCTTCGCCAGCGTCGCCAAGTCCATAGCCTTTGATGGTCTTAGCCAGAATGACAGTCGGCTGCCCTTTGTGTTCGATCGCCGCCTTATATGCAGCATAAACTTTCTCGGGATCATGCCCGCCCCGGCGCATTTTTTCCAGTTTCTCGTCGGAATAGTTTGCAACCATTGCTTCCAGTTGTGGGTCCTTGCCAAAGAAATGCTCGCGGATATACGAGCCAGGCATGGCGGTGTACTTCTGATATTGGCCGTCGACCACTTCCGTCATGCGCTGTGCGAGCAAGCCAGTTTCGTCTTTTTCGATCAGCGGGTCCCAATCGTTTCCCCAAACGACTTTGATGACATTCCATCCCGCGCCGCGAAAAATCGCCTCTAATTCCTGAATAATCTTGCCATTGCCGCGCACTGGTCCATCCAGCCGTTGCAGATTGCAGTTAATAACGAAAATCAGGTTATCCAGTTTTTCACGCGATGCCAACGTAATTGCTCCGAGCGTTTCAGGCTCGTCACATTCACCATCTCCTAAGAACGCCCATACTTTTTGATTGCCGGTGTCCTTCAACCCGCGATCCTTCAGGTACTCGTTGAATCGGGCTTGGTAAATCGCCATGATAGGCCCCAAACCCATCGATACCGTGGGATACTCCCAGAACTCGGGCATCAACCATGGATGAGGATAGCTGCACAAGCCCATCTCCGGTTGCAGTTCGCGCCGAAAATTATCGAGATTGGTTTCAGACAAACGGCCCTCGATAAAAGCTCGCGAGTACATGCCAGGGGACGCATGACCTTGGAAATAAATGATGTCGCCACTATAACCATCAGCGCCGCGTCCGCGGAAAAAGTGGTTGTATCCGACTTCATACAACGTCGCGCTGCTGGCAAAGGTGCTGATGTGGCCTCCCAATCCATCGTTGTTTTTGTTAGCTCGCACGACCATGGCCATTGCGTTCCAACGAATGATGCTCTTGATTCGTCTCTCTAGTTCGCGATTTCCAGGATACGGCGGCTGCTTGTCGACTGGGATGGTGTTGATGTAAGAAGTGTTCACCTCCAACGGGACATCTACGCCCTCGCGACGTGCTCGTGTATCGAGCAGTTTTAATAGATATTTAACACGCTCGGCGCCTTTGCTCTTCAGCACGTAATCAAGCGACTCAACCCACTCGGCAGTCTCGGTTGGATCGATATCGACGGTCGTGGGAATTTGACCGCCAGACGCCATTTCCAGTTCCGCATTACCAGCTACGTCGAGATCAGCCATCATCAACCTCTCAATAATTCAACAACGCTTCCGTGCGCTCACACTTTAAGGCTTCCAGTAGCAGACATCATGGGCGAAAATACCCTAGTTCGCAAAGGGCAAAAGCCTTCAGAACGCTTCTTCTGCTGTGGTTTTTGGCGAAATTAGTAAGGCTAATACAATTACTGGAAAGAAATTGATAGTAATTTCCTGCGTTCGCCTTTGTGCAATGCTCGATAGTTTGCTCACTGCCACCCAATCGAAGCATTTCGGTTTTTCTTCAACTGGCTTTCGGATACACCCGCATCGGTCTATGTCGGTTGGAGAATTACTTTCATCGCACCGGGCTCTCCCGCGTACAAGCGTTCGAACCAGCGCGGCCCTTCATCCAAATTCGCGGTCGCTGTAATTAGAGGCTGGACCTTGATATCGCCGCGACGCATCAAATCGATGCATTGAGGATATTCGCCGTTGGAAGCGCAACTGCCATAGATCGACAATTCGCGGGTCACGACCGCTTGCAGCGGCAACTCGACTTTGGGCGCCAAATTGCCGACCAAGGTAATCGCACCTCCTTTGCGGGTAGACTGGATCGCAGACATGACCGTTGGGCCGGCGCCGACCACTTCAAGCGAAACATCGGCACCGCGACCTTGCGTCAGCTTGGCGACCTCAGCCGGCACATCGCAGTGCTTTGCATTCAGAATGTGATCTGCTCCAAGCGACTGTGCCGCCGCCAATTTGCTATCTTCAAGGTCGACAGCAATCACGGTCGCACAACCTGCAAGCCTTACGGCTTGAATAACCAGCAAACCGATCATGCCGCTGCCGACGACGACTGCGATATCTCCCAGCTTGATAGGAGTTCGATTTGCCGCATGTACCGCGATAGAAACTGCTTCGATTAGGGCTGCGTGTTCAAAAGGCAATTCTTCCGGTAGTCGGTAGGCAATATTGTTTGGCACCACGACGTATTCCGCGAACGCGCCGTTTCGGCGAAACTCGTTGCAAGATACCCCAAGCACTTGTCTGTTTTCGCAAAGGTTGATGCGGCCCTTGCGGCAGGAACCGCACTTGCCACACGAGACAGTGGAGTCGAATGTAACGCGATCGCCTTCCACAAACTCACTGACATTTGCGCCGATGCCTGCGACGATTCCCGCGGCTTCGTGTCCCATTACCAGCGGCGGAATCCGGCGGCCGGAACTGCCGTCGTAGCCATGGACATCACTGCCGCAAATCCCGCAAGCGCGCACTTGTACCAGTAAATCGTCGGGACCGATTTCTGGCTTGGGGATATCGACAATGCTCAACTTCTTGTACTCGGTCAACAGCATCGCTTTCATGTGGGCGCCTTTTCTTCGACGTGTCGCTTGGGTTTGTAGATTTCCGTAGCTGTGCCAAAGTGAACTTCGCCCGCGTTCATCAGCGTTTCGCTCAACGTAGGATGCGGGTGTACCGATTCGGTAATGTCGCGTACCTCGCAACCCATCTCGATGGCCAATACCGCTTCGGCGATCAACTCACCTGCGCCGGCACCGACGATACCACAGCCGAGCACGCGATGGCTCTGTGGGTCAACCAACCATTTGGTCAGTCCTTCGGCACGGCCCAACGCTTGCGCTCGCCCGCTGGCCGCCCAAGGATATATTTCGACATCGACGATTCGACCTTGCCGCTTGGCTTGCTCTTCCGTCAAGCCGGCCCATGCGATTTCCGGATCGGTAAAGACAACGGCCGGAATGGCGATTTTGTCAAACTCGACCGCTTTGCCCAGCAAGGCTTCGACAGCGACTTTGGCTTCGTGCGAGGCTTTGTGCGCCAGCATGGGTTCACCTGCGACGTCGCCGATTGCGAGGATATGGGGATCAGCGGTCTTTTGCTGTCGGTCGCAAATCGCGAAACCGCGCGGATCGGTGGTCACTTGCGTATTCTCCAAACCGATGTCGCGCGTAACTGGGCGCCTGCCGACGCTGACCAATACTCGTGAAAATCGTTGGTGACCGTACCGGCCTGGACCTTCGAAGGTAACTTCGATAGCGTTGTCGACTTCGGCCAGCGAGCCGACTTTCGTGTTGAGAAAAATGCGTTTATCGAGCAATTTATCCATGCGTTTGTGCAGAGGCTTGACCAAATCACGATCCGCACCCGGCAAGAGCCCATCGGTCAGCTCAACCACGGAAACTTCGGTTCCCAAGTTGGCGTAGACGGACCCCATCTCCAAACCGATATAGCCGCCACCCACAACTAACAGTGTGGCAGGAATATCGACTAGGTTCAGCGCACCTGTCGAGTCCATAACGCGCGGACTACCGATATTGAAACCGGCAGGCATGGCAGGCACGCTACCGGTCGCCAGAATGCAATGGTCAAAGGTCAACTGCCGTTTGACAGGAATCGATGGGTGTTCGCCTGCCAATTTCAGCGTCGTGCTGTTTTCGAATATGCCTCGGCCATGAATGACGCGCACGTTTCGCCGCTTAGCAAGTTGGCTGAGCCCGCCGCTGAGATTCGAGATAACCCTCTCTTTGCGCGCTCGTACCAAATCGATGTCTATCTGCGGGGCTGCATATTTAACGCCCCATTCCTCACGCAGCTCATCAACTTCCGAAATTACTCGCGCGACGTGTAGCAGCGCTTTGGATGGAATGCACCCGCGCAGCAAACATGTTCCGCCCAAACGAGCATCTGACTCGACTAAAGTGACCTCCATGCCTTCGTCAGCCGCCAGGAACGCTGCTGCGTAACCTCCTGGGCCGCCGCCAAGAACCACCAGTCGACTATGCATTTGGGATTCAATCACTTCAAGAGATTTTGGACCGCACTCCGCTGCGGTCACTCGAATTCAAACTAATTGCGTCAAGGATAGTTCGCATCCGTTGATTGGACCACTAGCAAAATAACTTGACGCGTCGCCACCACGAGCGGAGCATGGCAGCGAAGCAATTCCAAAAGTTAGCTAGTCGACTAGCGCGACAAGAATTCGACCACCGTGTTGGCATCAACTGGCAAGCTGATGTCGTTTGGAGTCGGCAGGCTGAGCACCGTCGCTCGCAGATTTTCTGAATCGAAGGAGATCCAATCTAGCCCTTGTGGAGAGTTGTTCGCAATCACACCTCGATAAACATTTTTGAGATTTTCTCGCCCTCGAACTTCGACCACGTCGCCGGCCCTCAGCAAATAACTGGGCTTGGTGACCTTGACTCCGTTGACGCGGAAATGTCCATGCACGACACCTTGGCGAGCTTGTGGTCGAGTCTTTGTAAACCCTGCGCGTCGGATGACGTTATCCAACCGGCGCTCGCACATGATCAACAGAGTTTGACCGGTATTTCCAATACCGCGAACCGCTTCGGCGAAATATCGTCGCAATTGACGTTCGCCCAAGCCGTAGAAATGCTTGATTTTCTGTTTCTCGGTGAGTGCCGTGCCATAGTTGCTGCTCCGCCGACCGCGCGGATGCATGCCTGGAGGAGTTTCGCGACGTTCGAGCGCTCGCACTGCACCGGCGCTCTCGTACACCATCATGCTTAGACGGCGGTTGACTCTCGCTTTGGGACCGTTATATCGCGCCATACATCAAACTTTCTAACTACTGAATGTTCTCCGCAATTTCCTTTCGCCGCACCGCGACGCGCTCAATCTCAGTAACTTCCGTTCGACAAGAACGGGCCGGTTGAGCCAGATTTCGGATGGATTTATCGTGTGAAATTCGACACCAAGCCAAAATGAATTCGCCTGTAGCAGCACGGCTGTTGTCTAGTTGTGCCCAGGCTGCATCTCAAGCTTTACGCGATGCAGCGACAGAATCGTCGAATCTCTCCACGTGCATAAGGGTCGAAGTATCGCCCAAAACACGATTTTTCACAAGGGCGCAAACTGGCCCGAAGTGTCAACCGCAAATCAGCCCAGAGCAAAGCCGTGTTCCCCGGGCGACGCTCAGCGACCTCGCTGCGGACGCTTTGCTCGGGCTGGTCGGCGACTTGCTTTTCAGGCCATCTCCAAAACAGCATCATATTCGTCAGCAAATCTGCCAGTTTGCTGAATGTTGTACTTCCTAGCATGGAGGACAGCATCGGCGCGGGACTAGCAAATGAGGGTAGAAAACGACAACAGCCGAGCTCTCCAGATGACCAGGATTGCTCGGCTGAACTTTGGTTTGTCGATCGCGCTGATAGGAACAGGCTAGACTAGCGAGAATGCACGCAGCCTGTGGTTGGTTGACAAAACGGCGTTAGTACACACTACCAGGACCAGCGTCGGGATTTCCGCACATGTGGAAGTGATTATGGTCGATGTAGATCACTTCCACAGCTTCTTTGTCTTCTAACGTATAGGGAACCGGCCAACCATTGATAATTCGCTCACTGTAGTAGATCGAGCATTTGTAGTGGGCATGATGTAACTGAGCAAACCCAATCAGCGGTATGAAACGCGGTGGATCGACGTAATCAGCGATCTTCTCCTTCACGATGCGGACATTGTTGCGTTGCTTTTCATTCAGCAACGGAATGCCGCCGCGGGTGGGAGATGCCTTCTCCATGGCCTGCATGACTTCATCGTCGCTGGGAGGGTCCAGTGCCACCACTGGGTTTCCCGAAGTCGTCGGACCGAGAATTGGCACGCGAGCATATCGCTCATGATTGTGGAAGTCGAGCTCTTCTTGGTCCTGGAGGTAAGGACTGATTGGAATCGGAATCGATAGGAAACCAAGATTCACACCGTGCGTGATTCCGATGCAACCCGTGGATGCCACAATGCCCGAAGCTATGAGCAATCCGGCAACCTTGGTGGTCAGCTTTCGCAACATCGATCGATCCCTCGTATCGATTAAATTATGGTCGAGACATACATTGGCCTTGTGCCCACTAGGCTGCCGTTTCCTCTCGCGTCTGTCGCTCGGACTCCAAACCATTGAATGGACGTACGGGACGTAAGAGTATCAGGCCAATAGTCTCGGATCTAGGACCAAGTATCGTTGTTAAGGTAGGTTGGACTTGCGGATTTTTCCTCGTATTCCGAAAATTCCACCCAAGGTCCATATTCTTTTTGCAAGCGATCCCGGGTTGCGCTGAAATGATTGAGCCTTCTCCCAGCACCTGCTGCAATCCAGGAAGTTAGGCGCAAGGCAGCAATGAAATCTATCGGCAAGAGTGGCAGAGGGCCAATTGATAGCAATCAGCTAATTGCGACGGAAGTCGGTTAACGATCGCATGACTGCACTTGATATGGAGCTACTCATCGCAGTACCTTTCGCCACGGGGACAAATGGCGATTGTTTGGCTCGATTTGCAAAGTGCCTGAATGTCGGATTCTCGTGAACAAGATCAATCAGGGAAATGGTCGCTGGCTGGCTGGCTGGGAGGGCTGGCACATTGGGCCGCCGATCATCCGCTGCCTACTCTGCTGGCCACACTATTGATTACGGTAGTAACGGGTTGGTTGGCGACTACAAAGCTGAGTTTCCGTACCAGCAGACTGGATCTCTTGTCACCCAACAGCAGTTATAACCAACGTTGGTTGCGGTACTTGGATAAGTTTGGCCGCGACGACGATGCAGCAGTGGTGATCACCGGCGACAATCCTCAGCAAGTATCTGCTGCTTTGGCGGCTGTAGGTCAGCGTCTGTCGCTCGATTCTAGATTACCGCATGTACTATACCAACGACATCTGGGCGCAGTGCCATCCAAGGCGCTGAACTTGCTGCCGACTTCCATGCTGGCCGAGATCGCGCACTTGTTGGCCAATTGCAGAGAACTAGTCGCGAACTTGAATAACCAGGGAGACTTGGCGGACCGAGGAACAACAGACACAGGTGCAATTGATGCGCGGCGGTTATCGGTCTCCCTAGCAAGTTCGTCAGCGATTCCTCAAAGTTTGCTAGACGGTTTGCAGCGCGCGCAGCTTGGCATGGAACAGCTTGCCAACCAATTTCCATCGCATGCAGAACTGTTGCTGGAAGATCAAGGCCGCATGGGATTGTGCGTCGTGCGCATGCCGCATCCAGATGAGCAACCGGAAAAGTCAGCAGAGATCTTGAATTGCCTCAAAGCTCATATGGCCAGGGCGCAGAAGGATTTTCCGAGCGTTCAATTCGGTCTCACAGGCATGCCCATTCTGGAGTGGGACGAAAGCATTTCCAGCCAACGCGATATGCAGAGTGCAACCTATCTGAGTTTGCTGGGAGTCGCAATTATTTTCGTCATAGGCTTTGGTTCCTGGCGCCTGCCGGTCTGCGCAATTGTTTGTCTAGCGATTTCGTTGATTTGGACATTAGGAATATCAGCGCTGGTTGTGGGGCATTTGAACCTGTTTAGTATCGCGTTCGGAGCCATACTTGCGGGACTGGGAATTGACTATTCCATTCATACGCTTACTCGCTTGCAATCGCTGGTGCAGTCGAACGGTTCGGTGACCTTGGGGCAAGCCATCCGAATCTCAACCGAACAATGTGGCTGTGGCATCGTTTCGGGTGCCTTGACTACGGCTGTGGCGTTTCTAGCGGCTGCCTTCACTCCGTTTCGCGGCATCGCCGAGTTGGGAATCATTACCGCGATCGGAGTCATGGTATGCATGTTGGTTACTTTGTTCGCGCTGCCGGCACTGATTGCTTGGCAGTCGCAATTTTATCGGTCAAATCCGCGAAAAGCTGACACTTGGTTTGCCTCGTTGACTACATCGCGAGGACCGCACTGGCTGAACAGGTGCATGGACGTTATCAATCGTCTGGCGATCGCGAGTCCCAAATCAAGTTTGGCAGGAGCGGGTGTATTGACCATCATCGCGAGCATTTTCGCTTTTTCAGTTTACTACGATCACGATTTATTGAACCTCCAAGCCGCGGATGCTGAGAGCGTAAGAACCGAACAAGAACTCATTCGCCGCAGTGGGCCGAGCACTTGGTTCGCCGTCAGCGTTGCGGACTCGCCTGCTCGCGCACGTTGGTTGCGCGAGCGTTTCATGCAACTGCCGTCGGTGGTCCGCGTAGAGGAAGTGGGGTCGCTATTTCAAAATGCCGAAGATCAACCGATACGCGGCCAGTTAGTGGACTATTGCCGCATTTGTGCCGGATCGCTGGCCACAGAAATTCAACGAGCAACTGGGCGATCGAGTTCCGTTTCGTCCAGCGAATCGTTAGTGACCCCAGCCGCTTATTTGCCAAGCCTCGCTGGCAACTCGCTGCCTAGCGCGATGATCGGCCCACTACAAAAACTAACCGACACGATCTCCAAAGTTGCGGCCAGTGGTCCGTTGCAACCGAGCGACCTGCCGCACCCAGTATCGACTCGCATGGTGAGCCAAGACGGACAATCTTTCCTTTTACGAATTTTTGCTCGCGACGATATCTGGAAACGAGAGAATCTAGAACGGTTTGTGCGCGATGTGGAATCGGTTGATCGCCAAGTTACAGGCCATCCTGTGCAAACGTTTTACGCCTCCGCCGAGTTGCATAAGAGCTATTTGCACGCTGGTTTGTACGCGCTGCTGCTGGTGATGGCCCTGCTGATGCTCGACTTGGGCAGCGTTCGTTTGCTGCTGGTTGCGATGATCCCAGTGCTGCTAGGTGGACTGCAAATGATGGGAATTCTTGGTGGACTGGAGATTCCGCTGAATGCAGCCAACATGATTGTTTTGCCATTGATTCTGGGAATCGGCATCGACAATGGCATCCACATAGTGCATGAGTACAAACGAGACCGCCGAAACTTTCGACTCAGCAGTGTCAGCGCGGTTTCGATTTTGTTGACCAGCGTCACAACGATGATTGGATTTGGTTGCGTCGGACTGTCGGACCATCGTGGGCTGCAAGGGTTAGGCATCGTGCTAGTGCTGGGAGTCGGACTGTGTTTGGTGAACTCCCTGCTAGTGCTGCCGCCGCTGTTGACGTTGCTGGGCCAGCGATTTCAAAGCGCGGGCGATCTAGTGGCCGGTGATTTGTTGACAGCCGAGCCAAGTCGCAAGGAGAACTACCTTAGATCGCTTGGAATTACTGAATCGTCGACTCCTTTAGTTCTGTCGTTGCCACAGTGCCCCGCGGCAGAGTCTAGACGATTTGGTCCAACATAATTCGTGCTGCCCAGGCGGCCAATGCTACGGCTGCTGTTTCTACGCGCAGGATCGACTTGCCTAACGAAATTCTGTGCCAATCGCATTGTATCAGTCGCTGAACCTCGTCTCGAGTAAAACCGCCTTCGGGTCCCACGGCGATTGCAATTGGAGAGGTTGGGGGCGGCCTGTCCGCTGTGGCAGGCGACCATTGTTCCGATTCATCGTAAGGATGCGCGATCCATTTTGCATGAAATGGAGTCTGCCAGCGAGCATCCGTCGACAGTCGATCGACGTTTGTGGGAGGTAATATCTCCATCAGCCGATTGCGGCCACATTGTTTGCTGGCCTCGATCACAGTACGTTGCAACCTGATCACCGAGTCGCGCGTGGGTTGCGCCACTCCACGAGTTGTCTCTAGTGGTACCAAGGCGCTCACTCCGATTTGCGTCGCCATTTCAATAAGCGTTTTTTGACGATCGCCTTTGGGCAAGGCGACGATCAATATCAATGGTCGTGCTAGCTCGCGGTCGGTATCCAGTCCAGCAATACACTCCAGTTCGACCTTCTTCTTAGTGATCGCACTGATTCGACAAAGTCGCTCGCCGCCTTGCCCGTCAAATGCCAGCAGATGATCGCCTAATTGACAGCGAAGCACCGCAACCGCGTGTCGCGACTCGTTTTCGTCGAGCCACAATGTCCCTTGTTCTGACATGTCGGGAACAAAGAACCGAGGGTAATGCATGCGTGGTCGACTTTACGGATTTGGCTTGATTTGACGATAAGACTAAAGATACCATTTTCAGAACCCGATTTTAGTACGACACGGGAATAGGTGTAGACCACTGTTGGGGAGATTGCTGTGACATACTGGCGATATTGGAAATTGTCCGGACCGCCATTCACGAACGATGTTCGTCGAGGTTTCTTTCGAAGCGCCAGCGCGGACGAAGCATTAGCGAGAATCGACTTTCTGGTCGAGAATCGGCGTCAATTGGGAGTCGTTTTGGGGTCGAGCGGCGTTGGGAAAACGAGCTTGCTGAAACACTTCGGGTGTTCAGTTCCACGTTATCCTGGAATTCCCAACGTACAATTGATCAATCTCTCTATGTTGGGATTAACCTCTGGAGAATTGTATGGGGAATTGGTGCGTACGCTCTGTGGTGGAAGGGTCGCTGGTAACGCTCACTGGGCTTGGCGTGCATTGTGCGATTATTTTTCCGCAGCGCAGCGAGAAGGCACTCACACGATTGCATTAATTGATGATGCCGAAAGCTCTTCTGCATCAGCAGAAGAGGATCTCAATCGGTTGATAGCCACCGCCGCGCCACTGACGGTCTTGATTGCAGTAGAAAGTCAACTTGGTTCTGCAGTCAGCCGAAATCTGTGGGAGCGCAGCGATTTGCAGATCGAATTGCCAGCCTGGGACTTGGAGCAAACTCGCGACTTTCTCAAGTGGAACTTTCAACGCCTGGGGCGATCCGGTTCGCCGTTTACTGTCTCCGCAACGGCACGCATCCAGGAGCTGTCCGGAGGTATTGTCCGCAAGATTGTTCAGCTTGCCGATTTGTCATTGGTTGCCGGTGCGGTTGCCCATCGCGACTCGGTCGATGTCGAATGCGTCGATCAAGTAAGTGCCGAACTGCCGCGATCAGCTGCGTTTGCTGCCTGAGATGAACCGGACCGGTGTAACGATCGCGGGACTCGATTTCGCCATGTGTTTGGCTCGGCAACAGCGCTTGCGCGACGCGCTGTGCTATCTGAATTTGGACTTAGCGCTTTTGGCAGCACCTGGGCACGTGCATTACCTGACAGCGTACTGGCACCGGACCATTCTCAAACGTGTAGTCCTTGTTCAGCGCGATGGACCAACCGTTTTGTTGGTTCCGCTTGCGCCCACTGCCGCTCCAGCCGCTGATGAAATTATCGAATTCGAATCCAATAAATACGCGACGCTGGTCGACGATCAACTCTCTGTCGCGTTGGGAATGATCGCCGCTAGACTGGCCAAGCATATACGCATCGGGACTGACAACGGCATTCGACCGGGCATCCTTGAGGGCAAGCAACTGGTCGATCTTGAACCGACGATGTTGGCGCTGCGTCGTCACAAAGACTCCGACGAAGTCAATCTTTTGCGACAAGCCACTCACGCATCGGAAGCGGCCTACGGTTGGCTGCGAGAGAACTTGTGCGAAGGAATCGACGAAGTCGAATTATTTGCCGGGATACAAGCTGCCTGTTGCCGCTATGCAGGTGAGATTCTTGGCGAGTGCGGCAATGATTTTCAAGTCAATTCCCCTAGTGGAAATCCCAGGCGTCGCCCGGCAGGAAAAGGCGAAATTGGAGTCTTCGACCTTTCGACCGTGCTGCGTGGTTACAGCAGTGACATGTGCCGCAGTTTTGTCGTCGACGGTGAACCAAGCTCAGTGCAGCACGATGCTCATCAACGGATCATGGAAGTTTTCGATTTCGTAGAAACCTCTGCGCGAGCCGGTGCAAGCTGTAAAGAGTTATTCCACAGTGCACAACAGCGGCTGGACGGTTACCGAGGATGGCAGTTTCAACATCATCTCGGACATGGGATTGGACTGTTTGCGCACGAGGCTCCCAGGTTGAATCCTTACTACGACGATCGACTCGAAGTCGGTGACGTGTTTACTGTGGAACCGGGGCTGTACAGTCCCGAACTACGCGCAGGTCTGCGCATTGAACAGATTTACCACGTCACCGAAACTGGCCTCCAGCGGCTCACGAACTTTCCCACAGACCTTGCTCGCGCTGACCACCTTTGAGGTGTCCGCGAAACCACTAGCACCGACTGCCGTGCGATTAGTTTCCAAACGCATCGCCAATCGGTGTGCCGTCGGATCGCGAGCAAATCAACATCAGCGTCTTGAGGTCGATCGTCGAGCTGATAAATTTAACCGAGCAGTCACCCAATACCACGTTCGAGCCACCGACGTGAAAGGCGTAGATCTCACCTTGATTAGTACAATTAACTGAGCAAGCGCCACCGACTGCGGCCGCAGTTGACAGCGTATTTGCCATACGCACGCCACCAACAACCGTAATCGCAGAACCGTCGACGGCGATATCATTGCCCGAATGAGCCCATGGACCATTCATGTAGGCGGCCGTACCGCCAGCGTATTGTTCGTTCATCATGCCGAAGGTATATCGCGATGGTCGTCCCGCGGCTTCGGCCAACATCAGCGTATTGGTCAACCCGTCCGTGATCGCGCCAATGCGCGTATACACGTTTGACCCAAGCACGCCGCGAATTGCGTCGTCGCCGGGATAAATCGGATTGGATGCGGTGATGGCATTCCACACCGCAGCGACCCTGTTGGCTCGGTTAACTGCCATGTAGTCGGTGATGGCCGGGTTCCAATTCCCACCGGTAGCAAAAGTCGTGCGATCCGTAGCACCGAGATTGGCGGTATTCACATCCTTCAGCCCTGGACTGGAAGGACACAAAAAAGTTGCAATGCGAACAGTTGCAGCGGGACGATTCTGAGTTTCGTACCAATCCCGTTTAGTGTCAAAGCCCGTACCCGCGCTCAACACGTTATTTTGCTCCAGGTAGGGCAGAACGCTGGTCAAGAAGCACTGCTTGGCGAAGTGCTGGCCGAGCGTTCCGTTCGTACCTACCTTGAGGTATTCCTGCAACTCGTTGACCTGGACGCCAGTTCCTACGACTCCATTGGCAAGCTGAATACTGGACGGAGGAAATTTCTTTCGCGTCGATTCGAAATTGTACAGTGCCAGACCGATCTGCCGCATGTTGTTAGCACACTGCATGCGCCGGGCAGCTTCGCGCGCGGCTTGAACAGCGGGCAACAACAGGCCCACCAATACGCCGATAATGGCGATGACGACGAGCAACTCCACGAGCGTAAAACCAGATCGCCAAATTGAAGATCGGCTGTTCATTAGAAACTCCAAAGACGGGATGTAATGATGAAAACGACAACTCGTAACATAGCAAAAATACGACAAAACGACGCGTTAACCGCAGTTTATATGCTAACCAAACGGCGCGAGATTCTAATACCATATCAGCGGCACGACATTTCGCAACGCGTTTTTTGGCGAGCGCATGTGGAAATCTAGCAATCCGATGGTAAGCAAGGAAAGGTCCCTCACTTACGTATCGGATTGCGATATTAGTTCTTTGTACGGACATATTCCAACAAGTCGCCCAACTGACTTGGCGACAACTTGCTTTCGATTCCCTCGGGCATTAGCGAAATCCCTGCGTCCTTGATCGATTCCACATCAGCCAATGGAATCTCGCGGCGCGAACCGTCGCTGGCCGCTAACTGAATCGCGCTACCACCACGTTGCTCGATGATGCCTGTGAACACCTGACCTTGCGTGGTCAAAATCGAATACTGATGATATTTGGGCTCGATATTGCGATTTGGGTCCAACATGGCGACGATCCATTGTTCTGTCGTCCAGTGTTTAAGGTTTTCTAGAGGTGGACCAACTAATGCTCTGGTGTCGGTCGCCAAGTGACACGCGGCACAGTGTTCGCGATACAGCATCTCCCCTTTTGATCGATCCAGCGTCGTAGGCAATTTTGCCAGATAGTCTTGCACCAGTTTCGCGCGATCCGAATTCGCTGGCTTGCCCAGCAGTTGTTCGGCTCGCGCCATTAGCGAGCGATCGCCGTTTGATCTCAGTTGCTGGACGGTTGCCGCATCGAGATCTGCTACCTTGATCGCACTTTTCTCCATCGCAGTAACCAATCGATCTATCCATTCGCGGCGGCGTAAGATAGTAGTGCATATCGTCCTGCGAGAGTCCGCAGTCATGGATGGCCAAGCGGCGATTAACAGTTCGGCCGCGCGCACATCGTTTACTCTTCCAGCAGCGGTCAATGCCTTATTCTGAATCTCAGGCGGTTGGTTCGGCGCAATCAATTTCTTCAGCGCCTCAAGTTCGTCGTCCACCTGGCGGAATCCGTTGCCGATTAGATTAATCAAGCGTGAGCGCAGTTCCGTGTCGGTTTGCGGAGCCACTAGCAAAGCGTAGGCTCTATCCACCGTACCGCGCAACAATTCATCGTGCTTCGACTCTCGGGAGTCTTGCTTGCTCTGCCTAGAAACTGAGTTCAGCGCGGCCAATCCGCTCAGTACCAGCAACTGGCTGTTGGGAATATTCATCGCTTGAGCGACATTTGCCGCAGTGAATCGCTCGGCGACTAACTGCGTACGTTGATCATGAGGCATTTGCGTTAGCAACCGACGCATGCTGCCTTCCAATTCCGACCACTGAATCGCAGAAAGCTCACCCGACGCATCGACCGATGCCAGCAGACCATTTACTGCAGCAGAGACTAGTTCATCGCTGACGGTCGTTAGTGCTCGAACCAGCCATATCTCGTTTGCGGCGCGACTGGCAATTGTGCGCACAGCGCGTGCGCCCGCTTCGCCACGGGTCTGCCCCAAACTCAAGAGAATTTGTAAATCTACTGCCGGTCCCAAATTTCGTTGTGAGACGTTTGCCAGCGATTTCTCAAGCCTTGGATAAGTCGTCAGACTTGATTCGCAGTTGCGTACCGCAAAACGGACGACCCGCGGGTCAGTATCTTGCAATGGATGTTCAAGGTCGTCGACGGTAGCAAGCCGTGCTGCGGTCAAATACGCGATCGCTTGCAATCGCACGGCAGGATCGAGCGACTGTTGAGCTAGATTCCGAACGGTGGCTGCCACGCTTCGTTGATCGACTGGCTCGCGCCACAGCAGTTGATATTCAGCCAGGTCACGCAGCGCGCCGTTATCGCTGCCGAGCAACCGTGCCAGTTCTGCGGGACTGGTTCGAGTGAGGTCCGGCAATGGGCTCGGCACATAGTCTCTCGCGCGAACGCGATAGATACGTCCCAGGTTCTGTCCGGCTCTCAAATCAAAGCGTTCTTGCCAAGCCGTTGGAATCCACTGGGGATGTTCAATAACTCGCCGAACCATATCGACGATCCAGACTGTTCCATCCGGCGAGTTAACGACTCGCACCGGCCGGCTCCATGGATCGGACGAGGCGAACCAATCGGAGTTCGAGTCGGTTTCGAATCGCCGGCCACGATGATAGATGCCCTCCGAATCAATTTGAAATCGCGCCACAAGATTATGTACTGGTTCGCACACCAAAGCCGCGCCGCGCATCGATGGTCCCAATCCTGGAATCCGGCAGATAATGCTACTGCAAGCACTGGTAAATCTATTCAGTGCGAACAAATCGTTGAAACGATCGACTGTGCGGCTGATTGGATAGACCGGCGGCGCTGTCGGGGGTTCGAGCAAATGTTGAACAGCCGATCCACCTAGCGAACGATTTCTCAGGTAACGCTGTTCGATGACATACTGGAAAATTGGCTGGCTGTTGGAATTGCCAAACCAATTGTCCCATTCATCGCGAGCTCGACAAAACTGGGAATGCCCCGTCGCAGCTTGAACTTCGCCGGTATCCGGATTCCATGCCAAATCGCGGCCGGACAAATTTGCGTAGGTCTGTCCGTTGCGTTTGCTGACTAATTCGCGAGTTCCATCACCGGCACCCAGATACAGCCAGCCGTCCACGCCTACTTCAAAGCCGCTAGCACGATGTTGAGGATTGGCCTCATGAATTCCGGACAAAAGGACTTCGCGCTTGTCAGCTCGTCCATCTCCGTCGGTGTCCTTGGCAAGAATCACGTCAGGCGCGGTGATCACGATGACTCCATCGCGCCAGGGCGTGGCACCTGTGGGATAGGACAATCCATCTAGAAATACTTCGGATTGATCCAATCGTCCATCGCCATCGGAATCTCTCAACCACCTGACGCGACCCGCCGTGGAACTTCCCAGAGGATAGTCCGCCATCTCGACGACCCATAATTTTCCATCGTGGCCGAATGCCAAATTAATCGGGTCGGCCACCAACGGTTCTGCCGCCATCAAGTCAACTTGAAAACCGTCCGCAACTCGAATGGATCGCAGCGCCGCAGCGGCATCGCGCGGTTTGTCTTCGGCCTGCGCTTCTGCCAGAATTTCTTTCGTGCGGCGGTGAATCAATTGCTCTGTCCCGGACTGCCATCGGCCAGGTTGCTGATAGTAGATCATCGAGAAATCAACCTCGTAACCTCCTTCGGCTCGCATCCGTTCGCTGGCAACATAAGCGAAGACATCGTCAGTATATGCCGCAACCCAAACCTGCTTTCCCGGCAAGGCTCGCTCCAAACCAATTTGGTAATCCACTACGACTTCGCCACCCAGGAATACCCAGGTCAAATCGTCGCCGAATTGCCAAGTATGAATCGGTGCGGGATACGTTTCCGGCAAGCGTCCCATCTTGTTCCATGTGTCGGTCAAGCTGGTTGCCCAATTTCGATTGGCTACATTCGCATCGGCAGCCATTTTCTTCAAGTGATCGCGAGTCGGCTGTTCGGGCGCCAAGCCTGCGTAACCGAAGTGGCCCACAGGGAACGACTCCAGCGGCTGCATTGGAGCTGAGAAAACTAGCTTTACCGCAGATGCTAATTCCAGTGCGTGCCGTTTCGCGTCGTCGTATCCCGTCCGTGGATTGGGATTCGCATCAGCCCCGCAACCGATCGTTGCCAACACAATTGCGCCTGCATGTTCGGACTCGAGCTGCGAGGCAGCAAGTCCTGCCCAATCTCCACTGACTCGATTGAAATCTGGACCCAACGTCGTGCAATGGCAAGCGTACATGAAAACTGCGCCGCGCAATTTACCCGCTGCATCGGTCGCGCGCAAGACGCGCACTCGATGATCCACCGGTCCATCTGCTTGCACGCCGAATGTTGACCAAAGTCCGTTTTTTAGGACTCGTCGATTGACCGCGAACGCAGCTTGGCCTTCACCTATCTCTAGTTTCCCAGGCTGCCGATCGTTCATCGCATCGACGATTGCTACTTCGATGCGCGATATCATGCGGTCGGTGTTTTGCTGAATCGCTGTTTTTTCTTCCGAAGTCAGCGGAACGCGAAAGAGATTCTGCAGGCCTGCGTGCACATGCGGTGCGGCATGCGAATGCGTCGAGCAAATCACCAATTGACTGCGCGGAATGCTGAATTTCTGTTCCATCGCACGAGCAATCGTGCCGGTCAACTCAGCCGTAACCGCGATGCTGTCGATCGAAACCAACACCATTGCATCTGCGTCGTTGAGCGTATTGGACAACACCATCGCGCGACAGTACAGTTTGTCGGCGACCGATTCAAAGGGGCGTTCTCGCGTTCCGTAGCCGCTCAACCGCAATGGTTGTTCAGGCGTCACCTCCTGCTTGCCAAAACCAATTTTCAAGGTCGCGTCCGCAGCATATCCCAATTGGCAATTTACCGCGACGATCGCACTCAGCAAAAAAACTCGCAAGTATCTCACGATCACGCAACTCTCCGTTCCTAGTTTGCATCGCGTGGGGGATAGGCCGGCTAGTTGGCGCTGGGACTGGCTAACGTCTTCCGGCTGATAAAAATGAACCTGTACAACTAGTCTACGCAAATCCGACAACAGAATGTGCAATGATCGGTCGCAATGTATTTTGGGCGCAACATTTTCAGGGGGGTTAAATTATGAGGGCTTTACCCTCACAATATTGTGCGATCAATCCTCATTGAGCCTTTCAGCAAGAATTCAAGCAGTGAACGATAAGAATTTTAGCAAGTCACAGCGGATACGCGATTTTCTGTTGAGCAATCCGGGAGTTCGCAATCGAGATGTAGTTTCCGCGCTTTCTCAATTTGGTGTAACGCCAGCCGACGTTTCCAACGCCAAAACACATCTAAAAAAACTGGCCTCCAAGGGTCGAGTTCGTGCAAACACTTTACCAACTGACGTCAACGGAACTGAGGGAACCAGCGAATCGGTACCATCTTCATCCATCGGTGCCATGTCTGAGATTGAAGCCACACTCGCATACGTTCGTCAAGTTGGATCGATCGATCGCGCTCGGCAATTGCTGGCGATTTTTGAACAGATTCATCGACTGCCGTAGTTTGGTGCTGGTTTCCTGCCAGTATTTGGTAGAAGTTTGGCTTGCTTGTCGCGGCGACAAAGGCGGAGTAAATTCTGAAGTTCCAATCAACTACTGAAGTTCCTATCAACTAGCAGGGTATCGTCGAATCTATCGAGCGATACTAACATTCCCGTTCCCTCAACTATCCGCTTTCCGCTGAGACAGTCCAAATGTTGCGATTACTTCAAGTGTTGCTGTTTTCCCTTGTTGCCAACTTTTTCGCGATGCCAGTTCTGGCTCAGCCACAACGCAACGTTTTGTTCATCGTATCCGATGATTTGAATAACTTTCTAGGTTGCTACGGTGACCCTCAAGCCAAAACGCCGAACATCGACCGCTTGGCTTCGCGAGGGGTTGTTTTCGAGCGCGCGTATTGCGCCTTTCCGCTGTGCGGCCCCAGTCGCAACTCGATGTTAACGGGTCTATATCCTAACAGTACTGGCATTCATCAGAACAGCCAAATATTCCGACAGACAATTCCTACGCAAATTAGCATGCCGCAAGCGTTTCGATTGGCGGGTTACTTCGCCGGACGCATTGGCAAGCTGTATCATTACAATGTTCCCAATTCGATCGGTACGAACGGACACGACGACCCCGGTTCTTGGGAATTGGAGCTGAATCCCGGTGGCGTTGATCGCATGTTGGAGCAGCCTAAGATCTACACGTTGACTCCAGGGCAGTTTGGTGGAACGCTTTCCTGGTTTGCATCGCCGGCTCCTGATACTCAGCACACCGATGCGATGTCAGCTTCCGACGCCGAGTGGGTGCTGGAAAGATGTGCTAAGCGTCGTGATCGACCATTCTTCTTGGCGGTAGGGTTCTTTCGGCCTCACACACCCTACGTTGCGCCTCAGGCCTATTTTTCCATGCACCCCGAACGCCAGATGCGAGTCGTTCAAAATGTAATGGAAGATCAACAGGATATTCCCGCGCCCGGTTTGGGTAGTTACAAAAGGGAGCAAGACCAGTTGACAGACGAACTGCGCCGCCAAGCATTGCAGGCCTATTACGCGAGCATCAGTTTTATGGATGCCCAAGTTGGAAAAGTCATCGATGCACTGGATCGTACGGGATTGTCCGATAACACGGTGATTGTCTTTACCAGCGATCATGGATACCACACTGGCGAACACGGCCTGTGGCAAAAAATGAGCTTGTTTGAGGAAAGCGCCCGAGTGCCAATGTTGATAGTTGCACCAGGTGCCAAGAAAGGTTCCGTAGCCAAATCACCAGTTTCGCAAGTCGATTTATTTCCGACGCTCGCGGAGCTGTGTGGCATCCAGCCTCCGGCCAATCTTCAGGGACAGAGTCTGGTACCACTGCTGAAAGATCCCAATGTGAAAGGACGCGGGTGGGCACTTACTCAAGTGACTCGTGGAGGTGCCGCTCGGCAAAGCGTGGCCAACAAAAATAAAAAGAAACAACCTGCAGAGCGTCGATTCTTCGGCTACAGTCTGCGCACCGACCGCTGGCGATATACCGAGTGGGACGGAGGAAAAGAGGGCCGCGAGCTGTACGATCATGCGCAGGATTTTCGCGAATTGACCAATCTCGCCAATCGGCCTGAACATGCCCAGACGATACATCAGCTCTCGGAGCAAATGAACGTAGCGATCAAACAAACACTGCCCCCGTCCGGAGAGATTCCCGAGCTGCAGCCCGGACTCTGGGCACCGAACTTGACGAACCCCTAGAATCTCACATCCCGGACCGCACGCGCCCCCGATGGAATTTGCGCGTAAGTTGTCAGCTCTTTCAATTGATGGTAGTCGGGAATAAAGCCCTGATGTCCCTTGGTGACGAAGTGCTTCAAGGGAATCACTAACGAACTGCGGCCTGTAATCGGTTCTGGATGGTAGTAGAAAAACTGACCGTTCAGCGACAAGGAAACATTTTCCCACAGGTCATCTGTTGGGTTTCGCAACGTGACACAGGGCATCAGTTTCGCTGTTGGCGACTCACCAGGCGGCCAGGTGCCGGGCCCGACGGTAATCTCGGCATTCAAACTCAGTTCGGGAGATTTGGGAAGCGCTGCCCAAATCAGTACGGTGATTGCTACCGGAATCAACGAAACAGTTCCCAGCGCGATCGTCAATTGGCGGCGCGACAGAACGCGGGGCACTGATTGGGGCTGGTAGCTAAAAACTGATTGCATAGTCGAGCGAGCGTGGGCGACAATGTATTTTTAGAGAACCCAACCGTTGAGTTTCCAACTCTGTTATGATGACACGCCACAGCATTTTTTCCAAGGTCCAATACTTCCGGGAGTACAAACCATGGCGACATTGACTCGACGAAACTTTATTTCGGCGGCCGGTGGTTCGGCAGTGGGGATCGCTGCAATTCAACCAAATTGGTTTCCAAGCTTGAGCGCCCAGGACGCCAAGGTCGAACCGGGCATGGTGAGATTTCGACCTGAGATAGAACCGCTGGTTCGCTTGTTAGAAGATACTCCGCGCGAGAGGATCGTCGACGTTGTAGGTGGCGAGATTCGCGGCGGTACCAGTTATCGCGAGTTGTTGGCTGCGGTTTTCCTGGCAGGCATGCGCAACGTTCAGCCCCGTCCAGCAGTAGGATTCAAATTTCATAGCGTCCTGGTTGTTCATGCAGCTCATCAAGCTGCGATGGCAGCGACCAACGAGGGCAGGTGGTTACCATTGATTTGGGCCATCGACAATTTCAAAAGTGCCCAAGCCACCGATGTCAAGGAAGGCGACTGGACGATGCCCGCAGTGTCGAGCAAACTGCCGCCGGCAGAGAGAGCACTTACGGTGCTCGACGAAGCCATGGCAAATTGGGACGAACCTGCTGCGGACGTTGCGGCGGCTGCGGCCGCTCGGGCTGCCTCGGCGCATCAATTGTTCGATTTATATGCCAAACATTCGGCTCGTGATTTCCGTAGTATCGGTCACAAGGCCATTTACGTTTCCGGTGCGTTTCGTACTTTGGAAGTCATCGGTTGGGAGCACTCCGAAGCGGTAATGCGATCGCTCGCCTACGCTATTTTGAACCATACCGGCGAAGAGAATCCGTCTCGCCATGATTACGAGGCGGATCGAGCCGGTCGTCGCAATTGGGAATTGGTTGATCAGATTCCCAAGAACTGGATGGACGGCAAGGCGGACCCAGCCGCCAGCCAACGCGTGCTCGAATCGCTGCGCACCGTTTCGGTTCAGGATGCAGCCAAGAGCGTGGTCGAAATGCTGCGTCAGCAAGTGCATCCGCGCAGTATCTATGACGGAATTTTGCTGGCGTCGGCGGAGTTGGTGACGCGACAGCCGGGGATCGTTCCTTTGCATGCGGTCACTGCCAGCAACGCTCTTCACAACCTCTACAACACGGTCGGTGACGATCGCCTGCGTCGCTGGCTGTTGCTACAAAACGCTTCCTTTCTCGTTCATTTCCGCGAAGCGGCAGTCGGGCGAGGTGAATTACCGGAGGCCAAGCTGGATCAACTTGCCGTGACTGGACAAACCGTTCCCAGTCTCGATGAGATCTTCGAAAAAGTTCAAAAGGACCGCCCGGCGGCTGCCTCCGCCGTGCTGCAGTACATTCGAGCTGGTGGAGACGCGCGCACCATGATTCGCCGTGCTCGAGAATTAGTGTACCTCAAGGGAAATGATTCCCACGATTACAAATTCAGTGCAGCCGCGATCGAAGATGCTGCGTTTATCGATCCTCAATGGCGAGCCCATTACTTGGCAGGTTGCAGCTACCTCCTGCGCGGCTCGACTGAAAAATCGACGCCGCTAGCCAACAGAGTACTAGCGATGAAGTAACGATGAAAAACTGTTGAGACAGTCCGTGATAATGATCCAAGCGAGGCGGCGACTTGCCAATACTTGGCAAGCGCAGGACCGCAATTCGCTGGCTACAGCGCGTCGATGTCAACGGCGTACTCGCTCTTCAAGTCGGTGATGATGTCCTTGAGACCGGCATCAGCGGTTACGTTGGCAAAGAACAGATCCGTACCCGCACTGCCGCTGAGCTGGTCGACGGCGTAGTCGGAGAAAAGCGTTTGGGGCGCGGAACTGGTGCCGTCGCTGGTAAGATAAGAGGCCTTGGACGTGTCTTGAACTGCGGCGACTCGACTGCTGATGTTGCCGCCAGCATTCCAAGCCGCCAGCAAGGCCATCAGAGCTTGGTCATTATTGACATCGTACGATGTGCGGCCGGCGAAAAGCAGGTCATCGCCGCCGTTTCCCACGATGCGGTCGGCTCCGTTGCTACCGATGAGAATATTGTTGCCACTGCCGCCGACATTGCGGAAGTGCGAAATCGCGTTATCTTCCTCCCACTTTCGTAACCGACTCAGTGCTGCGGATCGGAAGTAGTTGCCCCTTTCCCCCAAATCCCTTTTTCTCACGCGATTGGCCTCTTCGCGATTCGTTGTCATCATCGAGTCTGTCAAGTAGAATCATTTCCCAGCCGCGCAGGCACGCCAGTCGCGCATGTCGGTCAATTTGGTAGAGATGCGACAGAAAGTTCCCTCTAGCCTATGGGGCAGTGATGCGATTAATTGCCGGTGTTCTAGGAATGACGGTGGCGATCTTTATGCAGGCTGGGGCGTCGGTTCTCTTGCTCGCTGCGGAAGAGGTCGTTTCGTATAACAGGGATATTCGACCACTGTTATCCGACCGCTGTTTTGCTTGCCACGGTCCAGATGATGCGAAGCGGGAGGCGAAATTGCGGTTAGATCTTTCCAATGGAGATCTGAGTCCGCTAAGCGCGCGCGACGGTTACCAAGTGATCAAGTCGGGCGATCCGGACTCCAGCGAACTTTGGAAGCGGTTGGTTACCGACGACCCCTCGCTGCAAATGCCGCCGCCTGACTCGGGCAAGAGTCCTCTGACGGCTGCGCAGCGAGAAATGGTCAAACGGTGGCTTCAGCAAGGGGCAAAGTACGAAAAATTCTGGTCGTTCGAGCCACCTCGGCCTCAAGTATTGCCTTCGTTTGCACATAGCGGATGGCTTGCCAATCGAATTGACCAGTTGGTGCTAGCTGCTCTGGAAAAGAAGCGGATGAAGCCGCAGCCTCCGGCCGATAAGAGAACGTTGATTCGGCGCCTCACTCTGGATTTGACAGGCTTGCCACCGACTCGACAAGAGATTCACCAATTCGAACAAGATGATGCACCGGACGCCTATCGGAGACTAGTCGGGCGGCTGTTGTCATCTCCGCAATATGGTGAGCATATGGCTCGCTACTGGTTGGATCTGGTGCGATTCGCGGACACCAACGGCATGCATCACGATCACTATCGCGAGCTGTCGCAGTATCGCGACTGGGTGATTCGGGCTTTCAATGCGAATTTGCCCTTCGACCAATTTGCGACTGAGCAGCTCGCCGGAGATTTGCTAGAGAACCCAACGCTCGACCAGCAAATTGCGTCG
Organism: Planctomycetaceae bacterium; assembly: GCA_005798335.1. Classification (GTDB taxonomy): domain Bacteria; phylum Planctomycetota; class Planctomycetia; order Pirellulales; family Pirellulaceae; genus Aureliella. The sequence goes on along the minus strand of SYJV01000187.1, from coordinate 28,437 downwards.
GGCTACAACCGCCTGCACATGGTAATGGACCGGGGGACCAATCCTCCGCAGGAAAGTTATACGCGCAATGTCGTTGATCAAGTGACCGCCTTTGGGACGGTATTCCTGGGTTTGACACTGGAGTGTTCCGTTTGCCATGACCACAAATACGATCCGGTGAAGCAGAGAGATTTCTACCAACTGTTTGCTTTCTTTAACAACATCGACGGCGATCCCGAGACACCTGGGCGCGACCAGCAGCCTCCCATGTTGCGGCTGCCGACACCAGAGCAGGCGACCAGCTTGAGTGAGTTCGATTCGCAACTCTCGGCGGTAGGGCGCGAGGTCGACAATCTGAAACAATCGCTCAAAGATCTTTCCGCTGAGGAAAAGTCGGAAAAAACAAGTGGCGGCGCGGCAACCGAACTAAATAGTTCGCTAATGGAGCAAGTGAAGAAAAAGGAAGAGGAATTGGGGCGTCTAAAGAAGGCGCGCGACGAACTCGAGCGCAGCGTTACCATAGCTCTAGTGATGAAGGAACGATCCGATGTGCGGCCAGCTTATATTCTCAAACGCGGTGCCTACGACCAACCAGGCGAGGAGGTATCCAGGAACACGCCGGCGTTCTTGCCGCCATTGAAGTCGAGCGGTAGTATGAAATCGCGCCTCGACCTGGCGCAATGGGTGACCGACAAGCGACACCCGTTGACCGCGCGTGTGACGGTAAATCGGTTCTGGCAGCAGTTGTTTGGCGTTGGGCTCGTGAAGACCTCCGAAGATTTCGGCGCGCAGGGCGAGTTTCCCAGTCATCCTGAATTGCTGGATGATTTAACCAACACATTTGTCGACTCGAACTGGGACGTCAAGTCGCTCGTCCAATCGATCGTTTTGTCAAACACTTATCAGCAGTCTTCGCGCGTTTCACCTACCGAATATCGAGCCGACGCGGAAAATCGGCTGCTGGCTCGCGGATCGCGCATTCGATTGGACTCAGAAGTGATTCGCGATTCTGTCCTCGCCATCAGCGGCCTGCTGAACAATACGATGTACGGAAAAAGCGTCAAGCCACCCCAACCCGCCGACCTGTGGAAAACGGTTTCCATGGTTTCGTCCTCCACTTACTCTTTCAAAGAGGACACAGGCGACAAGATTTACCGGCGCAGCTTTTACACATTCTGGAAACGTGCCATGCCGCCACCGCAGATGACCATCTTCGACGCGCCCACTCGAGAAAGCTGTACGTCGCGACGAGAACGGACCAACACGCCGGTACAAGCCCTGTTGATGATGAACGAGAGCCAGTATTTCGAAGCTGCTCGACACTTCGCGCACCAGTTGTTAAGCCTACGTGAGCCTCCAGCGGCAGCGGTGGCTACGTCGAATCAGAGCGACGAAGAACGCCTGCGCATCGCCTTCGAGTCGATCACTTCACACCTGCCGGATGCCGACGAACAAGCGAACTTGCAACGCGGACTGGATGCCTTTCGCTCGATCTACCGAGACGACGTCGACGCAGCCCGAGCGATGGCATCCAACCTGACGTTGGCCAGCGATGCACAGCGCATCGAGCTGGCCGCGTTTACCATGGTGGTAAATTCCCTGTTCAATCTCGATGCCGCCAAAACACGCGAGTAGCTTGCTAATTGCTAACAATAAGCTATGGATAGCCTCGAAATGGCTTCCGCATTTTAGAATTTCGACCATGTACAGATAGCAACAATACGTTCAAGTCGGTTGGGCAATGTGTCGACTACTCCACCGGTTGAACTAAGTCCTCCAATGTCAAAACGCGATCAAAGTAATGACGTTGCTTGAGTCCGGTTGAGATGCCTGAGTTCGTGATGAGTACTTTTTGGATCGATCGGTTGGGCTTGGTCGGCAGCGCTTGTAACTTGCGTTCAACTTGAGCAATTACTTCGGTTCCGATTGGCGCATCCTGATACTTCACTTCACAGACTGTGTACACTTTGTCTGCCCGGTCGTAGAGCAAGTCGACTTGAGCACCAATATCGTGTACGTTTCCACGTCGAAAGAATGATCCAGCACGAAACTGGACGGCCCCAAACCCAAGCCGTTCCGCGATGGACATCGCATTTTTTCGACAGAATCGTTCAAACGCAAAACCCAACCATTGCCGATAGCTTCGTGTATTCATCACTCGCTCCGGATGCCGTTGAAAATCACCGTTTTGAATCGACTGGGCATGGGGCTCAATGAACTTGAAGTAAAAGTGCAAGTACGGATCCTGGATTGCGTAGTAACTTAGCAGGCTGCTGTTGGATTTATCCAGAGGGACCACGCGACGGATGAAGCCACACTCTTCTAAGTCCAACAGCATCGTGGTGAGTGTACCGCCAGACTGGACGCCTACATCTTTGGCGATTTTGTCGCGTGTGCAGTGACCGCGCTGGCCCAAGACTTGTACGATACGTCGATAAATGCGATTGTTGCCAAAGCTGCTGACGAATACCTTCTCAAACTCAGTTGCGAAAAAAGCATTCTTTCGAAAACTGTGATGGCAGAGACTCAGGTAAAACGAACTTGCAGACTTGAGCTTTTCGAGATAGATCGGAATACCGCCCACCGAAAGATACGCATCAAAGAGAGATTGCAGGGATGGTTGACCAAGAAAGGATGCGGCTTCATGAATAGGAAACTCGTCAAGTCGCAGATCGAGGCTGCTGCGATTATGGAGCGAGCGCGAGCGAATCACTTCTGACAAAAAGAACGAAGGTGAAGAGCCACAGAGTACACAAAGCAAATTACGGTTCCGACGCAGTAGGTTATCCCATATCGGCTTGAGTTCCGATATGAGATCCGGCCGATAATTCGCCATCCATTGAAGCTCCTCAAGGTAAATCGTCCATGTCCCTTTGGAAACACACTCTGCCAACAACGTAAAGGCTTCCGTCCAAGTCGCGGGTACCGCGAACTCCAACCTAGATCGCTTGAAAAAGCGTCTTAAGGTGGCGGCGAAATGAGCGATCTGGAATGCATCCGGCTTTCCTTCGACCCCTTCGAACTTGAGAAGCCGACGGTTCTCAAACGCTTTTTCGATCAAAGTTGTTTTCCCAACTCGGCGTCTGCCATAGACAACGATCAACGCTGCTTCGCTGGACTTCTCCGTCTCTGCAAGTTGCGCTAGTTCAAAATTTCGCCCGATGAATCGCAAAGCATTATCTCCAAGAACTCGCAGCTCAGGTGGAAACTCGTTTCGACCGCTTAGCCAATTATAGCACAGTGCATCAATATTTGGCTGACGTGAATAGCCAAATATGCACCAACTATGGCATATTTGGCTGGATGCAGCTCTTCCCTGATTCGTTGATTTAGTGATTCGGCTAGAAGCGATTAAGGACTATCCCAGTGATTAAGTGGATCGTTGAAATCTGTAAGGGTGGCATTTGCGTCTGACCCGGGTCATAGTCATTTTGAAAGGATAGGTAGATATGCGTGGGCGGCCTACTGGATGCATAGTCGACTCGAGTTTCAATCTGCGCGCTGTTGCTTCCGTGAACAAATGCTCGCCTAGCGGTCTGAGATGGCAGCATCCAGGGGCGTCAGCTCCATTTGAGTGTTAGCCACCGACTCGTTTGATTTGACCTGGTTTCAAATGCCCCAACTCTTCAACGAGCTCTGCCATCAGCGGCCTGAGATCATCAATGTCGTTGCTGGGTGCCACCATGATCACCACGCCAATGCGAAGGCCGGTCATGTTCTGCTGTTGTTGAACGCCTTGATCAACGGTTATCAGGGCGTCGAACGACGCATCGGCCGCCCGCAACAGCACGCCGTTCTTGAGGCCCGCCCATCCAGCTTCCTGAACCGTCTGGACTTCATGGCCCACCAGCTCCCGTTTCAGACGCTTCGGAACACACTCATCCAGCAGCAGGCGCATGGGCAACGACATGTTTGAAGTGTTCGATGACGCCGATCACCAACGCCCGATTGACCGTCGGGAAGTCGTCGAGGAACTCGGCCAAAGGGTGATTGTGTTCGAGATAATCCAGCATTGCTCGCACCGGCACTCGCGTGCCCACGAACACGGGCGTCCCGCCAAGAATGTCGGGATCGGAATGAACGCCTGGGATGGACTCGTTCATGGCTGGCCTCGCTCGGAAACGGATGCGTCGAGTATACGCCCCTAGTGGTTAAGTACCATGCCCGCCCAATAAGACGTTGATCGACATCTTGTTGACGCAGTTCGGCTCAGTTTTGAAAACTGGGCCGCGCGAGGCATTGTAGCAAAATACTTGGCTATTCTTTCGGCGTTTTTTGCCATGAACTATTCCTCCAACGCAAACCCAATTTCCAAGTAATCACGATCGATAACAAGACCCACCGCCCCTTGATTTGTCTTCCTTCCCATCGCATGAAGAAACTCTCGCAATTCGTCGACGTGCTGCTCGGTCAATTTGTTGCAATTCAGTTTCCATTCGCTTTAAGTCCTACACAATAGTAGTCTCTTGTTCCACTTTCCCACTTTCTACTAAGAAAGTCAAGTTTCTTACCAAGAAAGTAACTGGCAGATTTGGCATGGCGTTCTTGAGACGTTGAATCAGATCCAACATGATGCAATTGTCGATGGCGAGTCTGTAAACCGGATGTGGATGCGGCACGGCGACGACGTCCCATCTGACTTTGGCCAGCGAAGCGCAGTGTATCGAGCCGGCTGCGTATACAATAGTGGTCGATTCTCTACTTAATCTCGATACCCCGAATCACGCAAGTAATGGACCATGTCTGAACATCTCCTCGAACAATATCGTTGGTTGCAATCGCGGCGTCGGTTTTTGAACCACTCCAGCATGGGGTTAGGAGCTGCTGTGCTTGGTTCCTTAGTTGCCAAGCAAACGCCGGCTGCTGTACCGGATCTGCCGCATTTTCGACCGCGCGCCAGCCGTGTTATCTTTCTGTTTATGGGTGGAGCGCCCAGCCAGATCGAATTGTATGACTACAAACCGGGGCTGGAGGCGAAATACAAACAGCCTCTGCCCGACGAGGTCCGGGACGGTCAACGCGTAACGGCCATGACTGACGGCAAGGAAAAATTGATCCAGCCGTCCATCTTCAAATTCCAACAGCAAGGTAGTTGCGGCAGGTACATGAGCGAACTGCTGCCGCACTTGTCGTCCGTGGTGGACGATTTATGTTTTATCAAGTCGATGCGCACGGAGGCGATTAATCACGATGAAGGCAAGACTCAGATCTGTACCGGGTCGCAAATCCAGGGCAAACCAAGCTTGGGAGCCTGGCTGAGTTACGGGCTGGGATCGCTCAACAGTAATCTGCCGGACTTTATCGTGCTCAATTCGGCGTTTTGGTCCGGCGACCAACAGAACGTGCAGGCACTCTACAGCCGCTTGTGGGGCACGGGATTCTTGCCTTCCAAGTATCAAGGAGTGGCTTTTCAATCCGCCGGCGATCCAGTCCTCTTTCTGTCGAACCCGGCAGGTGTATCCCGCACCAGCCGCAGTAAGATGCTCGAGCTGGTGACTGGTCTCAATCACAAACACGCGACCGACATCGGAGATCCGGAGATTCAGACCACCATTGCCCAGCAGGAGATGGCTTTCCGTATGCAGGCCTCCGTCCCGGAACTGACCGATCTTCGCGACGAACCCGACTCGGTTAAAGCGATGTACGGTCCCGAAGTCGAGAAGTCCGGCTCGTTTGCACGCAACTGTTTGCTCGCCCGGCGGATGGTCGAACGGGGAGTGCGCTTCGTGCAAGTCTTCCACCGCGGCTGGGATCATCACAGCACACTGCCTGCGAAACTGCGGGGCCAATGCATGGACGTCGATCAACCCTGGGCGGCACTGATTCAGGATCTCAAGCTGCGCGGGATGCTGCAAGATACGCTGGTAGTCTGCTCCGGCGAGTTTGGACGTACGGTCTATGGCCAGGGCAAGCTGACCGCCACCGATTACGGACGAGATCATCATCCTCGATGCTTTACCGCATGGCTGGCTGGCGGAGGCATCAAGGGCGGCGTCGAGCTCGGCCGGACGGACGAGTACAGCTACAACATAATCGATTCAAACGGCCAACGCACGACACGATTCGAAGACGACGCCGTCCACATCAATGACCTGAACGCCACCATCCTTAACCAACTCGGAATCGATCACCGCCGCCTGACATTCCGGTTCCAAGGTCTCGACCAGCGTTTGACCGGCGTCGAGGAAGCCCACGTCGTCAAGAAGATTATTAGTTGAGGCCGCCTTCAGCGGTCGACCGTTTTTCTGGCATTTCCGCGCATCGCTTATTGGTAATTTTCGTCTAATAACTTGGTGACGTTTGAGGCTCGTGCCACACAACTCTCGGAGCTCCGCCATGCAGTCCAATGACGATCCTCTCGATAGCCTCATCGCTGAATACTTACAAGCCGAAGAACGAGGGGAAAAACCAGATCGTCACCGTTTGATTGAGGCACATCCCGATCAAGCAGTTCGCTTGGCGGAGTTCTTTGCCGACGTTGATCGAATCGAACATCCGAAAAAGGAAGCTCATGCTGCATTGGACGCGACAGCGGTTCATACCAAAAACCTCCTGAACCTTGGTTCGATTCTCGGCGGTCGCTACAAATTGCTCGAGAATATCGGCGAAGGGGGCATGGGGTCCGTTTGGGTCGCCGAACAGCAACAACCGGTCAAACGGCGAGTGGCTATCAAACTGGTCAAGGCCGGCATGGATTCGAAACAGGTGTTGGCGAGGTTCGAAGCCGAACGGCAAGCCCTGGCGGTGATGGACCATCCCAACATCGCCAAAGTCTTTGACGGAGGCATGACCGACCATGGTCATCCGTACTTTGTGATGGAATACGTCAAGGGAGTTCCGTTAACGGAATACTGTGATCGAGCCCGATTGTCGCTGAAGGATCGATTGAAACTGTTCATCCCAGTTTGCCAGGCTGTACAACATGCTCACCACAAAGGAATCGTCCATCGCGATCTGAAACCATCGAACATTCTCATTTGCTTGTACGACGGCGACCCGGTGCCGAAGGTCATCGACTTTGGGCTGGCCAAGGCGCTACACCAGTCGCTGACCGACAATTCGATCTATACCGGCCACGGCATCATGGTCGGCACGCCGCTGTACATGAGTCCGGAACAAGCCGAGCACAATAACCTCGACGTCGATACGCGGACCGATATTTATTCACTCGGCGTCGTTCTGTACGAACTGCTCACCGGCACGACGCCGCTCGAGCGCCAGCAACTGCAACAAGCCGCCCTCGACGAAGTCCTTCGCTTGATCCGCGAAGTCGAACCTCCGCGACCCAGCATCCGGCTCAGCGGCAGCGACGCACTCCCCAGCATCGCCGCTCAGCGCAGCATCGATCCTCGCGAACTGCGTCGTTCGCTGGCCGGTGATCTCGATTGGATCGTCATGAAGTCGCTCGAAAAGGAACGTGGCCGCCGTTATGAAACCGCCAACGGATTCGCTCGCGACATTCAGCGTTTTCTCGACGACGAAGCCGTCGAAGCTTGTCCACCGAGTACATCCTACCGCGTGAAGAAATTCATTCGCAAGCACAAAGGCAAAGTGATTGCCGCGTCCGCCGTGTTCGTCGCGCTGGTCGTTGGAATGATCGGTACGACCTGGGGCCTGTTTCGCGCTACGACCGCCGAGCGAAAGGCGAGCCGATCGCAACAAGCCGCAATTGCTTCGGAGAAGAAAGCGCTCGACGCACTTGACGCAGTAACGCAGGAGCGCGACGCCAAGGAGCGGCAGCGCGAGTTGGCCGAACGGCAGCTCATAAGCGGCCTTCTTCGCCCGATCGGATACGGCGACCAGCCCAACACGGCCGAACTCCGCAGCTTCGTCGACTGGTCCGCGATCCCCGACTCGCGACTAAAACTCCGCATCTTGGAAATCGCGTTCGAAGATCCCGAAATCGCCCTCCGCGTAGCTCGTCGCGCCGAGCGCGCCATGCAAGCCTGCGTCGCGCTCAGCCCAACCCGTCGCGCTCAAGCCATCAAGCTAGTTTCCGCCAAACAGCGCGATCTCAAAGCCGACCCCCGAATCCGCGTCGCCGCTGTGTGGATTACGATCGAGTTGGGATCGAATGATTTGCCGAATCTGGCCGAGGCATTGACATACGTCGGCGCTTCCATCTCCGCCCAGGCGAACTCTAATCCTGTATTCCGAGATTTCATCGAATTCATCGGTAATCAAGTGGAACAACTTACAACAGAACAGGTGGTCCGATGCTGGGATGTACTGATACCTTTGATTGAAAAATCTAGTTACGACAATTATTCGCACCTTAGCATATGTCTAGCAGAATTGACGACAAAACTAAACTCCGTTCGAGCGTCGCAAATGTGGAATGCGATGGTAGACGTATGGGAGAAATCGGAAGCATGGCACGGAGTCGAAATTGCAGAAACGTGCTTGAATTTGTTGGCGGCAAAATTGAACTCTGAACATGCAGAACAGGGTTGGAATGATGTCATTCGCATTTGGTCCGCGGCCAAGTATCGAGGAAATTTGGACGCAAACGGAAAACTTATTTTGGCGTTGTTATCGAAGCGGGGAATCGATCGACCCCAAGACCAATGGAATTCGGTTTTAGAAATTGTGGACGAAGCAAAAGTACGGAACGTAGAAGAAGAAGTTTGGAATGGGTTGTTGGAAATTGCTCCGCAGTTGGGAACCGAGCAAGTAACTCATGCGTGGCGAACGCTTATTACAACCCTGTATGACACTCAAAATGAACGTGTCGCACTATTTGCGGGGCAGTGTTTCTCAATACTCAGTCCGAAACTGAGTGCGGATGAAGCAACTCGAAGCGCAGATGCATTCATCCTCGTTCTTGAATCGCAAGCGGACAACAACGTCTTAACGGTTGCTTGTTGCGGGCTCATGGCGCTCGCCTCCAGACTTAGTAGTGAGCAAGAATTTCGCGGAGTCAATGCGATCATCAGTGTATTGAATAAGAATAACGCTGGTTCGGAAATCCAAGTTGCTGCATGGCGCAGCCTTGTGCCTTATGCTCCCAAGTTGACAACTGAGCAAGTGACCCGCTGCGCTGATGCTGTAATCGCGATGTTGGAACTGCCAGATTCATTCCAAGTACACCCGAAGCTCGAAGAGGCTCTTGTAGCGTTTTCCCCAAGGTTCAGCTCGGAGCAAGCGATACGAGTTTGGGACGCGATCATCAATGATCTTCGAAGACAGGAGGATGTTGATACACCGTCAACGGGGCGTGCTCTAATCTCGTTGGCGTACTCTCTAGGTCCAGACCAAAGGCTGCGTTGCGTGAATTCGCTCCGCGATGACTTAGATTCACCAACCGATAACGAGAGAATTGCGGCGGTAACTGGCCTAGTCGCAATCGCGACGACCGTGAACTCTGAGCTATTGATTCGCGTTTGGGATTCACTTGTGGCTGAACTGCCGAAATCGCCTTTGGGTGACAAGTCGGAACATATTTCAAAGTGCTTAATTGCATTGACAGAGCAGATGACTTCTGAACAGTTGATGCACGGGTGGAAGAGTGTCATATCAATCACACCGAAATTGAATCTGGATTCGATGAATAAAAGCGAGTGGCGCGCTGCGGGTACTGTTCTAGCAGCTATATCAACGAAACTGGGCCCCAACGAGGCATTATCTCTATGGGGCTCACTCATTGGCAACCTGGAGAACTCAACTAATGCAATTGTTCAGCACGCCTATCGAATGCCGTTAGAGGCACTTACCGCGACTATAAGATCTGAGCATGCAGCGCGTTGTAGCGATCAGTTGCTTACTTTACTTCAAAGTTCAGAGGATGTTGAAGCACTTCAAAATACTGGTAATGCGTTAGCTTCCATTGCAGTGCGACTACCGACTGAAATTCGCTTGCGGGCGACGGAACGGATGCTTGAATCATTGCATCGATTTTCGCAAGGACACATAACAGAGCAACTTTACAAATTGGTCCAGTCGCTTGAATTGCCGAAGCGCGACCAGATCTCATCCGAAGCTACCACAATACTCGTGGACTACATTGCTACTTCTCCAGGTTACTATTCTGATGGCACTGACATGGACTTTGAAACGTTCAAGTTTGCCAGCATGGCGATGTGCGATGCAAAATCGGTCGCCACTATGTTGCGGCATCCAGCTTGTGTTAACGAGCCTCGGGATTTTCTGCTGCGGCGATTTGAGGAACTTCTATTCCACGACGGTCAACACGTTCTCTTGACGCCGCCTGACTCAGGCACAGAAGCTCAACCAACCGATGCAGCCACTCCCAAACTCGAGCCACCGCCGCGTCGATTTCACAACATGCATGACGCTGCCGAGTGGATTCAGAAGAACTGGCCCGACTTCGACCTCGAAACCAGCCAACCCGTTACCTGGCGCGCCGAAAACTAGCCGCCGCGCCCGCAATGTTTCATTCGCCTACCATCGTCCATTCATCTTCCATTCGCACCGCGCTGAACGTCGCCTCCACCGAACCCGTTTCGGTGGAGCAACGACTGACAGGCTACAATCGCTACAACCTCGGCATCGATCACCGCCGCCTGACATTCCGGTTCCAAGGTCTCGACCAGCGATTGACCGGCGTCGAAGAAGCGCACGTCGTCGAGAAGATCATCAGTTGAGACCGCCTCGAGCGGTTGCTGCTGTCAGGCAGTTCAGGTCACCAAGAAAATTGACCAGTCTGTTTGGCACATTTCGGAATTCCTCATCCCATACATTTCGTCGGTAACCTCCCTCGCCAAGGTTGCCGGTAGAGCCTGCGAACCTGATTAAGAGCTAACTCACAGTGTAAACTTCCAGCACCCCAAAGATGCTTGGAAAGTCAATTTCAGCCGAATTCTGAATAATCCGAATCGCTTAATTTTTGTACGACCGTTACGACACTGCCTCCGCGGCGACTGCGGATTCAACAGGCGAACCAACGCTCCACTTGGAGTAGTCCAGTGGATCGCGATGGACTCGTCGGTAGAGTGTATCGCGTTCGATCGGTTGGTGGCCGGATTCTTCGATCAACTCGCGAATTCTTTGCACTGAGAGCAATTCTGGAGTGGTTGCCCCAGCGTCGTGGTAAATCAATTCGTGGCGCACTGTGCCATCGATATCGTCAGCACCGTAACCGAGCGCGACCTGCGCGGTCTCGATACCTAGCATGATCCAGTAGGCTTTGATATGAGCGATGTTATCGAGCATTAATCGGCTAATGGCGATAGTACGCAAGTCCATCAAGGCGGATGGCTTGCGAATGTAATTGAGTTTCGTGTTGTCCGGGTGGAAGGCCAGTGGAATAAAAGTTTGAAATCCACCGGTCTGGTCCTGCAACTCGCGCAATCGCAACAAATGATCGATGCGATGGTAGGCTTGTTCGATATGCCCATACAGCATCGTGCAATTGCTGCGCAGACCCAGCGAGTGCGCTTCGCGATGCACTTCGAACCATTTGTGTGAGTTCGCTTTGTGCTCACAAATCTGGTCGCGTACTTCGGGATGAAAAATCTCAGCTCCGCCGCCTGGCAAACTTCCCAAGCCAACAGATTGGAGATCTAACAGTATTTCACGAGTGGGCATTTTGGTCAGAAATTCGAACCAATTAATCTCGACCGGCGTCCAGGCTTTCAAATGCAACTGAGGATAATTGGCATGCAGAGTTTCGATGATACCGCGATACCAATCGTAGGGCATCTTGTGATGCAAGCCACCGACAATGTGCATTTCGGTGCAGCCATTTTCGGTAGCTTCTCGGCCGCGCTCTAAAATCTGTTGGTCGGTCATGGCGTACCCTTTGGGATCGCGCAGATCGGACCGAAACGCACAGAATTGACATCGATACACGCAAACATTGGTAGGATTCAAATGTGTATTGATGTTGTAGTACGCCACTCGACCATGTTTCCGTCGACGCACAATGGTAGCGAGCTCACCGAGTCGCTGCAGGGGCACTTCTGGCTGGTAGAGGAAGATGCCATCGTCTTGATTGAGACGCTCGCCGCTGTCCACTTTGTCGACAATTTCGTCTAGTTTTAGTTTCCAGTCAGCTATCATTGTTTTGCTCAAAGCGGAGAACAGACGATTGTTTGCCACGAGGGTCGTGAATTCCAGTTACTTTACCCGAACTCGCAGCCGATTATTAACAAAATCTTCTAATCGCGGTTGTATCGAACACGCGACCTTTGATGGCAGAAAATAAATTGCCAGCCGCGCCTAAAGATGCAGCTTTTCAGGTAAGTATTGCTTGAACAAATGGTCGTAGTATGGTCTCAGTTTATCAACGTCGGGCGGCGTTGGTTGTTTCGAATATAGATCGTACGGATTAAATCGTTTGACCCAAGCAAACATTTCTTGATCGTGTGCGTCCATCAAATGCTCGTAAGCACTCTCGCGATGTTGCGCATAAAACGAATGAAAACGGAGCATGTACAACGCCGGCTCGGGCAAAAAGTTGCGCATGATATGAAAAACATATTCATCGTGCCCCCAAGACATCACCACATTGCGCAAACCACAATTCGGTGAATAAATTCCGGTTAGCGTCTGATATTCTGCAACCTGGCAATCTGGATTGGCCTGAAAATACTCGGCATAGACAATTTTCTCCGAGAATCGGCAGCCAAGCGGAAACGTGTCGCCGACCACGGCCCATTGCGGCTCGCCGAACAGACACAAAACTTTGCCCAGATCGTGGACAAAACCGGCCAGCACGAACCAATCTGGATGGCCGTCGGCACGGATCGCCTCGGAAGTTTGCATCAAATGTTGCAACTGCGACAAGTCAGTATCGGGATCGGAATCGTCAACCAATTCGTTCAGAAAATCGCAAGCCTCCCACATCGTCAGTTCTTTGCGATTGAGCCCGGTGAACTCGGCTCGTTTTTTCTCAGCAAAATCGAGCGTTTGGTACTGATGGTTCAATCGATAAAAGTCGCGAACCGTGGACCGAGCAGGATCATCGTATTTACGAAACTGATCCTGAGTTTTAAGCGGCGTCGAGTAAACGTCGCCAACGAAGTCTTCCCATTCATCCAGGCTTGTTAGTGGTTTGGCATCCGGCATGTTATTTCCTCAACCAATTGATTCGGCAGGGCCGCGAGCCATGCAGCTCCCGCCGGAATCGATTTCATGGTCTAGTCTTAGGCAGCCTTCTTTTTTTTGCCTTTTCCTTTTCCCTTTTCTTTCAACGAAGCTTTGAATTGATCTTCTTTGAGCTTGCCCATCTGTTCTTCGGTAAGCAATTTTCCTGCCTCGACCTTTGCCTTGGCGATGATCGCATTGGTTTCATCCAAGGTTTTGATTTGGGCATCGGTCAGGCCCAGCTTTTCGGCAACGGCCTTCTTCAGATCGGCACCTTTTTTACCGGCATCGCGTTCTTCCTTGGTTGCCTTGGTACTCTTCTGAGTCATCGAGTTGCTGATGCCAGCGTCGTTTCGTTTAGCGACGGCATCCGTGGCTGCCTTGCTGATAATCGCTTCGATCTTAGTCTTTTGTTCATCCGACAATCCGACCGGTTCCAGGTTCTTCATGAACGTGGTAACAATAGTCTTGGCGGGATCGCCACCTTTTTTCTTGTCGCCTTTTTTCTTTTCCTGCGCCCCAACATTCGTTACGAGCAATCCTACCACGGCGATCATCGAGAGAACTTTGATCACGTTTTTCATACCTACCCTTCTACGTCAAAATTGATGCGATGCGTTGCAATTTTCCTTACTGTAGATGCCGGATTTTATCCAACATTTCCTGTCGCGTGATTTAACGACATGTTAGCTGAGAGTGGGGCGATTGGAAATCTCTACAACGAACATTGAAAAGAAAATGTGCCTGTTTGGCAGGAGCCGGAAGTCCATAGGCGAAGGCATCCAGCGCGTCAGAATTGAGTGGAATCGATGTTCCGTCGGGAACCTTTTTCTTAACCCGCGGCATCGCTGGCGCTTGAAGCGGATCTGTCCTCTTCGGGCTTTCCCGCGGCAGTAAGTGAAGATAACGTTCCGGTAACCGATCGCGGTGCAACGCTGTCGGTGCCCGGAACTACACGAGGACCTAGCAAACTGGCTTCGATGATACGACTGAGTTCGTCGTGATCCATGCATTCGATTTCAATCAAGCGATTCGTGACCGCTTCGAGAGCTTGCTTGCGTTCAAGTAAGATCTGTTGGGCGCGCTTTGCGGCTTCGTCGATGATGCGTTTCACTTCTTCATCGATTTCGCGGGCGGTTTGTTCGCTATGATCGCGAATGTAAGATTCGCCACCTCCTGCGCCGAGGAACGGGGAACGCGTGCTTTCACGGAAATTGACGCGGCCAAGGCGACTCATCCCGTACTCCATGACCATCCGGCGAGCGATTGCAGAAGCTCGTTCAAGGTCGTTTTGAGCACCGGTGCTGATATCTTTGAAGACGATTTCCTCGGCCAGAGTGCCAGCCAAGAGTACTTGAAGGCGTGATTCCAATTCCGATTGTGTTAGCAGATACCGATCGCCTTCGGGACGCTGCATGGTATACCCGAGTGCGGCAAATCCGCGCGGGATAATTGAAACTTTGTGAACGGGATCGGTATTTGGCAAAGAGTAGGCCACCAACGCATGGGCCGCTTCGTGGTAGGCGACGCGCAGTTTTTCATCTTCGTCCATGATTCGCCGCTTCTTTTCCAAGCCAGCGGTGACGCGCTCAACACCTTCGTCGAATTCTGCTTGACCGACCAGATTCTTGCCTTTGCGAGCGGCCAGCAGAGCAGCTTCATTGACTAAATTGGCCAAATCCGCGCCACAAAAGCCGCTGGTGATGGAAGCGATTTCCTTCAAGTTGACTTCGGGCGCGAGCTTAACATTCTTCACGTGGACTTTCAGAATCTGCTCGCGACCGCTCTTGTCGGGGCGATCGACCAAAACGTTGCGGTCGAATCGACCCGGTCGCAACAAAGCGGCGTCCAACGTCTCGGGCCGATTGGTCGCGGCGATCACGATAATGCCATTGTTCGGGTCGAATCCGTCCATTTCGACCAGCAATGCGTTCAGAGTTTGCTCGCGCTCGTCGTGCACGCCGACCATATTTCCACTGCGACTCTTGCCTAGGGCATCGAGTTCGTCGATAAAGATAATGCACGGAGCTTTGGCCTGTGCCTGCTGGAACATATCGCGAACTCGCGCGGCGCCGACTCCAACAAACATCTCCACAAAGTCACTGCCCGATAAGCTGAAAAATGGCACGCCGGCCTCACCAGCGATAGCTTTTGCGAGCAGCGTCTTGCCCGTTCCGGGAGGCCCAACCAGCAAAACGCCTTTAGGAATTCGCCCACCAAGTCGTTGGTATTTATCGGGATATCGCAAAAAGTCGACGATCTCGCGCACCTCCTCGACAGCTTCGTCGACACCCGCAATGACTTCGAAGGTAACGCCGATATCTTCTTGAGCATACAAACGGCCGCGCGAGCGACCGAACGACATCGGTGAACCGATCCCGCTGATCCTGCGCATCAGGAGCATCATGACGATCAGCACTATCGTGAAAATCAGCAATGTGGGGCCATACTCAGCCATGAACCCAGGGTCGTCGGCAAATCCCCAATCAACGTTGCTGGCCGTCAACAGGTCTTTCAGTTCAGTGTCGTTTTCATTTGAGTTCTTGTTTGCATGAAACTCGACTTCCTTCGCTTCGCCAACGGGTGCGCCCTTGTCATCCAGAATTCGCATGGTCAACTTGCCGACCACGAATGTTTTATCGACGCGGACGCTATTCAGCTTGGAAAGTTCAACCATCTGAACGGGATTGGTTTTCCATGGAACGGTGATCGTTCCGGTCTTTCCGGCCACCAAGGTTGTTGAACCAAGTTGGGTGTATTGGGTCGCTTGCAGCAGCGCAGTCAGGTGCGGATACTTAACACGCGGAGTGGCACTGCTGACGAAAAACACGCCTGCTGATAGAACCATGATTCCGGCCAATACCAGATACCAAATCCAGTTCCCAGAGTTCTTGCTCTCAGCGTTTCTTTGTTCTTGGTCGCTATCGCCCTTGGAAGTCATGCACGTGCCTTAGCTAGGTAAAGTTCAACAATCGTTCGTTTCAACCAATTCCAAATCTAATTCCGTTTGATCGCAGTCGAATCCGGCTGAGGGGAATTCGCCTCATAAACTTGAGCTGGTGGTCCGAGTTTACCGCCAGTTGCGGCGAATTGGCTGGTAAGGATAGTTACAAGCCTTGCTACAAACTCAACTGTGCCATAATCTTACGCTCGCAAACTGCGCTCGCGCCGCGACTCGCCCCGATTTGTCAGTATTGTTCGATCGATTTTAGTACTTGGCAAGCCAGCGCGATTCGCTTTGGGCTTGTTCTAGCGATTGTAGGGTACGCCTAGCATATCAAAAGTTGCCAGTAAACGACGGATCTTGTTGTGTCTACAGATGACGCTAACAACTTGAATGTTGCAATCCTCGGCTCGACAGGCAGCATTGGAACTGCTGCGGTCGAAGTGATTTCCAAATTGTATCCTAAGTATTCAGCCTGGGGACTTTCCGCTCACAGTCGACTGGATCAGTTAGTCGAACAGGCGAATTTTTGCGGCTCGAAACGCGTGGTTGCTGCCTGCCGCGACAATTTAGCGAAACTGCAAACGGGCACTTTTCCAGTCGGTTGCGAACTCACCAGCGGGCCTGACGCGCTGGTGGAACTTGCCCAGGCCGATGAAGTTTCGATTGTAGTTGCTGCAATTGTGGGTTCCGCTGGCTTGGCCAGCACACTGGCAGCAGCTCGCGCAGGGAAACGTCTTGCATTGGCGAATAAGGAGGCCCTGGTAATCGCGGGCAGTTTGGTTACAGCGGCGGTCAAATCCAGCGGCGGAGAAATTATTCCGGTTGATAGTGAGCACAGCGCAATTTTTCAAGCGATTCATGCGGGAAGGGCTTCGCAGGTCAAGCGAGTGATCTTAACGGCCAGCGGTGGCCCATTTCGAACTTGGACGCGTCAGCAAATGCTAGCGGCCACTATCGAAAGCGCGCTAGCGCATCCGACTTGGCAAATGGGACGCAAGATAACGATTGATTCAGCAACCATGATGAACAAAGCTCTGGAAATCATCGAAGCGCGCTGGCTGTTCGACTTGCCGTCTGACAAAATACATGTCATTGTGCACCCTCAATCGATCGTCCATTCGATGGTAGAATTCGACGATGGTTCTGTGGTCGCTCAACTCAGTCCGCCGGACATGCGGCTGCCGATCCAATATTCGTTGACGTATCCCGAACGACTATCGGGTCCCTGTCGGACGATGGATTGGACGAAATCGTGGACACTGGATTTCGAGCCAGTGGATACGGAACGATTTCCTGCAATCGAGTTGGGATGGGAAGTCGCCCGGCGAGGTGGAACCAGCGGTGCAGTATTGAACGCGGCCAACGAAGCGGCCGTAGAATTGTTTTTGCAAGGTAAAATCCGATTCGTCGACATTGTAGATGGTTGTCGGCGTATCTTGAACGAACACAATTACGATCCCAATCCAACGATGGACGAGCTTCAGAAACTCGATCGTTGGTCACGCGAGGAGATTATCAGGTGGGCTACGGTGCGTTAGTCGATTCACTAAGTTGGTGGCCGATTTTATTCGGCGAAACGAGCGGCTTGTCGAGCGTGATTAATTTCATTTGGATCGCTTTGCAAGTTGGCTTGGGCCTGGGCTTTGTGATCTTTGTTCACGAGCTTGGGCATTTCCTGGCTGCGAAGACGTTTGGCGTGAAATGCGACAAATTCTATGTTGGTTTCGACGTGCCAATTTCGATTGGACCAATTCACTTCCCGCGCACGTTGGGCAAGTTTCAATGGGGAGAAACTGAGTACGGTATCGGCATTATTCCGCTGGGTGGCTATGTGAAGATGCTCGGTCAAGACGATGATCCACGCAAAGCCGAAGAAGAGTCGCAGCGAATCAAAGTAGGTGTAGGGCCCGACGCAAAACTGGATCCGCGCAGCTATCCTGCCAAAGCTGTTTGGCAACGCATGATTATTATTTCCGCTGGCGTGGTAATGAATTTGATTTTTGCCGTTATCCTGGCGGGAATCGCGTTCGGATTTGGAGTACCCTACACACCGACCGTCGTAGGCAATACTCAAACCGGTGGTCCCGCTTGGATCGCAGGGCTCGAACCTGGCGACCAAATCGTTCGCGCCGGAGATATGCAACAAGACTCACCCAACATGCGATTCGATGACTTTACCGGAAACGTCGTCATTCGAGGCATGGAAACAAACGGTGCACCGGTGCTGGTTACATTTTTGCATGAAGGCCAACGACGCGAAGTAAATATCCCGCCGACGAACAAGTATTCGCGCGAAAAGAGCTTTTTCTTGATCGGTGTAAAATCAGCGGCGATAGCCCAGTTGACCAAGTCTGAGGCAGTCAATCCGACATCGATCTTAGCTAAGAAAAAAATTGATCTGCAACCAAATGACAAGTTCATTGCCGTAAATGGCCAACCGTTACCCATCGATCCTAGGTTTGGAGTCGTCCTTAGCCACGAATTGACGCGTCGCCTGCAAGCAGTCTGGGACCAACCGGTAACCGTCACCGTCGAACGAAAGGCTGGCGAGCAATCGAACACGCTGGATGTTGAATTGCCGGCGGTGCCTATCAAGACTCTGGGATTTGGATTCCAAATTGGCAAAGTATCTGCCATTCGCAAAGGGTCGCTTGGTGAAAAAGCCGGAATTCAGATCGGTGATACCATTGAACAACTCAACGGTCAGCCTATTGAAAACTCGCTAACTCTGCCGAGCAGAATTGCCAAACAGTTTGGTAAGCCCATCGAACTGACCGTTCGCAGAAATGCGGCCAGCCCAAGCAGCGATGAATCAAAAGCAGAATCACTGAAGATTTCCGTCCAGCCAGAAGGGACGGTCACCTTTGACTCGATCTCGGAAGTCGCGGGCGTAATATCGCTTCCCGGGTTAGGTGTTACTGTCGATGTCTCTCCAATGGTCTCGCATGTAGATGCCGCGGTTGGCGGCGCACCTCTGGATGTTGCGGTCGGCGACGAACTTGTTCAAGTCTTGTGGGAACCTAGCGAACAAGCGAAGAAAGAAATATTGAAAGTCTACAGCGAATCGGCTTTCAAGCCGCGCGAGATTGATTCGCTGTATACTGTGGCGTCTCTGTTTAATGAATGGCAACAATTACCCGATGGCTTGAACATTAGGTGCTATTTTCGCCGTGCTGGAAAATCGCATGAAGTTGTCCTGCCACTGAAACCTGCCACGGAGTGGTTTTGGTTTCAACGCGGATTGGCCATGCAACCTCTGGAACACTTTCATCGCACATCGAACATTCAAGAAGCCATGGTGCTCGGCTTGGCAGAAACCCAAAAGCGGTTGTTGGAGGTGTTCAAATTCCTAAAAATTCTGGTAACTGGAAAAGCCAGTCGCAACGGAGTTGGTGGACCAATCGCAATTTTTGGCGCAGCGGGATCTGAAGCTTCGCAAGGTGTATCGCGATTGTTGTTGTTCCTAACAATGTTGAGCGCGAATTTGGCGATTTTGAATTTCCTGCCGATCCCAGCGCTGGATGGCGGTCACATGTTGTTCTTGATTGCGGAAGCCGTTCGTGGAAAACCCGTCAACGAAGCTCTCCAAATGCAATTGACGTTGGCAGGTGTTTTGTGCTTGTTGTGCCTGATGGCTTTTGTCACCGTGAACGACATTTTGAGGTATTTTTGAGCCATCCAGACAATCATGCGCGTCGTTTGTGCCCCTATTCTGCAGTTGTATTCGACGCAGTAGGAACGATCATCTACGCAGAACCTTCACCAGCAGAAGTTTATTGCGATGTCGCAGTTGCTCAGGGATGGCAGGGGACGGTCGAGCAAGTGCGCGAGCGATTGCCTTGCGCGATGCGCAGCCAATTTCAGACAACACTGACTAGTGTAGCGAGCAGTACGGAAACTTCGTCGCCTAGTGGTCTTCTTAGTCCTGCGCCGTTGCAGTGTGTGAATCAAGATCTAGAACATCGCAATCGATGGCGCGCTGTAGTGGCTAGCGTGCTGAGGGAACTCGACTCGCAGACGTGTCATGTCGTGTTCGAACAGCTATGGCGACATTTTGGCTCGTCGAATGCGTGGCGAGTCTTTGCAGATGTCGAGCCGGCTTGGAAGTGGTGCTTGGACCACGGAAGTTTGGTCGCGATCGCGTCTAACTTTGATTCGCGATTGCAGCAAGTTTTGCAAGGGCATTCACTGTTCGCTCAAGCTACTCGCGTCATAACTAGCGCCCAAGTGGGCGCGGCCAAGCCGGATCGCAATTTTTATCGCGCCGTCGCGGAAGCACTTCGAGTGGCACCGGATAATTCGTTAATGATCGGCGACGACTATCAAGCGGACTATGAAGGAGCTCGGCGCGCGGGATTCCACAGCGTTTGGTTGGATCGCGGATCGACGCCCAGCAATCAAGCAGACTGCCTTCAAACGCTAACTGAGTTACCTCAGTGGATAGTGGATCGATCGCGGCGTTGCTCACACTCAGCATAGAATATGAACCTGAAACTTTCACGAAAGTGTGTTCTCAATCCGTAGAGTCTCAGTTGAAAGCGACTGCTATGAATAATCCCTTCAATATCAACCATGTGCACCGGAATACGCGAGCGACTCGCACATGGCGATTCCTGAACTGTATCGTCTCCGCTTCCCTTTTGATTTTTGGCGGAGCGACACTCAGCGTCGCTCAAGAAGTTGCCAAAGGCAAGTCAATCGCCGTCAAGAAGCCGATTCCTGATCGACTGGTCGTACTTACCTTCGACGATTCTGCGAAAACTCACTTCACGACCGTGCGACCGATTTTGCTGACTTACGGATTTGGAGCTACGTTTTTCATTACCGAGGGTTGGGACTTTGCGACCAACAAGAAAGACTACATGAGTTGGCAAGAGATCGCGCAACTGCATCGCGACGGCTTCGAAATCGGCAACCACACTCGCGATCACCTGGGCATCAACGACAAAAACGTGACGAAACTGTCCGAGCAACTCAAGGGTATCGAAGATCGCTGCGCGGAGAACGGAATTCCCAAACCCGTTTCCTTCGCTTGGCCAGGGAATGCGACGAGCCTGTTGGCGTTCGATGCACTTCGCAAACATGGCATCATCTTTGCCCGTCGCGGCGGTGCGCCGGAACATTCCTACGAATCGGGCTGGGGGTTTGCTTACGAGCCCGGTTTGGATCATCCGCATTTGCTTCCTTCGGCAGGCGACGCCAAACCAAAATGGGAGCTAGCTGACTTTGTACGAGCGGTTTCGCAGGCCCGCGACGGTCGGCCCGCAATCTTACAATTCCACGGCGTCCCCGACACGGCTCACGATTGGGTCAGTACCTCGATCGAACGATTTCGCGGGTACCTGCACTACCTCGCGTCGGAGAAATACAAGGTAATTGCCCTGCGCGACCTAGCACCGCTGGTCGACGCATCGGTGGTCCCCGACGATCCGTTGCGAATCATCGAACAACGCAAGAAATCCATCGCAACTTCGCGCTAGCGTGCGCGGGCCAACGAAGATTGAATCGTAATCGCTTCTTCCGCAATCAATGTTGGAATGCCACCGCGGACTGGGTAAAAGTAGGTACGAGATTGGTTGACTAGTCCCGCCTCGAATTCGTCGTCGATCGGTATGCCCAATTGATTCGTCAACTTATGTTCGCGAAATTGAACCAACAGCGCTTCTACCAAAGACGGTTCTGCCTGGATCAGCGGTTCCTGGCACAGCGGACATTGGACGATTTCAAGCAGCCACTGGTTCATAGGTGGAGCGGAATCAAGAATCGACTTTCCGTTTCGGAAGGTGACAATGGCGGTTCAATCCATGGGATCATACGATCTCGAGCTAAACAGTCCTTGATTAACTCTTTTGCTTGGCGCACCAATTCCATCATTGCATCGCGTGCGTCATTGGCCCAAACATCGGGCAGCGGCAAATTCGCGCTGCGCGCACAGTGATCGCCATCTTCAGAAAATTGCATCAAAACGACAAAATTGAAAACGGCTGCTTGTTCAATTGGTAGCGTTGGGAAACTCATGCTTACCTCTAAGCAAATCGCCATTTCATCGAGTGCGATTTTTGCTGTGCGTGCCATGTTCGCGATAAACAATGTTTAGTAAATGTGCCACGATCAGCAGAAACCCACCGAGCGGTGACAGATATGGATGTACACAAGCCAAGATACTGGCAGGGTAATGCCCCAGCCCATTGGCGAGCACATCTGGTGAAAATAAAGGCCTCCCGATCGGAATTGATACTCCATGCCAGAGGAGACCTATAGCATTAGGATCTGATGAGCCCAAGCCGGCAAATAACGTTTGACCTCCCGAGTTAGTTCCTGATGTATGCAGCGCCAGATGCCTCGATGCCTCACAGCAAGTGTCGGGCAAGACAAACGCCGCTGCAAGCAAGAGCCCAATGCCGCCTCCGGCGTATGCCAGAACTTGCCAATCATTATAGATACGATATCCCGGCATGATCGCTCGCCACATTAGCAATGCGCAAACCACTGCGACGATTTGGTGGAAAAGCGGATCGGCTAACCACCGAACGGAACTGACAGATGGTAGCATTGCCAGCAGAATCGGAGTGGCAGCGCAGTGCACGGCGCAGGCTGCTGAACACAATGCTCCCGCCCAATCTGCACTCGATTTATACGGACGGATCAATATTTGCCGTTCCATTCCCAACTCCACTCCAGTATCCAACCAGCACAAAAGTGGGAACAGTCTAAACAATCTCTTGAGCAATTGCAATCCGTATGCAAGAACAGTTGTCAGGTACTATTACCAAAAGAGTTTTTTATTGGAAAGGCGACGCATGAGCTTTCGCTACCATTTCAGCTCTGCGGGTGACTTTGCGGTCGAAGCCTGAGCTAGCATTTGCTCGACAATCAGGACCGATTCGATCTTTTCGATGCGTTTGCGAAGTCGGGCATCGACTTTGCCAAAACGCGTTTTCAAAATTAACAACAGGCTCTCAATTTTACCTTCGATCTTACCTTCGATCTTACCCTCTATCTTGCCTTCGATCTTACCTTCGATCTTACCTTCGTCTTTACCGATCTGAATCAGATCTTTGCCACTTTGGGTATCTCGCAGGTCGGGAAGTTCACCAATTAGCATTTTCTCGATCTCCGTTTTTCCTTTTTCTTTGAATCTTTGTTCCAGCCAATTCACGAAAATGTCGAGCAGCAGTTGCTGGGTGCAATCAGAAAGCTGGTCGCTAGTCTTGATTTGATTGTAGTACTCCGCAGCTCGATTTTCCAATAGCTGATCGCTATCGTACAATGGTCGAAAAACAGCCACGAGCGGATGATTGGACTGGCGACGTGCTAGTTTGGCAACAAGCTTCTTGAGCGAATACGCGCGGATAAGTTTACACCAAGGTGCCGTCTTTGGATCTAAATGATCGTCAGCAAAGAAGATCAGTCCTTGTATCGGACGGTTGATGTTTTGCCGATGCAGCGACGCCATTTCAAGAATCGTGCGGACGTAGATCAGCGGGTCGCTTTGAAATTGGAATTCTGCAACCGTGATACCGACGTTGGGATCGTCTGGTATCAGCACTCCGTCCGCTGTCTGGTTGATTGATTTCAAAGCAACGGACTTCATTTGGCATGGACCTGGCGACTCCAGTTCAGCAAGTTCGAAGATCCATTCAGGCGATGCGCTGAAGATTCCGTATATCTGACTGTCAGTTTTCATGGTTGAGTGTTCCAAATAAATCTGCATACGCAAGCTGAACATGCTACCAGGAGCGGCGTACGTCTTTTTGCTGCCACGATGGATCGTCAGGTTGGCAGCCAAAGTCGAGGCGAGCTGGCCGTCGTGGATACTGCGAACGATTGTGCGCGTTGAATGCTTGCTCGCCAACGGCCATATAATAGATCTGCTTCGTTTGCGAATTCTCGTCGCTCTAGTACTAGCCATTCAAACCACTGAGCGCATGCCAAAATAGTGCTGGCTTGATCTAGCAAGTCGATTGTTTCCCACGAGAAGTCCGGGCATTCGATTTGCTGACGATATAGTTCTAGTCCTCGAACCCGTGCGGCGCTGTTGCTGGGTTCCAAGGAACCTAGTAACCTCGCCAGATCCGTGGCTGGAGTATCGAAATCCAGAGCGCCATAATCGATGATTCCGCCTACGCGATCATTAACAAAGAGTACATGATCGCTACGGATGTCGCGCAGAACGGGCTGAACGAGCCATTCACGCTGAGCCAATTCGCGTAACGGACCGATCATTTGGGGCCCGTGAATGTTGAGAATTTCGATAGTTTTTCGACCTAGTTCTGCGACGATTGGATCGCTAAATCGGACCTGCCACAATTCACCCGCTTCAATTCGTGCGAGCCAGTTGGCCAACGCGACTGCACGCCGCTCAAATGCTGGGGCAAGTCCTAGCGTAGACTTCCATCGATTCCAACATCCATGCAACTGTGCAAGGGCAACGATCGCCGCAGCCATACGATTATCGGAAGGTTCACGCAAGTAACTGGCGCTACCCGGCATCCAAGTTGATAACTCCCAGAACGCACCTTCGGTTAAGATGTAACTGTCGGAGCCTAACGCACGATACAACCGAGGCACAAAATCCAGGCCGCCGTGCCCAGCAGCCTCGATTGCTTGATGTATGAACTGAAGTCTCGAAAGTCTGGGATGCTCAGGCGGCCAGCGTCGCAAACAAGCAAGCGATGTACCACTGTGACACATCCATAAACGTGCCGCGCTTAATCCTCCGGCGATCGTCTGGCAGGGAACCATACCGTGAGGGCTCAGCAAGCATTCGCGCACATCACGGGGGATTTCGGCGGTGGAGTCAACGCTGGCCATGGATTCCGTACTGATTCGCCACTACGATGTGAGTTCACCCTGCATGCCAGGATAAACCGGCTGGAAATAAGTTAGCTACCAATTATCTGTAGTCTACAGTCCATTTTCGGATTATGTGTGGCCCGCAATTCCGTGTCAGTGAATAGGACGATTGGGAAATATGATTGTGATCGGCACCATGAACTGGTCCAATACAAAGGAGAAGGGGGTGTTCCATTGCCCCGAGTGCGAGTTGCGGCAAAAATACCGACTAAAATCCACGCGACCTTTCCTGACGCTCTATTTTATCCCCGTTCTGCCGCTTGGTGGCCTGCAGGAATTCGTAATTTGCGAACAATGCAAGACATCGTTTGATCCACAGGTCCTCACTATGACTGAAAGCTCTCGTGGAACTGAACCTATTACTGACGCATCAGTGGTCACGTTTGAAACCGATCTATTGCGCTCGATTGCACTGATCATGGTCGATGACGGGCACGTGTCTGAAGCCGAAATACGCATCGCCCGGCGTGTTTTCGAAAACATGACTCAAATGAATTTGTCGCGCGAGGTTCTGGGCCGCGCTTGCTCGGAAGTGCAGTCCATGCGACTTTCGACATCGGCGTATTTGGCAGTTTGCCAATCTCGGCTGGAGCACAACAAGAAACTGTTGATTGTTCAAGCAATGTTCGCGGTGGCTGCTGCCGAAGGAAGCATCTCGCCCCACAGGCTGAAATCGCTCGCTCGCGCTAAGACACTATTAAACCTGCCGGAGTCAGAATTCGAGATGGCAGTGAACGAAGCGACTCAGTGGGTAGCGTAGTCTCAACGCCAATGGAGTATTTCATGTCGACGACAACTCTTTCGCGAACACAGTTGGTGGAGCGATTGTTTCCAGAGGGAATTCCGCGATTGTGGTGCCCAACACTAACCCATTTCTCTACGCCTGCGTGTCCAGACTTGCACCGAATTGAGAAACACTTGAGATCCCTTGCACCATACGTAAGAGGAATTCTCGTTCCCGGATCTACTGGCGAGGGCTGGGAAATGTCGGATCAAGATATTCTAGGTTTGTTGCCCAGTGTATTAGACATAGCGGAACAACTAAACATAAAAGTACTCATCGGGGTATTGAAGACCGATGTCCCAGCAATGCTCACCTGCATTCGCCAGCTCGCTCGATTTGCCAACCACTCTGCCGCAGTTGGATTCACGGTATGTCCACCGAAAGGCTCCTCACTGACTCAACACGAAATCTCATCAGCGCTGCGCCAAGTTTTGAATTTGGGTTTTCCGACGGCACTTTACCAACTTCCCCAAGTAACGCAAAACGAGATGTCTCCGGAATTAGTTCAGTCGCTGGCAGACGAGTTCCCAAATTTTTATTTATTTAAAGATACCAGCGGCTACGATCGTGTTGCTTTAGTCGGCTTGCAATCGAACGTGTTTATGGTGCGCGGATCGGAGAAGAATGGCTACTCACAGTGGCTGCGCGCATCTGGTGGACCCTACGATGGATTTCTGCTTAGCACGGCCAACGTGTTGGCAAAGGAGTTGGCGTCAATCATTCATTTGCTATCCAGCGGACGCAGGGACGAAGCCGTCCGTATGTCGGAGAAAATCGCTGACTTGGTAACTCGCGCTTTTGCGATCGTGCAAGACTTTCAAGTCGGCAATGCGTTTTCCAATACCAATAAAGCACTCGATCACCATCGAGCCTTCGGCCTGCGTGCTGCCGAGTATCCGCCTCCGCTGTTGTACAGCGGAACCCGGTTGCCAAATTCATTTATCGAACAAGCGGCCCAATTGCTGAGCGAGCATGGATTGCAACGCGAGGTGGGTTACTGCCTCGATATTTGATCGCATGATTCAAATGCATTGGATAGCTGGCAGCGCAGTTCAGAGGACATTGATTTGGCAAGTGCCGTGTGAAGTTTGGTAACGATTTTTGGAGTTCTTCGAGGTGCGGCACGGCGATTGCTGGCCCAGACCACGTTGAAAATCAACGCATAAATTCGATGAAATTGCGAAAATCCTGCGATGAACTAAGCGTCGTTGCGCCGATTGATCTTGCTGCCGATTGACTATGACCTATGATTGAATTGCGGGTTTTGATGAGCCCGCAAGAATGAGCCTTCGACCGTCATTCCGGCAGAGGGACCAATAATTAGCGTTGGCTGAGATCGCACAGGGCAAGTGCCGTAGCACGCTCGATCTTCGCCAGTCTCGCAGCGGCTCCGTTTTTTGCCGCCACCGGTCGGAGGATCGCTTTAGGCCGCCGAGGGATGACCATTCCTCGGCGGTTTTTTCATCTCAAAATGTTTAGTTGGGATGAGATGTAGAAGTTCAGGCAGTCATTGCGGGACTAATTCTAATTCGTGCTTCCGAATTCGATTTTCGGCATTGAGACATATACGATTGGCATCTCGCCATCCTCGGACGTGAAGTAGGGAATGTGATAGATTCCACACATCAGTTTGCCGCCACCGGTTGGATCAACTTGTTGCCACCCTTTTCCCTCGATATAGAATTCCGCCCAAACGTGGCCACTGCTTCCGTAGAACCAGCCACCGACTTGACGACTCGGTACGCCGGCGGCGCGAGCTAGTGTGACGAAGCAGTCTGCGAAATCCCAGCAGTGCCCGAACTTTTGCTCCAGTACCTTGATCGTACCCCAGCGCGAGCCCGTCTGGCCTGAATACTTGAGATTCAGTCCCGGCGCGAGCCATTGGAGAATTGCCATCGCCTTGGCACTGGTGGTTGACTTGCCGACAGTGATTCTGCGAGCAAGGGCGGTCACATTGGCGTCGTCTGCGGGCCAGAATGGTGTCGAGGCAGTCAAGTGTCCTGCTGGGGTGGCAGCCTCTTCACGCAATCCGGTATCATTGACGGTAATTTCAATTGTGGCAGTTACAAAGGGAACACCCTCGCGACTGGAGAGTTCTCCAAACGAATATTCAGTCTCGGCCCCATCGACCTTCGAAGCCGAAGCAGCCGGTTGAAACGCGTGCTTGGTAGTTTCTCCGTCCAGCGTTGGATTTCGCAGCACCAGTGAGCTACCAAACTTAAATTTCTTGGACAGGCTGTGAATCGTCTCCACGGCACCCTTGCCCTTGGAGGTTTGTAATGCGAGGAGCTGATTAAACAGTGGATTGCAGGACATGTAGTCTGCATGATCGATCGTAGCCAACTCGGCGATTACGCGGTATCGGACCGTTTTGGGCTTTTCCTGCAACCCAAGTTCGTAGGACGTTTTGATGGCCAGCGCAGCTTCCAGATTCGCGCCCACGTATTCGATTACGGCTTGGTCCTTTCGAAAGTAAAAGGGCTCGGACTTGATCTTTGCGAGCGCCGATTGAATCGCCTTTGCATTGGCATCATCCACCGCAGTAATCACATTGACCTGCAGCGATCGACCGTGAACTCGTAGGACTGAATTCGTAAGTCGCCTAATTTTTCCGCCGAGCTTCTGGCCAATAGCAACGGTTTGTGCCGCAGGAATTTCGGACGAACTCTCGACAGCTAGCCCAGGCGGAAGTTTGCGAAGTAGCGGTTCTGCCGGCTCGGCTGCGATACCAATTGATGGGATCGCCAGTGCCACTGTCAAAACAAGTAACCACGAGCGTTTCATATTCTCACTCAATTCGATACTCTCAACTTGATTGACACGT
>SYJV01000020.1 GCA_005798335.1 Planctomycetaceae bacterium | reverse complement strand
GATCCCTGATGCTAGCGACAATCTGATCTATGGCCGGACGATCGACCGCCTCGATGCGTCTTCCCAGCGCATGGCTCAGCAATCGACTAGTCACCGTGCGAACAAAGAACTCTTTTCTCTTGAGCAAGATCGTTCGAAGTTGTGACGGGAGCAAGCCCACCGGTTTGGTAGCATCAAACATCTAGCGCGAAATGGTTCCTCGGGAACAATCGCGCAATAACGTGCCCGCGGCTAAAAAAACCGAAAGCGTTTCACGACTAACGTGAAACGCTTTCGCAATGTTAGGCAATTGATGATTCGGCAAGACACTCGCTACCGTTGAATTGGTCCGTTTGGCAATGGAGGCAGAGCGATTTGCGGCGGAGAGGTTGATTCAACCGAGACAGCCTCCGGTGTACCAAATTGACTTGGCAACTGAGGAAGCTGGGTCGGTGTGAAAGTCTGTTGGCTGGCGGGAAGTTGCGATCCCGGCTGAAGTGTCTGAGTGATTTGTGGCGGAATCTGCATCTGAGGAAGCCCAGCCGGGCTGAGATTAGCAGCCTGCTGAGGACGAGGATTGGTGGCCTGTTCGATGACCGCTTGCAGCGACTTGCCATCTTCAAAGTCCAATACCATCGTATCGTCAGACCCGGCCTCTTTGACGCCGATACCGGCGATTCTCCACCCTGGTTGCTCTTGATGGACCTCGCATACAATATCCAACTCCGACGGTGGCGCACCGGCAGCACTCGGTTCAATCCATTTACATTCAACCAGCGCAACAGTCTTGTCGTCGGGCAGTAAGGCGATTCTGCCGACTTGGTAAGTTCCCTCTGGAGTTCCTAGCGGTTGGATGACGAAATCCGTCTTCTTGAGTTCTTCCTGCGCCAGCGCGGTTAACACGGCATTGGCCGCGTTTTCGTCACCGCGACGCAAGCTGTCGAGAAATACGGCGACCACTTCACCTGGTTCTGTGCCCACGGCGTTTCCGACGGTAGGCTGCGCACCGGATTGTGGAGCAACTACATTTGGCTGAGCGGACGCGGTCGAATTTGCTGGCTGCAAATCGCCTGGCGCGGAGCTACTCGATCCACCACAGCCGGCAAATGCGATGGCTCCAAATAGCAAACTGCTGGTGAAAAAAATTCTCATGGCATGCTTCCTTGCAGTAACAGTTGTTGTTTAGTATCGCTCGAGAAATAAGTGTCAGGTACCTTTTGCGAGAAACTCGCCCTTCGGGTGCTGCGCACAAAAGGTACCTGACACTTATTTCGCGGCTATTCCTTAGCTTGGCCGTCGAGCCAATTCCGAACTGGGTCGAACCTCCCGATCTACTCGGGGAACATAGCGACCCAAACCCGTCTGGGTCAATGCTCGTTCGCCAAACACGCTGAAGTATCAAGCATCTTTGCAAGAAATTTCCGTCAAGCGTCAACGCTAGCAATTGGTTCTCGATAACGGGATTAGCAATTTTGCTATCGCCGCGATCTGGAGAAACGGTCGAGCCAATTCCATTCGATGATCAACAGCACAATTGGAGCCAAAAAAAAGAACATCTGGCTTGCCGGAGTCGCGATTTGCGCATGGTCAGTGAACAATTCTGGCGCGACGTTTCGAAACGCCGTATGCAAGGATACGCAGATTACTGAGTTGACCAGCAACATCAACGCTGTGACGGACAACGTGTACAAAATAAAGCCGCAACCGGCCAACCAGGTCAAATTCGACGCTTTCAGTTGCCGTTGTGTTTTGGATTCGTCAATGGACTCGTAGGTGAAGCGGTCTGATTGTGGGGGCATAGAAACTCGCAGCTTGGCGTTAGTTAATCGCCCCCAATATACCGCTCAGATGGCAGGGATCTTGCAATGCAAGGCGCGATTTGTCGGACCTGGAAGGAATTATTTCTGATTCTCTTTCCTGCGACTGTTTCGTATCCGTTCGCTTGTGCCATTAAGTTTGTACAGAGCGATTGCAGGTGATCGCACACAAATTAATGACTTCACATTCACAACGAAAAGTAACTGACCATGAACAGCTCAAGCGAAACGACAGCCAATCCCGACATTTTGATGTGCGTTCTCAGCTACCTTGGATTTCTTGCCTTGATTCCGTATTTCGCCAAAAGAGATGATTCATTTATCGCTTGGCATGCCAAGCAGGGACTGCTGATTACCGCGACCGCGCTGGTAGTCTATTTCATCTTGTTTGTAATCTCAATGGTGCCTGGAATCGGGATGATTGCGATGTTGTTGAATATGCTCTTCGCTTTAACCCTTTTCGGCGTGAGTATCTACTGCATCATCCAGGCCTGTGGCGGTAATCGCTGGCCAGTCCCAGTACTGTCTGCTTTTGTCGAAAAAGTCCCCAATGCATAACGGGATCTGAATATTGTCTGCTGTGGGAAAACAGAAGCGAATGCGGATTATCGTGGTTGCTCACAGCTAGTAAGGCACTAACGAGTTTCAAGTTTCGGTAACTCTACGGTTCCATCGCGGTACAGCACGTTGTACGCACAGAACGGAATGATATGTCCGCTCGGCAGTACATGGTGCGTGCAACATTTCATGACTCTCCGCACATCGAAATTGTAAACATCTAGGAACGATGTGATGGTGATGCGCAGAATGTCTCGCGCTCCTGCGGACTGCTCGATGATTCGCTGCATCAATGATTCAATAGCTGCAGTCGCTGCAACGTTTTCGTGATCGACTTCAGTTATCGGTAAGCTCTTCGAATCAGGCATCGCCGACGTGAGCGCTGATTCATCGGAAACGCAACAGCCCTTGGTTCCGCAAGCCAAACGACTGGTCAATTGCTTGGCGATGAACTGGCTCTTCTGACGAGTGAAGCTGATTCCATTGGCCAGCAAATCGAGATTTGCTTGCACATCAATGTAGCGAGACAGGGGAACAAATTGCCCTCCCTGTCTGGCAGCCAACGAGATCCAGTGACAATTTGGGTGTGCACACGGAAGTGGAAAAAAATCCTCCGGCGCAAACATCGAGGTATGGGACTTGCAAATTTCATCAATGACATCGGGGAAGGTGATTCTTTGTTCCAATTCCTCCGGCAGCACACAGCGGCCACTGTAAGTCGCCGGTTGCAAACTGATGCCCGTAATAAAATCGCGAGATTTCGCGAATTCGAGCAGTTTGGAAGGCGCGGAATTGTTCACGCCGCCCTGTAACGTTGAAACCAAGGTCACGTTCAATCCAGTTTGCTGCAAATGCTCGAGCGCGCGCAGTTTTATTTCCAGCAGTCCCGGTTGACCGCGCAATCGCCGCAGCACTTCGTCGTCGAGATCGTCCAACTGAAAATAGATTTCCAATCGCCGGTGGTGCCGAGCCAATCGTTCGACCAGTTGACGGTCATTGGCAAAGCGAATGCCGTTAGTGTTGATCATCACGTAGTCGATCGGACGCTCAAGTGCATACTCCACCGCACGCGCCAAGTCGGGATGCAAAGTCGGTTCGCCCCCGGATAGTTGCAGCACCTCGGGTCGGCCTTCTGCTTCCACCAAGCGATCGATTGCACGACAGATCTCATCGAACGTACGATGCTGTTTGCCTGGCGCACTGGCGGCATAGCACATCGGACAAGTCAGATTGCAGTTGTCGGTAATCTCAACTACGCCAATGCACGTATGTTGTTCGTGCTCGGCACACAAGCCACAATCCAATGGACAACCGCGAACGACATCGGAGAAGACTCGGCGCGGCAACTTGGCAGGCGAATTGCTTTTCATCAAGTCGAAGCGACTGACATCGCTGCAAATAAAATCATCACGCTGGCCGTGGTCCGGACATTTCTTGCGCAGGTAGACACGCTTGCCGCGAGCGATAATCTTGGCTGGCACAACAGCGCGACACTCCGGACACAGACTCTGAGTTAAGCCAAGAAATAGGTAGTCACGATAACGACTTGCCGAAGTCAACGTGGGACTCTCACCCAAGTCTGTTGCGGTTTGACTGGATATCGACATGGTTTCAGATTTCAGGTTACAAGTTTCAAGTTTCAGATTGCAAATATCAGATTTCAGATTTGATATTGCGATTTGATATTTCAGTCAGGCCTCAGCTCTTTTAGCGGATGTGCTATTGATGGCAAACATCGTGCACACCTAGCCACTGCACACGGCCTCGCTCATGGAGATGCCGCAGATCGCCAAGCATATCGTAGCATGTCAGGTCGGACAGCGCGAGCTTGCCAATGGATGGGACCCGACTATTGGCCAACTTGTACTGCAACGGGCTCGACCTGCGATTTCTCGTTGCAGCGTTGGCGGCGCAAGGAATTCAGCAAGCGGATCGTTCCTTCGTTTTCAAATTCGAGCGACTTGTCTGTAACGGGCCGCGCTTTGCGCCATTTGATCTCAAGCTCGTGCTCATCATCATGGCAATGCTGCTGTATCCATTGCGTGACAAACGACTGAGCAGATTCTTCCGCGACGCCAAAATTGGTTTTTGTCGCGACGATGGTGGCGACGTATCGCTGGTCGCCACTAGCGCATCGGGAACTGATCCGACAGGAAAATACGAAGGTCGTATTCGTTCGCAACCACCTGCGAAGCATTTGTTTAGAAACGCTTGCCTTGATCCAGGTCAACATCTTGGGAGCTTCCTATGGTTAGGACTCGAAGAGCAGATGTTCCTTAATGCATGGGTATGACTTGAGAGAGTATTAATGCTACCAAGCAGCGGACCGCATAGCAAGTTTTGTTGCGACATAAGCGACATAAGACTTAAACCGCACACATAGACATCGCCTGGTCAGCCCAAGTGCACCGCCATCTTCACTCTGGCAAATAAGACCGTTCCTATGTTACCATGCGACATGGCACCGTGGGCGTGCTAAGGCGAGCGGCAGAAGGAAATTTACCAATGCAAGCCCGAAGCGCAAGATGTAACGATGAATAGCAAGAGCGTTGTGCGTCATGACGCGGGATTTTTTTTGAAATTTTTTGTGGTTTGATTATGTTAACGTGAGTACGTAGGTGCCCGGCCCCGAATGGTCGGGTGAA
Source organism: Planctomycetaceae bacterium (assembly GCA_005798335.1). Classification (GTDB taxonomy): domain Bacteria; phylum Planctomycetota; class Planctomycetia; order Pirellulales; family Pirellulaceae; genus Aureliella. The sequence continues at coordinate 4 of SYJV01000020.1, read as the reverse complement.
TTTT
>SYJV01000186.1 GCA_005798335.1 Planctomycetaceae bacterium | reverse complement strand
TCTGCAGGGGTTTGCCGCGGCGATCGGTCCGAGCCGTTGCGGCGCGTTTCTTAGCCCCGGCGGCTGCGCTCGATCAGTTCGGTCAGGCCGAACTGCTTGATCTTTTGATCGAGAGTCGGGCGGGAGACGCCGAGCTTGCGGGCGGCGGCGCTCTTCTGCCAGCGCGAGCCTTCCAACGCTTGCATTCGCTTGCGCTTCGGGCTTGTATTCCGCCAAAAGGTGGCGCTGTCCAATTAGATAATGTTGCACAGTTACCCACGGTTTTTTTCGCACTTACTATATTTCTAGAGGCTAGTTGCTATGACGAGGACCAAGCTCGGTTTTACACTCGTGGAATTGTTGGTGGTAATCGCGATCATAGGCGTGCTGGTCGGGCTGCTTTTGCCTGCGGTTCAGTCGGCGCGTGAAGCCGCCAGACGCATGCAATGCACCAACAATCTCAAACAAATGGGCTTGGCATTGCATAACTACCACGATGTGCACAAGCAATTTTGTCCTGGTATAGTTCAGCAAGCGTCAGACCCTCAGTATCAGCTCACAGCAAACAACGTCGCCAATTCCGTGGAGAGCTGGGCTTGGGGTGCATTTCTTTTGCCGTTCATGGAGCAAGGTAACCTTTATGATCAGTGCGGAATCGGTCGCGGCGAATTGCTTGAACGATATGTGACGACGTTAGCTCTGACGCCATTAGCCGTTTATCGATGTCCAAGCGATAATGGTCCCACGATTCGCATCGGTACCGGGTTTGGTACTCGATACGCTCCCTGGGCACTGAGTAATTACAAAGGCAATTGTTCGCACGCTGGATGTGGAATTGACGGTTCAACGGGCGTGTTCTGGCGTGCTGGTTTCTCCAACAGCGGATCTGGAGCGGCTGTCCAACACAAAATCGGCATACGCAACTTATCTGACGGTACTACCAAAACACTATCATGATTGGTGAAATTGCGTGGGTTCGTGGGCAGTGGCGTTATCAAGCAGCGGTCTGGGCTGGTTGCATCCAGGGGCAGCAAGGAAATTGCGTCGACGACGTTTTGGCATCTGGTCGCGCAGCAATAAATCATCAGGCGCCGCCCGCTCCCGGCAATGGCGACCAAATGGCTGAGAGTTTCAGCAGCCATCACACAGGTGGCGTAAATTTTGTATTCGGCGATGGGTCGGTCCGTTTCGTTTCCCAAAATATTGACTACATTACTAACGGACCAAGCAATGGTAGTGCCGCCGATAGTGCTTATGAGTACTTATTACATCGAGAAGACGGCCAAGTAGTCGCCAACTTCGAGTAATTTGCCTATTCGCGGACAGTGATACCCTGCAGCGGCCGATCGGTCGCTGCGGTTTTTTTATAAATGGGCACGGTAGAAATCGGAATTTAGTGAATCATGGCAATATGGCGAAAGGCTGTCGGGGTTGCTCTACTCTTTTCGGTGGTTGGCTGTGGCGGCGATCATCCTGACGTTGGCAGAGTAAATGGGAAAGTAACCTTGGACGGAAGTCCGTTGGTTGCAGCGACCGTGATGTTCCAACCCACGGGTTCCGGTAGAGCTTCCTACGGCGTAACCGACGCCCAAGGAAGTTATACACTGGACTATGTCGACGGAGTCAAAGGAGCAGTGATCGGTTCCCATAAGGTGATCATCAAAACCGAAATCCCTGGGGAAGACGGCCAGCCTCCCAAAGTCAAAGAGAAACTTTCGCCCCGCTACCACGCACAAACCGAATTGAAGGCGGAAGTCAAATCGGGCGCGAACTCGTATGATTTTCCACTTGAATCAGCAGGCAAGAAATAATAAATTTGAAGTAGAAACCACTTCTTTAGCCGCACAACAGTTGCGATAATTGTAGGCGGATTCTATAGTTGATGATGTACTTGGAGTCGCATCCGGGTCATGGGCTCCGGAGCCGCTGGATTTGATTACGGTTTTGGGTTTCATTGGATTATCGATCAGGTCGGTTTTCTCTTTATTCTTCACGCCCCAATTGTTCGAAATTCAAAGCCGTAATCAACCCCAGCGATTATTGACGCACAGATAGCCGTCGCTCGTGCTAGTGCACTTATTCTCCCGCACATCCGACGCTTGCTTGCCGAGTTTCGACTCAATCGCCACTTCAATACTAAATCAGGTGTGAAGCTGGGAAGGAAGAGTTACTTGAGTCTCGGCCCATGGAAAGAGACGAGTCCGATGTGTAGGCGATCGTTGGTCACCATCCCGGGCACATCTTCAAAGGCATGGCCGTAATCGATGCGCAGACTCAACCGATTTGCGACGGTGTAGCGCATGCCCACTCCCGCGCTCGCTAGGTACTGGTTTGGGTCCTCGCCCACGACGGGTTGGTTGATGAACGCTTGGCCAAAGTCGGCGAATGCGAACGAACGAAGATAGTGGGAATTGCAATTGCGAGTGAATTGGCGAGTCTGCGGACCCAGCTCGACATTGGCGATCCAGCCTGCGTCGCCGTTCGCCATGCGGGTGTCGTAGCCGCGGATGCTGTCGGCGCCACCAAGGCCCAGCATTTCGCTGAACAACAGCCGTTCGCTGGCTGCTTGACCGGTGGCTCGGGTCACCAACTCCAAGCAACCAGGCAATGCGGAGCGATCTTCCATGAATCCGCGATAGTACCAATACGTCGGATCTGTGTCGGCGCGAATCGTACGAAACGCCGCGCTCGTATGGTCGGTTGAGAATCCATCGCCAGGTCCAACATACAGGTCGTTAACAAATCGGAAGTAGTCGTTATTTTCATAACGGCGTAGCAGATCGTAACCGAGATTCAACGAAAACAAGTCTGCTCGGCTGGTTTGCACGTTGACGCCGCCGAACTCTAAGTTGTTGTTGGTCGATTTGAAATCCACTCCCATGGACAAACTGTCCTCGGCCCACGAGCTGCGTTGTAGGTAACGGGTTAAATAGGCGCCCGTTTGCCAGCTCTCGCCGCCCTGGTTCAACGGTGGAGGAAGATCTGGAGCAGCGGATGCCCAACTGGCGTACGTTAGCGCACTCCATTGTCGATTCACGTCGTAATTGAAACTGAGTGCGTGCGCCTCGAGCTGCTGAAATTTTGGGTCGGTGGTATATTGATAGCCCAGCGTTCCGTCGCGACCGAATACATTGCCGACAATAAAACCGGCCAGCAGTCGTTCCAGCGCCAAGCTGCGCACGCCAGTATCTTCGTAACCCAAGTAACCGCGAATCGCGCGAACTTCCTCGACGTTATACAACACGTCTGTCGTGCCAGTCGATACTCCGGGTTTAAAGTCCACGCCCACGCGTCGAAACGGACTACGATTTAGCCAATAAAGGTCTTCGCGCAGGGACGATTCTCGCACCAAGTGATTCGGACGCGTACATGCGACTAGGCTGCGCAGATAACATTCATCCGAGTAACACGCACCATGGATATGCACCTGGCCAACGCGCGATTCGACGACCACCAATTGGATCGTTCCGGCCGTTATGTTCTGTTCCGGGATCTGCACGTCGACGATCGGCTGACCACATTCGCGGTAGAATGTAATCAACTGGCGGGCCAATTCGTTCAGTCGCCGCAGCGTGATCGGTTGGCCAATATACGATTCCAGAATCTGTCGAGCGCGAGCTGAGTAGATAATGGAATCTGGGTTGACCACATAGAAGTTGATGTCGGTGGCCTCAGGATTGGGATTCTTGGGGTCGACCTTATCGGCCTGATCAAGAACCACAATGGCGTCTAAGCGAGGTACCAGCACATCATCGCTGCCGCTGACAGCATCTTCTTTCTTCTCTGGGAGTTGGATGTCTGCGCGTGGCGCTGGGACGGTTTTCGGTTTGTAGCGCTCGAAGTCTTGAGCCCAAAGGTCTTTACCGGGCATTGCCAGTATTACCAGCATTGCAGCCAAACAGAAGAAATCTCCCTGGCGAGATTGCCTGCAACTTTCCACGTCGTGCCCCCGTCCGTATCCTTGGACAATGTCGCTGGGTCAGCTCAAATGGCAAACGTGGCTCAGCCGGCCCTTGCGAGCTTGTATCGTACCTGCGTTGGCATCTTTATCACGAAAATCAATCTCCGCGCGCTGGATGCTAGCAAGCTTCGATCTTGGCATGGGTTGTTCGGATTGAATCGAACGATGTTTCTCACTCCAACTCGGCAGTTTAGTCGTGAAGACTGCATGTAATCATTACCCACGGGCGCAATTTCCCTGGACTTACAGCCGTCGCAGTTAGGAGAGTTCGGAAAATCATTTTTGGGAGGTGGTGGCAAGTCGGGTTGGGCCGCCGCCCAGCTTCCATAGCTGGATAGTCCCCACTCGCGAGTCGGCTCGTAGTTAAAGCTGACCGCATGCGCCTCCAGTTGCGTAAACTTGGGATCGGCCGTGTACTGGTAACCGAGCGTACCGTCGCTCCCAAACAGGTTGCCGATCATGAATCCAGCGATCAAACGTTCCAGTGCCAGGCTGCGAACGCCCGTATCCTCGTATCCCACATAGCCACGGACGGCGCGAACTTCCCTGACGTCGAACAGGATGTCGGTCGTACCATCTTGCTGGCCAGGTTTGAAGTCCACTCCAACCTTGCGAAACGGATTGCGATTCAACCAGTACAGATCTTCGCGAAGCACTGAATCGCGGACAAGGTCTCCCGGTTGCGAACAGCGGATCAAATTGCGCAAATAGCACTCGTCGGTGAGGCAAGCTCCAAGGAATTGTATATGACCAATTCGCGATTCGATTACCACCAACTGGACCGTCCCCGACGTAATGTTTTGTTCGGGAATCAGGACATCAATGATTGGCAGACCGCATTTGCGGTACAGCAAGATTATCGCGCGAGCTATTTCGTTGAGTCGTCTCAGCGTAATGGGCTGGCCGATATTTTGGTGAAGAATTGCTTGTGCCTCGGGCGAATAAATCAGGGAATGGGCATTGGCAAAGTCGTACTTGACATCGACGGCATCGGGGAGAGGATTCTTGGCATCGATCTTTTCGGTGCTGTCCACTACTAGAATCGCATCCAGGCGCGGGACGAGGACATCGTCGCTGCCGCTGGCCGGCTTTTGCTCCTGGGTTGGCAGTGTCGGAAGGTGCGGTGCCGGTGGCGCGAGCTTGGGCTTGTAGCGTTCGAAATCCTGTCCGAACGAATCCTTCAACATTTCGCAGGCAGTTACTAGAGCTAACAAACACGCCGCCGATCGTTTGGAAGTGTAGCGCCCTTGCGCACCATGCGGTCGTACTCTTTTAGACTCAAATGAAGTGTTCGAAGAATCACGATTCGGTTCCTGTAGTGCTCTGTTTGACTATCGTCATGATTGTATACAGGTCGCTCGTACTGGCTCGGCAGAAGATTTTTCTCAAGTGCTAACCAGGATATTGGGGCAACACAAAGGATGCCTCTATTGTAAACGACAACCAGGCTCCAATGTCACCAACAGTGGCTGACGCATAGAACCGTTAAATTCAACACGCTTTCTATAGAACTTCCAGCTTTCTTGATCGTAATAGTTTGCCTCGCGCAAATCACATTGGCACATTTGCGTGCCAATGGGATTTCTTTTTGGTCAGGAGGTAAGTCATGGAACTAGGCTTGCGCGTCGCGTCGCGTTTACGGAAGTTGTCACGTCGTCATAAGGTCTCGCTGCTTCAACGATCGAAGAAGAACATACGGCGAAGATTCTTGACTGCCTTTCTGGCTGTGTCGATACAAACGGGCATGCAGGTGCCCGTGTGGGCGCAGTTGCCGACCGGTGGCGATGTTGTGGCCGGTGCGGCTGACATCGCCAATGCCGGCGCGACGGCGAATATCACTTCGCAGACCGATCGAGCCGTAATCAACTGGCAAGCCTTCTCAGTCGGCCAAGGGAACACGGTTAACTTCAACCAGCCCAGTGCTACCTCGGCGATTCTGAACCGCGTGGTTACTGACGCGATGCCGTCGATCATTGCCGGTGCGATTAACTCCAATGGCAACGTCTACTTGGCCAACCCCAGCGGCATTGTGGTCGGCCCCAGCGGCATGATCAATACCAACGGATTCATGGCCACGACGTTCGACATTTCCACTCAAGAGTTCATGCAGGGTGGCAACCTGAACCTCACCGGAAACTCGAAGGCTTCGGTGGTCAATCAAGGGACGATCAACACCGGAGCTGGCGGTGCGAATCTGATTGCTCAGCAAGTGGTCAACTCGGGAACGATCACTTCGCAAGGCGGCTCGATCAACTTGGCGACCGGTGGCAAAGTAACGCTCAGCAACGGAGCGACGTACACACAAGCTGATATCAAGACGATCGCCAACGGGATCAGCGAAACGGCGGGCTTGATTCAGAACTCAGGCGCTATTCGCGCGACCGGAGCGCTGAACGTCGGCGGTCAAGTGTACCTGGTCAATCCCGGCGGCAAGATCATCAACGACGGTTCGATCATGGCCAAGAACGTGGGACCAGCTTCCAGCTTGTCGACTGGCGGCAAAGTCGTTCTTGAGGGCAAAGATATCGAACTGAAGAGCGGTTCGACGATCGACGCGTCGGGGACACACGGCGGCGGTGAAGTGCTGGTCGGTGGCGATTGGCAAGGCACGGGCTCGATGACGCAAGCCACCGCGGTCAAGATGGACTCTGGCGCAACGATCGATGCAAGTGCAACGGTTAACGGCGATGGCGGCAAGATCGTGCTGTGGTCGGATGTGAAGGATGCACTATCGACGACGCGAGCGCACGGCATCTTGAAGGCGCTGGGCGGAGCGCTGGGTGGCGATGGCGGCAAGATTGAAACGTCCGGTTATTGGCTGAGCGTCAGTGGCATCATCGCGAATGCTTCTGCAGCACTCGGCAAAGCCGGTACTTGGCTGCTCGACCCATACAACGTCACGATTACCGGTGCCGCGACCACGACCAGCACTGCCAGTGGTCCTCCCTACGAATTCACTTCGGGAGCAGGAGGAACCAACGTTCTGGCCAGCGACATCGAATCGCAATTGAATGGTGGCACGAGCGTGATTGTGCAGACGTCCGGCACTGCTGGTGACGGGTTCGGTGACGGGGAAATAACAGTCAGCGCCAACATCAGCAAGACGGCTGGCGGCGATGCGACATTAACACTATTAGCTCACGACGATATTTCCATCGGGTCGGGCATCTCGATCGGGTCGACCACGAACAAACTGAACATCGTCTTGAACAGTAACAGCGACGCAACCAATGGCGGGATTATCGTTCTGGGCACCAATGCGACACTGGACAGCAACGGTGGAAATATCACATTAGGAGGAGGTGCCGATCCGTTGACAACGCCGGCCATTAGCGAGATTACATCTCAAACGTCGGGTGTCTTGCTTTATTCCGGCTCAAGCATTTTGGCTGACGGAGGTAACATCTCAATTCGTGGACAAGGACAAGCGGCCAGTGGGAACGGAGCGCCCGGAGTCGATTTTCATGCTGCAAATATCTCAACTAATGGTAGCGGTAATATCACGGTGCATGGCGTCGGAGGCGGCACAAATAGTTCCAGTCACGGTGTGTCGCTGCTCAGTTCGAACATCGTCGGCGGTTTATCCGGAGCTGTGACTGTTACGGGCGTTGGAGGCTTAGCCCGGATTATTCATGCCGAGGTGAACGTAGTGGTGGATTGTTTCGTACAAGTTGTTAGCTAACAACGACTTTCAACGAAACAAGGAAGCCAAGGATGTGTTTGCAGTCTGCGCAGCAATTTGCGTTGGGGTTTTGTCTTGGTCGCCCGGTGGAGGTTGAGGAAGTTCAGGAGAATTTAACCTCTGATGCGGGGCTGATGGCTTTCGGGCAACTGGATGCGAAGCTTGGTTGGATTGAGAGCTTCTCCCAGCAGATCAGTGATC
>SYJV01000185.1 GCA_005798335.1 Planctomycetaceae bacterium | reverse complement strand
TACCGGGGGTTCGAATCCCTCCCCATCCGTATTTTTTGTTTTTATGTAGGCCGTCGCTTTTGCCTTGCGAGTGTAAGTTCCTTCATAGTAGCAACTGCGTAAAAAGTAACGCTACGGCGTCAACAAATCCTAGCCGATACATCGTGTCGCAACCCCTGCTGGAATCGGCGAAAAATCTTCTCCACTACACGGTTGAAAATCGTCCGGCCAACATGCGTGGAGCTGGCAAAGTACGCGGTTCTGAAGTGGAGCGTCGTGGTTGACGCGAGCTACGTGTAACTTGATGCCGTCCACATCGCACCGCTCGACCAGTTGCCAAACATCGTGCGCAAAATACCGCGGAACGTATCCCAGTTGCATTCGATTTGCTTCAGTGCGCACCGCGACGGCTTGCGCATCGTGTTCGTTCTGTAAATCGAGCATCAGTTTCAATGGTTCGTTTTCAGCCAGCTTGGTAATTCGCCCGACTGTCGCATCCGCCATCCAACGAATGCCATGCAGAAAAAACCTAGTGGCGTAACAGCCATCCGCTGCCGGTGCTGGACAAGGGAACACTTCTACTGCGTCGGTCTGACGAATCCCTTCCGTAACTCCTAATACCAAAATCGGGTCGGGTGCTTGCTCGCCATCAAATCCGCTCCAGCGAAGGTACGATTCATATTCAGGTCGCGACTTCGATAGCAACCGATTGGCGAACAACGGAAACAGTTCTTCTGACTCGTACACTTGGTCAAGCCGCTCCATTTGTGCAAAGGGACGAAACCCCGGTTTCCGCGCTCCTCGAGTGTACCAAAAGCGGAAAAGACCGCCATCATGCTCCAACCGACCTACGGGCCGCCATCCGGCCAGATCGGGCATCGGTGGCCGCCAAGCAACAAACAATGAATTCATCTCAATTGCCTCGATTCAGTAATCTTCGTTGATTCGTTTCTAGCAATTCTAACGTGAACTGCTTGGTCGTGTCAGACATTCGCACGGCTGGCACTCGTTCAATAACTGCTCGCATCATTTCTCGGTTGACAACCTGCAGTCGGTCAAGCCAAACTCGCTTTGCTTGTGGAACTTCTGCGGCGAATTCGCGAAATGTCTGAGTCAGTTCCAAGGGACGCTTCTCGGCGGAAGTACGGTAAAAAGCGCTCCTTCCGCGTTGCGCAAAAGCTCCAACAGTTCGGTTTCGATCCTTAGTCGTCATCCGCGATTCTCGCTCAATATCCAGCAGATTGCGAGCAAGTGCTGCGCCGTGATCAAACGTCGGAGCCAGTCGCATCTTATCCTCTTCGATCAACGCGCCCCAATTTTCGTGATGCCGATCTTGATTGGCGATCCAAGCATCCAGCATGATGTAGCCAGCGAAAACATCTAGGGCCGATTCAATTTCCTTAGGAACGCTTGCCATCCAAACTGCCGATGGTGCTGCCAAAACACGTACGATTTTGCTCACCGCTTCTATCGTATGCTGTTGCACTCGGAATCGTTGGTGGTGAGGATAATTCGGATCAAGTGCCAAGAGCAACTGATTGCCCAACACCAGCGTTGCTGATTTGGGCGCAATGTTCTCGCAAACTACCCCTGGACGCAGATCGACTGGACCATCACATTCTACTGCCAATTCGTAATCGACATGTGGCAGGCCTATTAACCGGCACAGTTCACACGTGATCACTTCCGCCCAATCTTCCCCAGTGCCTCGATCATCGGCTTTGAATAACATTCGGCGTTTGCCTTCTCGAAACTAGAACTTTGGCTTACTCCCTAATGGCTCAACCGATTGAGAGGACGTCCGATCAACGCGGCGAATCGAAAACTGATTCATAGTCTCGCTTCGTTGTTTCCGGCGTGCTGTGATTTGTTGGGGCAGAGCTGACCTTTATCAGGAAGATTAATTGGACAGCGCCATTTTCGAAGTGGCGCTGTCCAATTAACGTACGCACGTAGGCTCAGAGGGTCTTCGCCAGAGCAGTTTGAGCCATTGGTCGAGTTACTTTTGCTTGCTGTTTGTGACTGATGCGGTCTGTTTGTTTTGATCGGCAAGCAGCTCTTCGATGAAGCGAGCGTCGTACTTCAGGGAAGTTTCTGGACCGCGAAATCCTACTACGACGTCATTCCAGTCCAAATGTTTGCTGAGCAATCGACCATTATCGATATCGAATTTGATTTCGCCGCGACTGAGTTGCTGAACAATTTGCGAATCGATTGCTGGGTCATTGATAGGGGTCAGCGGTTGCGAAGTGATGCTGATCGTGGCCACTCCTGCGGAGACTTTCTCCAAGATATACAATTCCCTCAGCTTGATCGTCTTGTAGGTACCATCATCCAGTTTGGCGCGGCATTCGCGAGGCACGCTCCATTGTCCACCGATGGCTAGCGGTTCTTTGGGCAATGGTAACGTGAGTTCGCCCATGCCGAGTTGCGGGCTTTTCATCTCCTTGTCGCGATTGACGACTTGACCGTCTGGCGAAATCGTGACGACGGCCAGGGGCTTGCCGAGCGACTCCCCAACCTTCTTGTATGCGTCCGGGACAGACTTATCTGTTCGGCTGTTGTACTTGATTTCTTCGTCCTCACCAACGCGCTGCGCCATGTCGACGGCATCGATGCGAAATTCGAAGGTCATATTGCCTTGCTGGTCAACACTCTTGACTTGCCAAATCTTTTCACTGACAGTCCTGGATTCACTGTCCTCTTCAAGACCACCGATTTTCGTGCGCGTATTTGCGAAATGCGAGACACGAGAGCGCAGCGTTTCGCCTGCTCTTAGTTTGTAACGAAGCAGGGTTCCAGTTAAAGCCACCGATTTTGAATTAGCGTCGGGTGCGACAATCGGTTTAGCGCGGGAAGCTGGCTGACGCGATTGAGCTTGCAACTGGCCGCTGGTCACCAGTGGAGCCAAGATGGTAAATCCGAACCATAGACTTAGAAATCGGTACCCAACGCGAGTAAACATTGAAACCTCCATGTTGACGCAACGCTCGAATTAGCCAGATGGATAGTAACGATTGCGTACGGAATTTGAAACATCAATTCTCAGCCACCCGCCTGGCACTTGGGCACCTAGATGGGTGCATCTCAAGGTTTTTAGCGGTCGGCACCTGGAAAAAATGCCAACCGGACCAGCAAACGCTAGCCAACCAAACCGAATTCAGCTTCAATGGACCAGACCAAGGATCTATCTATCAAAGTTCGTCAGTAATTTGCGTTGGTTCCACAAAGCGAAATTGGTTTGGAGCGCCAATCGCGCGAAAAATCTGTGTCGTAAAATCAAAGCTCTTGCGTAAAGCACCAACACCGAGCGACTGGCTATCTCCGGAGCTTGCACCAGCGATCAACACGGTTCTGGGCGCAACCATCGCCGCTATGTGCCCTACATCGCCAACCTGGCGCAGAATATTGGGCACCATCAAGCCCAGGCGCTGGTTGCGATACGGTTGGTCGGATACATAGCTCGCCAGAGAATTGATCGACACGACTTGCGAAATTCTGCGGTCGATGGCCGCGGTCGACAAAGCTACCAATCCCGCTGGACCAATTCCTACCACCACGAACTTGTCCGTTTTGGCACCATCGAGTCGCTCAAGTGCGTCCAAAGCGCGGCGCACATCGACGACCCATTGGCCCAACAGCGGTCGCCCAATCCACAGTGACCATTCTGCTGAATTGTGATCAGGAGCGTTACCAATTTTGTCGTTGACCACAGCCAAACGACCTACGGCTCGCAGCTCAGGCACCATGACTCGCAAACCCTTGCTCCGCATTTCAGTAGCTAAGTGACTTGTCAAAGTCTGTTCGATCGGCTGGTCCAGATTCAACAGCAAAACGGTTTTCGACTTTTGTGTCGCATCCAGTTTTGCCGACAAACGTATTCCGGGCTCCGAGTCGAACGCAACCTTGATGATGCGATCCGCAAGTGTTTCCTTTTCTAGACGTAAATCGCCCCCTTCTGGTATGCCTCCCAGAACGGCTGCGAATTTCTCTGACTGGCGCGACAGCAACTGCTCTCGCGGCCCAGAATGGTTCGCTCGAATTTCCGCCAACAGCGACTGGTCATCCTTTGCAATTCGTTCGTTGAGTAGGCGCATGCCCTCCCGAAATGCGAATCGAGGAATCGTAAGAAAATCGCTCGGGCGACTGTTGGCCGGAAAACAGCGAATGGATTCGGGATCTTCTGGCTGAATCGATGGCTCGGCAATAGGCGCTCCATTGGAGATGCCCTTTAGGTGCAACGTCATCCAGCCATACATGGCTTCGCGCATGGGTTGATTGTAATGGTGCGGCGACTCGATGATCGTATGCTCTGCCTGGAACGCGCCCAGCAGTTTGCCGATGTGGTTTGCGCGTACGAGTGATATTTTCGCCTGGTCAACCGAAAACTGAAACGCATCGCGAGTGGCACTGGTGACCATCAACCCGCGATCGACAGACAGGCCCAGCAGGTCTCCTTCTTCGGTGAATGTGATTCCGCCAGGTACTACTTCACACATACAACACGCCGCGCTCAAATAGGCTCGATAAGTACCTACCGAACATGTGGGTACCACGCAGCGAAATCGTTCGTCATATCCGCCCGCGTACATGGTCTGATTACCGCCACCGCTGGCACCAGTGATGCCGATACGCTCTGAGTCCACTTCCGGGCGCGTTTGCAAATAATCGACCGCCCGCATATTTTCGTATACCTGGATACCGCTGAGCGGTCGACCAATTGGGAACAGCATCGCGCCCGTCATTTCGCCATGGTATTCACCTAATTTCTGCTCGATACCTCTTTCTCCAGCGCCAAAAGCATCGACTGCAAGTACAAAGAAACCTAGCTTGGCCAAGCCAATACAGCGAGACTGTACCACCGGGTCTTGTTTCGCGCCCGGCCAATGTCCATGAACACACAGCACCGCCGGAACCGGTTGTATGGAGCTAGCGTTCGTCGGAACATAAGCATTCGCAGTCATCCATACCTGAGGCATCGTCTGAAATACGATGCGTTCCACTCGGTAACCATCTCGTTCGATACGCCCAAGCGTCTGTGCATCCAGCGCGCAAGGTTGTGCTGGGAATTCACCCCAAGCCGCGCGCAGGTGGGAACGCAGCGACTCCTTGCGTTGTTGCCATTCTTGTTTATCCACTGGATCTTTGTCGGCTGCGCGCAATTCATCCGCGCGCTGTTTCACAAATTCTTGGAAAGCGTTCTTCGTAGGTTCCGCACTGCACGCCAAAGTAGACAAAAGCGCCGGTGCGCTCAGAATCAGTAACAAGACAACTCGACGCATTGTTTTGTTGCTCCTGGTATAAAGACATCCGACTGTTTAGCCAAAGCTTGGCCAGCAACCGACGACTATCATACCACTGGAGTCCTTACTGGAGGCAGCGGCTGCGGGTGATCCAGCTGCAGCGCAAAAACGACTCAGTCTCTTAGACGGATTGCAAATCACACAAGATGCGGAATTGCTTGCAAACAGAATTCGTGTTGCGCACATGATGCCCCGGCTGCCTTGGCGAGAGTAGACTTTTCACGAATTCCGGACGTAATAAATGAGGCGTGCGCGGATTCTGTTGCGGCATAATTCGGCGATTTGATTGAATTACTGGAATTTGCTCAGGTATTGCTCTTCCGATGATTGATGTGTATTACAATTGACATCGCTTCCGGAGTACGGACCTATTGCCGAGGTAAGGAAAAAGTTGCTTGACAATGGCGTAGAAAAACGACGATCCCGACGATCCCTGAAGCCGTAGTTTTAGTTTTGCAGCGTTCGCTCTTCGCTCGGGTGCATTCCCATTTTGCGTAGATTATTGTTAGCATTGATTGCGTTTAATTGTGGCTGATTCCGGTGTGTGAGATGGAGGTTATTCTATTGCCATTGACGAATTTACACATGCATGGAGGCGATGGCGATGGGAGCTTGCACGGTGGATGGTCCGCACGGGTATCAGATAGAGTCGGTGGTGCAGATGTTTGGGCAGTTCTCGGGGGAAACTCAGTGTGCAGCTCTGATGTGAGTTCGTACGATTGGTCAGCTAAGCTTGACAAGAAACCTGTGACAATCATGCCACTGGAGTGCTGCTGGAAGCGCATCAGCACTTGCGCATTCCAAGTGAATCACTCGTCGATGTAGTTGCGTACCTTCGTGAGAATTCAAACTGCAATGCGCAAGCAGCGGTCTCATCACGAAACAATCGCCCGCGCCACAGTGGATCGTCCTGATGGTTTGGCTGCTCGCGTCTGCCAGATCCTCGTCGGTGGCCGGAACCGACAGGTGCGATCCTTCGAGAACCACTAGAGGACCATTTTCAGCGGTCATCGGGTCCAAGTGAAAACGAAACGTGAGCATCCGTTCCAATAACCACGGTGGAGCGATGTAATGCGGTACACCAGCTTTCGTATTCGGATTGCTGAATTCACGGCAATCGGAGCAATGCGATTTCACGGCGATGGTTCGGTCGCGATGCCACGGCAATGTCCAAGTTCGATTGGGCGGCTTGTCAAAATATAATCCTCGAACCACCGCACATTTGTCTCCCAAGACAGACTGGGCGATTTCCCGTATCGCGGGAAACGCAGCCAATTCGACAACTGCTGGGACCAACGACAACAAGTTACGTGCGCCGTAGGTTTCTCCATTGCTGCGTAGTACCGACGAAGACTCCGATTGATGAATTGCTGCCAGTCGCCCGATCCACTGTGAAACTTGGACCGGGGACAGTACTCGTTGGGCCAAAAAACAACCGCGCTGTTCGAGTTCATTCAGTTGGTGGCTTGCGGACATGGTCGTTTCGTAGAAAACTGAAACTCAGCGAGAGGATATTGAGGGGAATATTGTCGAGGATTTAGTCAATGGCGAAGATCCTCGCTAACGCTTCGGGTTACAACGCTTTCGCCTGCCGATACTTCTCGTGCCGACCACCGAACGTTTCGCGCCACAAATACTGCACATTTCGCCCAATTACTTCTTCAGCATTCACCAATACTTCTTCTGTATTCACCAAAAACCAGTAATTTTGGGTAGGTCAGGCTTCTCTCGGTGTAGCTTCGCGCGGCCTGTTTCGTGGCACGTGTTCGTTTGCCCTTGAGAAACCAGTCACCTGCGGTTACGATCCGGAATTCAAAAATGACACATCCATCTGAAGTTCAATCAGATTGTAATACATTTGCGGGAGAGCCTCCAAAATGAAGAGCGAAGGACATCCGAATTACTTCCAGACGAAAGTGACTTGCAGTTGCGGCAATACTTTCACGACTGGCAGCACCAGGAAGGAATTGAAGATCGACATATGCAGTGCTTGCCACCCATTCTATACCGGCAAGCTGAAATACGTAGACACTGCTGGGCGCATCGAGAAGTTCCAATCCAAGTTCGCCGCTGGAACATATGCTAGCTTGCAATCCAAGAAGGCAAAGAAAAAGTAGACGCTGGTATTATTCCACACCGTCCTGTTGGGTTTTGTGGATGTCTACTGTAGTAACGGAGCTATCGAAGAACAGTTGAGTCAATTGTTCTAATTGGCGGCCCGGCGTGGTAGTGATCACGCGCGGGCCGGATTTGTTAATGTGGGCTGATCAACTATGAGCGTGCGCAACGAACTTGAGTCAAAACTCAAGCGCTTTGAAGAGCTGGAAGATCTGATGAGCCGTCCGGACGTAATGTCCGAGTCTCACAAGATGGCGGCGTACGCTCGCGAACACGGCTCGCTGACTCGTGTCGCCCACAAATTTCGCGCTTACAAAAAGATGAGCGACGAGATGCAGGGCTTGACCGAAATGGCCAAAAGCTCCGACGTTGAAGAGCGTATGATGGCCGAAGATGAACTAGCGAATCTCCGCAAGCAGCGCGAAGCATTGTGGGACGAATTGTTGGAGATGACCATCGGAGGCGAGGATGCCAACCGATCTCGGTGCGTCATGGAAATTCGCGCTGGAACCGGTGGTGAAGAGGCAGCTCTGTTTGCGCGCGACCTGTACGAAATGTACAAACACAACGCGGAGCTGCGCAGTTGGAAGACGGAAATCATGGATGCCAGTCCGTCCGAACGCGGAGGATTCAAAGAGATCATTCTGGGTTTCGATGGTGAAGGAGTTTATCGCGAACTGCAGTACGAATCGGGCGGTCACCGCGTCCAGCGCGTACCCGAAACGGAAGCTCAAGGACGGATTCACACATCAGCCGCGACCGTTGCCGTGTTGGCAGAACCCGAAGATGTCGAAATCGACCTGAAAACCGAAGACTATCGCATCGACAAGTTTTGCGCTAGCGGCCCTGGCGGGCAACACGTAAATAAGACCGAGTCGGCAATTCGTCTGACGCACTTTGAGTCGGGGATCGTCGTTTCGTGTCAAGACGAAAAGAGCCAGCACAAGAATCTCGCCAAAGCGATTCGCGTGTTGAAGAGCCGGTTATACGACCACAAGCGGCAGGAAGAGATGAAGAAACGCTCCGACACGCGCAAGACGTTAATCGGCTCGGGCGATCGAAGCGAGCGTATTCGTACCTATAACTTCCCACAGAATCGTTTGACGGACCATCGCATTAATTTGACGCTTTACAAACTGGACAGCATCATTAGCGGCGACTTGCGTCCGGTTACTCAAGCCCTGCTGGAATACGATCGCGATCAGTTGCGAGGCGACATGGAGGAAGGTGCATGAGCACCGCGGAAGCATGGACGGTGGGCAGATTGCTGACTTGGACGACCGAATACTTGAAAAAGAACGGCTCCACATCGCCCCGTTTGGATGCCGAAGTGTTGCTAGCGAATGCGCGAAATTGCGAGCGCATTGAACTTTACACTGCGTTCGCCGAAGAACCGAGCGAAGAAGTCCGCACGGCTTTTCGCGAAATGGTGCGACGACGCGCCGAAGGGACACCTGTGGCCTATCTGGTAGGCCACAAAGAATTCTATTCGATGGCCTTCGAAGTTAATCAAGACGTGCTCATTCCGCGGCCAGAAACAGAGCATTTAGTGGTCGAGGCGCTGGATCGCGCCAAGCAACTACACAAGCGCGAACCCGATCGAGCTCTACGCATTGTCGACGTTGGGACGGGCAGCGGCATCATCGCTGTATCGCTCGCCAAGCATTTGCCGAATTGCAAGATCTTGGCTACTGATAGTTCCCCAGCCGCGCTCGTTGTCGCCCAACGCAACGCTGATCGACATCGAGTTTTAGAGCTACTTGAATTTGTTCAAAGCGATTTGTTGATCGACGTGGCCGAACAAGCGCGCTTTGACTTGATTCTCAGTAACCCACCCTATATTTCCCAAGACGAATATGAAAAACTAGCGCGCTGTGTGCGCGACCATGAACCTCGCGGTGCACTCGTTTCCGGACCAAAAGGTACAGAGATAATCGAGCGGCTGATAACGCAAGCAACCGATCGCATTCTACCGGGAGGTTTCTTGATCGTTGAAATTTCACCGATGATCGCAGTTGCTGTAGAGTCCCTGGTCGATCGACGGGATTGGGCTGCTCCACAATTTATCAAGGACTTGGCTGGGCTGACGCGAGTCATGACCGCGCAGCGATTGATTCACTAACTAGCGGCTCTCGCTGACGCAGCCGTTTAGGATTGCGTTTGCGAGGGCAATTGTAACGCAGGAAATAGACAACATGATGCAGATGGAAAAGCTGGTTTCGCTGTGCAAACGGCGAGGATATCTCTTTCAGTCGAGCGAGATCTACGGTGGTTTGAATGGTTTTTGGGACTACGGACCGCTGGGCGTGGAGCTGAAACGAAACGTCAAAGAGGCGTGGTGGCAAGACATGGTCACGCGGCATAACGAATTGGCTGTACCTCCGGGAGCTCCTGCGGCGTTTGAGATGGTCGGGTTGGACTGCACAATTATCATGCATCCGCAAGTATGGAAATGTTCCGGCCATTACGACCTGTTTCACGACTACATGGTCGATTGCAAAGCGTCGAAGCGACGCTACCGTCACGACCAATTGCGCGGCCGCTGGGTCGAAGCCAAAGGCAAACGCATTTTCGTAACAACTCTCGCCGAAGCGGACAGCGAGCATGAAGACGCCCAGCGCCGGGCGCTCAAGTTCTTTGACATGCGTGGCAAAGACGCGGGCCAGTTGACCTGGGATGCAAAATTTCAATCGCTGTCCAGCGTCACCGATCTCAGTCAAGTACTTGCACCGGAGGCCAACGAGTTGGGGACGCTGACCGAACCACGGGAGTTCAACTTGATGTTCAAGACCTATGTTGGCGCGCTCAGCGGCGAAGAAGGCGCAGCGTTCTTGCGCCCAGAAACTGCGCAAGGGATTTTTGTCAACTTCAAGAACGTGCTCGACAGCACTCGAGTCGGAATACCGTTTGGAGTCGCGCAGGTCGGCAAGAGCTTTCGAAACGAGATCACGCCGCGCAATTTTACTTTTCGCTCGCGCGAATTCGAGCAGATGGAAATCGAGTTCTTCTGTCATCCAAACCAGTCGCGGCAGTGGTACGAGTATTGGCGCCAACGCCGCTTGAAATGGTACACGCAACTCGGTTTGGATGGCCAACGACTGCGTTTAAGGGAACATGCCCAAGACGAGCTGAGCCATTACTCGTGTGGTACGGCGGATATTGAATATGCATTTCCCTTCTTGCCCGAAGGCGAGTACGGTGAATTGGAGGGCATCGCGCACCGAGGCGATTTCGACTTGCGTAGTCACATGGAAGGCAAACTCGATCCTCGCAAACGACCGTTGGAATTAGAAGTCGACGAGAACGGCCAACCCAAGTGGCGCGGCAGTGGAAAGGATTTGACCTATCGCGACGAACAGACCAACGAACGGTTTACACCCCACGTGATTGAGCCTTCCGCGGGAGCTGATCGAGCAACTCTGGCATTCTTGTGCGAAGCGTACGACGAAGATGAAGCGCCCGATGACAGTGGTAAGATGCAATCGCGCGTTGTCCTACGCCTGAACCCGCGCATCGCACCGGTCAAAGCCGCAGTATTTCCGCTGGTCAAGAAAGATGGCATGCCCGAAGTTGCCAAGGAAATTTACGGAGCATTAAAGCAAAAGTTCAATGTGTTTTACGACGAAAAAGCAGCCGTGGGTCGGCGTTATCGCCGCCAAGACGAGGCCGGCACTCCATACTGCATCACCGTCGATGGCCAGTCGTTGCAAGACAAGACCGTGACCATTCGTGATCGCGATACATTGCAGCAGTCACGAGTCAAGATCGACGACGTTGTCCACGAAATTGAACAGCGAATCAATTCCTGTGGTTACAATAAGCACCAATGAATAAGTAATTGTGCGAAATCACCTAGGCGAGTCTCTCTGAGACTTGCGGTAATCAGCGTCTCGGAGAGACGCTACTACGTAAAAGTTCTTGAGTTACCGGTTACGATCCTCAGGCAGCTTGAGTATTGAATGATGCGCGATGCATATGATGTAGTGGTAATCGGTGCTGGTCCGGCAGGTTGCACTTCCGCCAGCTTGATCGCCCAAGCAGGTTTCTCGACATTGCTGGTCGAGCGCGACAAATTCCCGCGGTTCCATGTGGGTGAATCGTTGATGCCCGAGTGTTATTGGCCACTCGAGCGGATGGGATTGGTCGAGCGCATGAAGCACAGCAAATTCGTCAAAAAGCGGAGTGTACAATTCGTTACCAATAACGGCAAAGAATCCGACCCGTTTTACTTTGTGGAACATGATCCTCGCGAATGCAGTACGACTTGGCAAGTCGAACGCGCGGACTTTGACAAATTGTTGTTTGATCGCGCAGGCGAGTTGGGGGCCGATTGTGTGGATGCAACGCGCGTGCAAGACGTGCTCTTGGATGACTCTGAAACCGCCTGCGGAGTTCGATTGAAACTCGCGGACGGATCGATGCGCGAAGTACGATCGCGAGTTGTCGTGGACGGATCGGGCCAGCAGTCACTATTGGCAAACAAATTGGGCTTGCGACAAGAAATTTCGCATCTCAAAAAGGCAGCGATTTGGGGATACTGGAAAAACGCTATCCGCGACGAAGGAGATAATGGCGGCGCGACAATAATCTTGCATACCATCCAGAAAGATAGTTGGTTTTGGTTCATTCCGCTCAGCGATGGTATTACCAGCATCGGCTGTGTGGGAGACAACGATTATCTACTAAAGCGCGATGGCGACGTCGAGCAGATTTATGCTCAAGAAATTGACATCTGCCCGGGACTGTTGCCGCGAATGACTGGCGCCCAGCGAGTCGGCAAACTGCACGTTGCCAAAGAGTATTCGTACTGGACCAAGCAACATGCAGGTCAGGGTTGGGTTTTGATAGGCGACGCGTTTGGGTTCATCGACCCAATTTATTCCTCCGGTGTATATTTCGCGATGGTGAGCGGTGAAAAGGCGGCTGATGCGGTAGTTGAAGGACTGCGCACTGATAACTTATCGGCGCAGCAGTTGGGAAAATGGTGCACGGAATTCAAGAATGGCGCTGGCTGGATACGCAAACTCGTCGACGCTTTCTATACCAAAGAATTTAGCTTTGGTGGGTTCATGCGCAGCAATCCCGCTTTTAAAGGGAATCTTACGGACTTGCTGATCGGACGCATCTTCTACGACGGTGCCGGCGACATCTTCAACGAGATGGGCCCAGCCATTGACAAGGCCAAGGAACAAGCGATCAACATATAGGGCCCCTTGTGGAAATTGCCGAAATCGTGATAGTCTTGGGAAATTTTATTTTTCGCCCAATCACCATGATTTCGTATGCGATTTTGACGGCTTGAAGTAGCTCTGCGAACAACCTCGCCAACCACGAAGATTCGCCACGCGCACTGTTGTTCGCGACTCGCTTGGATAGCGCCAGTCTCGATCGCGGTGCCGGTCAACGATCTTGCTAGAGATTGTTCCCGCCGATTGCGATCAGCCTGCGAAATTGCGTAAAGCCACAAAGCGACCGCTGTGCCACGTAGAACTGATATCAAGAAGATTTTGCTGATTGGGTCCGGTCCGATTGTGATTGGACAAGCTTGCGAGTTTGACTATTCCGGCACACAAGCTTGCAAGGCTCTCAAGGAAGAGGGCTACGAAGTTGTGCTAGTCAACAGCAATCCCGCGACGATTATGACCGATCCGATTCTAGCGGATCGTACTTACATCGAACCGCTGACTTGGGAAGTAGTGGCGCAGATTATCCAGCGCGAGCGTCCCGATGCACTACTGCCGACGCTCGGTGGGCAAACCGGTTTGAACATTGCCATGGACTTGGCCAAGCACGGGGTGCTCGAAAAATTCGCGGTGGAAATGATCGGCGCTAATCCTGCGGTCATTGCCAAAGCCGAAGATCGCGACCAATTCAAGCGCGCGATGGAAAAGATCGGCCTAGAAGTTTGCCGGGGAGAGGTCATTCGAACGATCGAAGACGCGCGCCGAGTGCTCGCCGAGGTTGGTCTGCCCTGCGTGGTGCGCCCGAGTTATACGATGGGGGGCAGCGGGTCGGCGATCGCCTACAATCGCGATGAATTTGACGCTCTGGCGCGCAATGGCTTGGCGCTTTCTCCAATCCACGAAGTATTGATCGAGGAATCGATCCTGGGTTGGAAGGAATATGAAATGGAGGTCATGCGCGACTTAGACGATAATGTCGTGATCATTTGTTCGATAGAGAATTTCGATCCTATGGGAGTGCATACCGGCGAGTCCATTACGGTCGCGCCCGCGCAGACTCTGAGCGACAAAGAGTATCAACGCATGCGCGACGCGTCGCTGGCGGTGATCCGAGAAATCGGCGTCGAAACCGGTGGCTCGAATATTCAGTTCGCCATCCATCCCGACACCGGGCGCATGATCGTTATCGAAATGAATCCTCGTGTCAGCCGTTCGAGTGCATTGGCAAGCAAGGCGACGGGATTCCCTATTGCCAAGATCGCCGCCAAACTGGCCATCGGATACCGATTGTGGGAATTGCCTAACGACATCACGCGCAAGACCACCGCGTGCTTCGAGCCAACGATTGATTATGTCGTCACCAAAGTCCCGCGGTTTGCGTTCGAGAAATTTCCCGAGGCAGATACGACGCTGACCACGCAAATGAAGAGCGTCGGCGAAACTATGGCCATCGGACGCACGTTCAAAGAGTCTTTTCAAAAAGCGCTGCGCGGATTAGAAGTTGGCGCGTTCGGATTTGGCTGCGACAGCAAAGACCTGTGGGGTACCGACCGCCAGCCACACGATGACGAAATTCGTAGCAAGCTGTCGATACCCAATCCGGATCGCGTATGGTATCTGCGTTACGCGATTAAGTCGGGGATGTCGATCGACGAAATCTATCGCATCACGGCAATCGACCGCTGGTTTCTCGACCAGTTATTTGAACTAGTGGAAATGGAAAACCACTTATCATCGATCGATTCGCTGGCCAGCATGGACGTCGCCGCAATGCGGACCGCGAAACGCTTTGGGTTTTCTGATCGTCAGATAGCTCACTTGCTTGGCAGCGACGAGTTAGAAGTTCGCAATTGGCGCAAAGCACGTGGAATCGTGGCGACTTACAAAGCCGTTGATACATGCGCTGCTGAATTCGAGGCTTATACGCCATATTTTTACAGCACGTACGAATCCGAAGACGAGACTCCGCCGATCGTCGATGGCACACAGCGAATCATGATTTTGGGAGGCGGTCCGAACCGCATTGGACAGGGTATCGAGTTCGATTACTGCTGCTGCCATGCCAGTTTTGCTTTGCGCGAATTGGGCATCCAGTCCGTAATGGTCAACAGCAATCCTGAGACGGTCAGTACGGATTACGATACCAGCGATTTGCTGTTCTTCGAACCGCTAACCACTGAAGACGTGCTGAATATCTGCGATCGCATCAAACCCAATGGCGTGATCGTTCAGTTCGGTGGACAGACTCCACTGAACCTGTCGCGCGCCCTCAGCTCGGCTGGAGTGCCGATTATCGGAACGACAGTAGACACAATTGAAGCTGCTGAAGATCGCGAGAAGTTTCAGAAGTTGTTGAATGAACTTGGGCTCAGGCAACCGGCAAATGCCATCGCGCGCACGATGGCACAAGCTCGCGCTGAAGCTCAAAAAGTCGGCTTCCCATCGTTGGTGCGTCCCAGTTTCGTTCTGGGCGGCCGCGCGATGGAGATCTGTTACGACCACGTCCAATTCGAACGTTATGTTGCAGAAGCGTTCGTTGTGGCTCAAGGCCAACCTGTGCTGATCGATCGATTTCTGGAAGACGCGACCGAAGTAGACGTCGATGCCGTCTGCGACGGCGACGATGTGATGGTCAT
>SYJV01000184.1 GCA_005798335.1 Planctomycetaceae bacterium | reverse complement strand
GGAGCGGTGAAACTCATGGGTGGTTGGTACGGGTTCATTGGTTCACTCGCTTATATCGTCTTTGCTGACGCCGCACACACCTGATAGTTTAACTGGGGCAAATCTAAATTCACCCTGGGAAGCGAACCAGGGGGCGGCACTCTCACACACGCCGGTCTGCTACATAAAGTTGGCTGATTCGATCGACCATCAGCGCGCTGCGGGCAGAGTTTTTTTGGTCCCCAGGTTAGGATCGGCGCAGAAATAATTGTCGCCTTTCGCTCCGCGAAAGTGCGTCCATTCGCGGAGCGAAAGGCGACAATTCGGACATTTATTTCTGCGCCGGTCCTTAGCAATCGCGATTCCTAGGGAAACGAGTGACCGGCAGGATTCCTGAGTTCAATGGATTGCAACGTTCACCAAGTCTTGCCGAGTTCTTGTAGCCGCAAACGAAGTGCGGCGAGGTCGATGGCTTGACCGGCTTCGGGAAATTTGCTTTCGAACAGCCACCAGGTTTCGGTGAACGAAGCTTCACCGCCGGGAGCGATTTGCTCGGCTGGGCCGATCGGTTCGATTTCGACAGTTTCTCCGCTCGCAGGAGCCCACGTCGATAAAGTGATTCCTGCCACTTCGTTGTAGTGCATTCCGGGATGCGTGGGATATTGCTTAATGAACAGCAGCCCAGATTTTTGTTGATGAGCTACCCAGCCTGCGAAGCTGTCCATGCCCAGTTTTGGAGTGGTAGGCGGGCCGATAATCTCTAGAAATCCATCGCGAATGCGAATTCCTGGGTCCTCGGGCCGAATCAGAATCCCGCCATTTTCATAACGCACATAGCGTTTGGGAAATCGCGCAAAGCCCTCCAGCGGTACCAAGACGATTCCCGCACCGGCTGCCAAGGTGCGGCTCCAGTGGCAATATTCCACGGACCGGTCGGAAATATTTTTGATGCGTTGGGTGCAGCGCAATCGGGATCCGCGTTCGTCAAGTTCGAATTCTCGAATCAACTGAACTCCGGTGGATGAACTGGATTGGCTGGTCAATCGCAGTGAACGCTCCCCAGTGCTTTGGGCTGTCCACTGGCCACGAAACAACTCGTCGCGTCTGGGAACGATTGCTTCGGGGCCAATGTCGAATCGACCCGCGGACGGATCGTCTTTCCAAGCGATGTCAGCTCCATCGGCACCCAAATCGTGCTTGGAAACAAATAGTGAATTCTGGCCACGCAGTGAATACTCAAGAATCCTGCCACCGACTTGCGGACAAAAGACAACTCGCACAGTTGAATTGCCGATCGACGGACAAGCCTTGAATCTACCAAAGTCAACTTGATTCAAGTTGTGAGCGGGCTCGCTGCCGTAAATTGTTACCAACGACAATAGCACGAAACCGACCCAAGCACAGCTCAAGTTGCGATGGTTACTTGGCATTCTCTCTGATCCTCCAGCGTTAGATGAAAAATGATTGAGGAAAGTCATGTATAGCAAGCTGTCCATTGTTCATTCGATTGGCACGCGTTACAACTATGGTGCGGCATGCGGAGTCGATTGCGGCGGACGAATTGCTCGTTGGGTTTCTCTGCTCGCGCGTTCGAAAGCGTCAACTTGATAACGGAAATTGGAATACGATGAACTTGCGTGGCTGCTGCTTTCTTGCTTGTTTGATTTTGGCTCCTTGGGTCCAAGCGGATACGAATTGGCCTAGTTTTCGTGGACCGGCCAATATGGGCGCCAGCCTTGCAACTGGTCTGCCATTAAGTTGGAGCGCAAAAGAAAATCTCGTTTGGAAGCAAGAGTTGCCGGGTTCGGGCGCCTCCAGTCCCGTGGTATTCGGTGACAAGATCTTTGTTACCTGCTACACCGGCTATTTTGTTCCTGGCCAGGAAGGTGGCTCAGTTAATGATTTGAAGCGACATATGCTGGCCCTGGATCGCGTCACTGGCAAATTATTGTGGGATGTGCCGGTGCCGGCCAAGCAGCCTGAAGAAGAGCGCATTCGCGATCACGGCTTCGCGGCCAGTACTCCGGCAGTCGACCAGGAGCGCGTGTACACCTTTTTTGGTAAGACCGGCGTACTGGCGCTGGATCACGACGGCAAGAAACTGTGGCTGACTGATGTTGGTTCGGGAACGAATGGATGGGGATCGTCTGCGTCACCAGTGCTGTATAAGAATATGATATTTATCAACGCGAGTGTCGAAAGTGGCTCATTGGTTGCACTCGATAAAACTTCTGGCGCCGAAAAGTGGCAGGCAAAGGCCATCAAAAGTTCGTGGAGTACGCCGCTAGTGGTTCCATCGTTGTCAGGAAAAGATGAACTGGTCGTCTCGACCGAAGGAAAGTTGATGGCGTTTGAACCGTTGACCGGGAAACCACTTTGGTTCTGCGCCACCGATATCAGTTGGTACATGGTACCTAGTTTGGTGGCAGACCAGGGAATCGTTTATTGCCTTGGAGGTCGTTCCGGGACAGCGTCACTAGCCGTGCGAACTGGCGGCAGCGGAGATGTGACCAAGTCGCACCGGTTATGGACGGGGATGAAAGGTTCCAATGTCACGTCGCCGGTATTTCATGGTGGACATTTGTACTGGATGAACGATTCCCGCGGGACCGCGTATTGCGCTGAAGCAAAAACGGGCGAGGTCATTTATGAAAAACGACTTAATGGTGCCGGCCAAGTCTATGCGTCCCCTTTGCTTGCCGATGGTCGCGTTTATTATCTCGCCCGCGACGGCAAGACGTTTGTAGTTGCCGCCGATCCGCAATTCAAAGAACTTCGGACAAATGATCTACGCGATGGCAGCATATTCGACGCCAGCCCTGCCGTCGACGGTGGCCGGTTGCTGATCCGGTCTGGAAAGTTTCTCTACTGCATCGGCAAGTAGCGATTCTTCGCGTCAGGGGAATCATCGAGGGTTCGAGGTTGAAATCGCAACTAGCTACGATCATTTATGGGTTGGAATCACAATTCAGCTTTTCAACGGCCAAACGAGTTTGCGCTACGCGATAGCCCCTTTGCCTGTACCATGACAAGTTCATCGGGCAACTCAAACGTATTCCCAACCCATAAACATTCGGGACGATCCGTTCGACAATCTTGCGCCCCACTATTTACTCCGATACTCTATTAGCACCGGCGCAGGAATAACTAACTGATATCTGGGTCAAGCCGCAACGGGGAACTTTTGCGCAACGTCTTTTACTGGAGTCTATTTCGGGACTGACCCTAAAGCCATTTCCCTGCCTTGCTCATGGACAATTCGAATCCAAAAATTAATACGGTGGGTATCGATAGGATAACCAACCCCCAAAACATCGTCCGCCATTCCACGCGTTCTACTGCCCAATAACTCCAAAATACCGCGATAAGCGACAGCAGCACGTGTGCGATCATAGCAATGGCAACTATCTTCTCAACAAAAAGCGTTGGTTGGCCGTAGGGCCAAGGACCAGGCGAAGGAGTTGGAAATACAAAGGCGACTAACCCCAGAAGGAGAGGAGACAGACACGGTAGTATTACAATCCCAAAAACGATTCTGCTTCGATGTGCCTGAATTCTCATTAGGCATTCCATTCCGTATATTGAACTCAGTGGAGTTGCTGGCCGGGCATAGGAGTTGTGCCTGAATTCAAAGCACTCTCGCAATAATCTATCGCTAACTGCCCAGTTCTATGCAGCGGCATTTTTTCGTGCGTTAGCTGTTCTGCAATCTGCGGTCTTTTACTACGGTTTGCACATGGCCAGTGCCAGCAGACCGTAGCCGGTGACTAGGTTGGGATCGCCTTCCATCCAGCGCGGGTCGCTGTTGACCCAACTGCCGTTGGATTGTTGTTGTGCGGCGAGCTTGTCCAGCAGTTCGTTCTTCCAATTGTGCGACAGGCCTTGCGCATCTTTGAATTCGGTTTCCCCGAACGCTTCGAGTGCTTTGGCCATGGTGTGGTAATAATAAAACAGGCCGCTCTTACCCATGCCTGGATTGACGTCCACAGCATAATTCTTGCGCAGAAATTCCACGGCGGCTTTAACACGATAGTCGTTCCTATCGACACCAGCGTAGATCATGCTTTTGAGTCCCGCGTAGGTCATGGAACCGTAGGATCGCAAGCCGCCGGTTGCATTGTCAGCACCGGCTTTGCTTTCGCCCTCTCCTGCGGCGGTATAGTAGAATCCACCGTCATTCACTTTGGCTGCGTTGGGAGTTGTGTTCATTGGTCCTTCCAAATTTTGGCAGCGCGACACAAAAATCATTGCGGCTTGAATTGACGCTTGAATCGCCTCGCGATCGGCATCGTTTTCGGCTTCGTTTTCGGCTTCACGCAGAGTTTCGATGAGGAAGCTGGTGTTAGAAAGGTCAGGGCGTCCTTTGGAGTCGTAGCCCGATCCTCCGTAAAACGTATCGCTGGGGTCCTTGCCTTCGTCCGCGTCCCACTGAATCTTTATGAGATAAGCAGTCGCAGCTTTGATTTGTTTGTCAAATCGTCCTTGCTTGTTAGCTTTAGCAAGTGCGGCCAGTGCGATGCACGTATCATAATTATGATGTCGAGAACTCTCAGCATAGATTCCGCCGTCGTTGCGCACGTTGCTCAAAATGAACTGGATGGCTTTCTCAATCATGGGGTCTTTATCAGAAACGCCTACAGAAAGTAGCCCATTAATCACCAACGCAGTTGGACCAGTACCAACTTTGCCGCTAAAGGCTCCGTCCGCAGATTGTCCCTGCAGCCTGAGATATTCAACAGCTTTGTCCACGACTCGCCGATATTGAGCTGCTCGGCCATCGGCTTTGGCATCTTTTTCCGAAGCACTAAGCTGTCGAGTTCCGAAAGAACCGATTAGAGTTGCCAACAAACCCAGAAGAATGCTTCTGCGGAGGGTCACTTGCATATTCATACTTGGAATCCTAAATCCCACTTAGCTGGAACAACTTTAAAGCAGCGGCATCAATCCGGCTAACGAGCATGTTTTGGGCAATCGCCTCGATGCTGCAAATTCTTAAGGCAGATCGCGGCTGAATTCCATCCTATCGATACTTGTCGCAAAGAACAAGCCCGAGAATTGCTGAAGTTACCATTGGCAACTATTCTGGACACTTGTCGTTACCATGTTCCGGAATGGAAAATTCGCCACGATTTTCGAAAAAGTCATCAATTTCTTGAAAATAGTGAGGAAATCCAGGCTACTCTGTCGCCCATTATAGCGAACAATGGAGATAGAGGTTTCGTCTTGATCGATTGAGAAATTTTGTTGTATTGGTATTCTCCGAGCCGTTTCGGTGGATAACGCTACATTGACTTTGCAAACCTGTGCGATCCCATGAAGGACAATTTCGAATTTGGAAAGTCGACGAAGAAGTTCACGGTGGCTGAAGCAAATGCCATGCTTCCGCTGCTGCGTTCGATCGTCTTCGATATCAGCGAAATTTTCCGCGAGGTCACTGGTCGGCGCGTTGATCTCCACCGCTTATTGAGAAAACGCGAACGAAGTTCCGGCGAACAATACGATGACGAAGTGGCGGAAACCCGTGCGGATCTTCAAGAAGAATACGATCGTATCTGGAAATACCGCGAAGAATTAGAGTCATTGGGCGTCCTACTGCGGCAACCCGAACGCGGGTGGGTCGAGTTTCCAGCTCGCATTCATGGCAACGACGCGTTCTTATCTTGGCGGCTGGGGGAATCGGAAGTCCTTTACTGGCGCGAATCCGACGCTCCGTATACCACCCGTCGCGCCATGCCGAAGCTGGAAACTGCTGGCAATCAATAGTTCCAAATTTAGATCATTCCAGTTAGGCGAACGGCAGGTTGTTTCTTACCAATACAAGCCCGACGCGCAAGCGAGTATGTGCCAAGATTGACGCACTCGCTTGCGCTTCGGGCTTGTACGCGCTTTTGTCTTGGTAAATTCCCATCTGCCGCTCGCCTTACTAGAATGGGCATTAACCCAGGTTATCTGGGAAGAGTTTTCGGGCCAGTTAGAGTAAAGAGATTTCATGCGCGATGATTTTTCTATGCGCTCAGAACAGTCTTGCGGTGCATTTAAGGAATTCCATATCGGAATTGGGATCGATCATCCGATAAGCAACCAACGGACTTCCAGGGATGGTCGTTTAGCAATTGGATAAGTGGCATGGACAGGCTCAAAATATCATCGTTGACAATCGCAGCTATGGGCTTACTGTGCGTTTGCCAGCATTCAGCCTATTCTCAAGCTCCGCTGGTTCTCGAGCAGCTCCAACCAACTCCTCAAAGCAGCGCACAATTGGTAGCGCAGCCGCTTCCTACCGGTAATATTGAACTGGAAGTTATTGCACGCCAAAAAGAGGCGCAAGCTAGAGGCAAAGATTTGACGATTGTGCCGATAAACCAGGCCATCCGTCCACAGGAGTTAAAGCGCGGAAAACTGAGTGTCGACAAGATGATTCGTCAACCCACCGATCACGCATCGCTGTTTCCACGAGTCAGCGCTGACCACTCCTTCGACAACAATGCGCCAATTGCACCTGAGTCGCGGGGTATCGACGGCGCTGATTATTGGACGAATCTCGGGTACTGGTGGCAGAGCCCTGCCTTTTGTCACAAGCCGCTCTATTTCGAGCAGCCTTGCTTGGAACGATATGGTAGAAAGCCGACTTGCACTCTGCTAACTCCTGCCGCTTCAGCGACGAAATTCTTCGCTGATTTTGCGGTTCTACCAGCCCGCATGATTTACCAGCATCCACATTCAAAAGTCAGCACGTTAGGGTACGGACGACCTGGTGACAGTCGTTCACGATAGAATAACTTTCATATCGCCCGCCCTCCAATGCTCGTTTCCCCAGTAAGCAATTTGTGCTACTCTTGGTTGATTAACAACCAACCGCGACAAAGAGTGTGTCGCCGTGCGCCTGTGCTTGCTCAAACGCGATGCAGAACATAATTGTCCCATTGAATTGAAATTGGCGACAGCGCACGTTGTCGAGTTTTTGATGGGAGCCAGCAATGTCGGAGACCGCAAGAGAGCATTTTTGGATCATTGATACCAGCGATACCTCGTTCGAGAATGATGTTTTTGTGCGATCGCAATTGGGTTTAGTGATCGTTGATTTTTGGGCTCCGTGGTGTGCACCTTGTCGCACGTTGGGGCCAATCTTGGAAAAACTGGCAGAAGAGTTTCAGGGCCGATTTACGCTCGTCAAGGCCAACACAGAAGAAGCTCCCAAGGCTGCTGGGCAATTCAATGTGTCTGGTATTCCAGCAGTTTTTGCTGTGTTCGATGGTCAAGTCATCGACGGATTCGAAGGCTTAGTGCCGGAGCAGTCGATTCGTTCCTGGCTGGAGCATCTCGAGCGCCGCGGTGCTTTGGTTGAGATTGAACATCTGCTAGAGAGTTCTCCCGCAAAGGCCCAGGAAAAACTTACTCCACTGTTGGCACAAGCCGGCGATGAGCCTGAACTGTTGAACTTGCACGCCGACCTATTATTTCGCCAGCGTGAGTTCGAAGCATGCCAAGCGGTCATAAACAGACTCGAACAACGCGGATTCTTGGAACCTCGCGCTGAGAAAGTCAAAGCCGCATTGGAACTCCAAGGCAAAGCCGGCGCCGATATTGACGCGATTCGCGCCGTTGCTAATGCCTCACCACAAGATTTTGCGAAACAATTTGCACTGGCCGAAGCGCTGGCTGGAATCCAATCGTATCCAGAGGCATTTGAGATTTGCCTATCGTTGATCGCCGCCGACCGAAAAAACACCGGCGAAAAAGCTCGCGCCCTAATGGTTGAGATATTTCGCGCGCTCCCCGACGGTTCCGAATTGACCAGCGAATATCGCAGGAAACTTTCGATGGCGCTTTACTAAGGAATAGCCGAGAAATAAGTGTCAGGTTTTTTATTGTCGTCTTTCGCTCCGCGAAAGAATGATGTAACGCTACTTTCGCCGAGCGAAAGGCGACACTCATTGTTCGCCCGATGCTTATTTCTCGAACGATACTAACGCATAAACGACGCGGCAATAATTTCTTCGATGTTCTTGCTTGGGTGCCTGGCTTTGGAGGGTCGGGCGTTTCGTGTTCAAAATTGGCGGACGAAAGTCCTTGGCGATTACCGGGCTCAACAACCCGCCAATATTGAATTTGAACGCCCGGCCGCTAGTGCAAGCAAACGCTACGCGGCAACTAGTTCTTCAACGAACTGTTGGGCTTTCTTGGCTTCTACCAGTGTCTTGGGAAGGTCGCCTGGTGTGAGCGCTTCGATCATCAGCGGTCCATGCGTGAATCCAGCGTCTCTTAAAGTTCGCATCATTGCCGGAAAATCTACCTTCCCGGTCCCGGGAGTAAACATAATTTCTCCGGGCGCGATGTAGTCCTTCACCGACACGCCAGTTACCAACCCTTGGACACTGCGGCAATCGACAGCGGGATCGACGGCACCTTTCGAATAGAAAAAAACATTGCCGGGATCGTACATCAAAGTGAAATTCTTGTGGCCTACGTGCTCAATACAATTGCGCAACTGAGGACCGGTTCCGGTCGTGCCGCCATGAGGTTTTAGGACGATCGCCAATCGATCGCTGGCCGCTTGCCCGCAACAATCCTTGATGACTTTACAGCACGAGTCATAAGAACCTTCATCACCCACTCGCGACAACATGACTGACCATCCTCCGGCAGCCTTACACAGCTCCAGCATGCGCAGCAGTTCAGACGTCCCTTTCTCCAGCGCCACGTCGCCGCCGTAGACGGTCGTGATGGTCAATCCTCGTTTGCGAGCTTCTTCTCCAACCTTGGTTGCATCGTCCAAGGAAGTCTTGGGAGCGATCACGCGCCCGGTAGAGGTTTTCGCGCCGGTGAGCGCAACAAAGCGAAAACCGGCTTCTGCAATTGCGTCGAAGCCTACTCGATAATCGTGTGACGCCCAAGGCCGCGTCCAACATCCGATCAGCCAACCGCGATTTTCAAAGTAAACCCCCGTGCCCGATTCCGCAGCCTGGCCGCCAATCGACATCGCAGCGACTGTTCCACAAGCTGCTGAAAATTTCAGGAAATCGCGTCGAGTATCTACTTGAGTTGGGCAATTGATTTTCGAAGTCATCGGGAGGGATCCTGGAGGAAAGGAAAGCAGCCATAAATTTTTTGCAAATTATATCACATCGCACACTTGCGCACGCGCTCGACCAATTTTCCGGCAATTCTTTTGCTGTTCCTAATTGGACAGCGCCATTTTGTGTGCAAGGTATGGCTTTTGGTCCTAGCCATTTCGTCGTTTAACCCGCAGCCGCTAGGCGAGGATTGGGTTGAGTTTTCGAACTTTTTGCAAAGCCAAGCTCAACCCAATCCTCGCCTAGCGGCTGCGGCTTAAACGATTTCGCTGCAACGACTTGTTCTTTCCAATGCAAATGAAAGTGGCGCTGTCCATCTAATTACGAACAGAAATCGCGAATCGTTAACTGCTGTCGTCAAATTGTCGTCGTGATTTGCTAATAGGGGCATAGGTATGTTAGCGCAAGCAATTCGGAATTGACGACAAACGAACAGGCATTAGTGATCGGCTCCAAATGCATGAGTGTCAGGTTGGAATCAACGCTCGACAAGTGTATGCTATACGCGCTCGATGTATCGTTTGAGATACCGTCCATGAATGAACTTCACGGGCTTGCTGGCTCGGCGTGTGTTTTCGCTGAGCGGTTAGAGCAAAACATGCCGGTAGTGTTGTGCAGGACTTTCGCAAGTGAGAACGAGGTTATGGTTGAAATAATTCTGGCCCAACAAGTCAGCGTTGGGGCGATCGTTTGGTGGGCCGTTATTGGCCTGGTCGGCTTGGTGGCCATGGTCACTGTCGTCTCCATGTTTGCCTTTGGCGCGTTATGGATTCAGGCCAAAGCGGCCAGCGCGGAGGTCAGTATGTTGAGTCTGATCGGCATGTACTTCCGTCAAGTCAAAGCACCCATCATCGTCAATGCTAAGATCATGGCCGCGCAAGCTGGTTTGGATATTAAATCCCACAATGGAATTTCCACTCGTCGGTTAGAGGCTCACTATCTAGCGGCTGGCAATGTAATGAATGTGATTCAAGCGATCATCGCGGCCCAGCGCGCTGGTATCGATTTAGACTTTGACCGCGCCGCTGCGATCGACTTGGCGGGTCGCGATGTTCTGGATGCGGTTCGCACAAGCGTGCATCCGAAAGTTATCGATTGTCCCGACCCGCGGCGCAGCGGCAAAACGACTCTCAGTGCAATTGCCAAGGATGGTGTCGAGCTGCGCGTACGAACTCGCGTGACGGTGCGCACCAACCTTGAACAGTTGATTGGCGGAGCAACCGAAGAAACGGTGATTGCGCGCGTGGGCGAGAGCATTATTAGTTCGATTGGCTCGTCGGAAAGCCATCAAGTCGTGCTGGAGAATCCCGACTTGATTTCGCGCACGGTATTGCGTCGAGGATTGGATGCCCAAACCGCGTTTCAAATCGTCTCAATTGATATCGCGGATATCGACGTGGGCGATAATATCGGCGCGCGATTACGAGCCGATCAAGCTGAGGCCGACGTGCGCGTGGCACGAGCGCATGCGGAACAGCGCCGTGCCGAAGCCATTGCGATGGAGCAAGAGAATCGGGCTAAAGTGGCCGAGAATCGCGCAATGTTGGTGCTCGCCGAAGCGGAAGTTCCGCGAGCCATGGCTACAGCCTTTAAGCGCGGGATCTTTGGCGATACCAACGGAAGTGCGGCTTGACTAGTTCGGTGCGCCGAGGAATGCGAGTTTCGTTTCAAGGCGGTGCCGGTTTCCAGCTTGCTGGAATCGTCGACTTGCCGAACATCGCTCCCAAAGGCATGGCGGTTTTCGCTCATTGTTTCACCTGTACCAAGGACATCAAAGTCGTGGTACGGCTCAGCCGCGGATTGGCTGAACACGGTTTCGGTGTATTGCGATTCGATTTCACCGGATTGGGGGACAGTCTCGGCGATTTCTCGCTGACCAACTTTTCGACCAACCAGGCCGATTTGCAGGCTGCGATTTCTTATTGTGCGAGCGAGTTTCAGCCTCCGCAAATTCTAATCGGGCACAGCTTTGGTGGAGCATGCGCGCTGTCGATTGCTGGACAGCTTTCAAATGTGCTCGGCATCGTAACACTAGCTTCGCCGAGCGATACCCAACATTTGGCCGCATTACTAAAGCGCAAGAACCCGGCGATAGAACAATTCGGTTCAGGAAGCGTAACTATTGGCGGTCGTAATTACACGATCACTCGGCAGATGTTAGAAGACTTTCAGCGATTTGATTTGGCGCTCGAACTAAGTCGACTTGAAAAACCGGTCACTCTATTTCACTCGCCCGTTGATGAAACGCTCGGGTTTGACCACGCGCTACGGTTGTACGGGTTGCTGACACAACGTCCCAACAATGGTTTTCAAGCGTCGTCGACCAATCTCATTTGCTTGCCTGGAGCCGATCATTTGCTGGCCAACAATCCAAAGGATCTAATTTTCGTAACCGATACAATTGCGGCTTGGTTTAATCGCCTGATCTAGCCAGGCTGGCTAGGGACTGATAAAAAGTGAGCTGTGGCGATTTTCTAGCACTGTCAAACGCCTTCCTTACTGCCTGTATGCGGAGAGATCGCGCGCTCAAAACTCAATGTTCGCAGGAGTCAAACTTAGCGGTACTCGAATCGCTGCCCCTGCCAGTTTGAAATATTAAGCTCGCGACGCCCAATGCCAGACGTCCCGTTCGATACCGTGAGATATTGCTTTGCTCGAACCATATCACGCACAGATTACGCTGGCAGTTGTCCTAACGATTGTAGTGGCTTTGATATTTGAATGGATTCAGGCGGACATCCTCTTTCTGACGGCGACAGCGGTGCTGGTCGCATTGGGAGTAATCGGACCAGAGGTTGCATTCCAAGGATTCAGCAACAGCGCTGTCATTACCGTGGGAGCGTTATTTGTCGTCGCGGCCGGATTGCGCGAGACTGGTTTATTGGATCATATCGGACGATTAGTGCTGGGCGGAGCTAAGACGCAGGGCCAAGCGCTAGGAAGATTATCGAGCGTCGTCGTACCGTTAAGCGCTTTCTTGAATAACACACCGATTGTAGCGATGTTCATGCCGATCGTTCTGCAGTGGAGTCGGCGCAACCACGTCTCCCCTTCCAAGCTCTTGTTGCCTTTATCTTACTTGACGTTGCTAGGTGGAATTTGCACACTGATCGGCACCTCGACCAACTTGATCACCCATGGGCAAATGATTGATAACCAGATGCAGCCGTTGTCGATGTTTGAACTTTCGTGGGTCGGCATTCCGTGTGCGCTGGTAGGTGTCTTGTATCTAATGACCCTCGGCAAGCGGTTGTTGCCTGAGCGCAAGGACTTGTTGGAACAGCTTGGCGAGTCGCGCCGTGAGTATCTGGCGGAAATGGAAGTTCAATCAGGCTGCCGACTGATCGGAAAATCGGTCGAAGGCGCAGGTCTACGCCATCTGCCGGGCCTGTTCTTGATCGAAATTCAGCGGCAGGAAATGGTCATTGGCCCAGTCGAGCCTTCGACATCTATCGAGGCGGGCGACCGGCTGACATTTACTGGTGTGGTCAGCAGTATCGTCGAACTGGAGAAAATTCAAGGCCTGGTCCCCGCCAGCGACTCAGCCTACGAAGTCTCACCGCAGGGGCAAAGAAAGCGGCAACTTTGTGAAGCAGTCATCTCGCACACGTCACCTTTGATCGGCAAGACGATTCGCGAGGCGGATTTCCGAGCGACGTATGGCGCTGCTGTCGTCGCCGTGCACCGTAGTGGCAGCCGCATCTTAAGCAAAGTCGGCGATATTGAACTCCATCCCGGTGACACTCTACTGTTGCAAGTTCGGCCCGCGTTCTTGCGGCTACATCGCAATGATCCAGCGTTCGTGCTAATCAGCGACGTTCCGGAGTGGCGTCCGCTGCGATCGGATCGGGCGTGGATCGCAGCTTGCCTGTTTGCGTTGCTGCTGGTACTCATGTCAGTTCTCGATCAAGATAAGACGTCGATGCCGATCCCAATCGCGGGAGTATTGATTGCCGCCGCTATGATTTTTGCTGGCTGCATTTCGATGAGCGAAGCGAGGCAGAGCATCGAATGGCAAGTTCTGATTACGATCGGAGCTTCGTTTGGCGTGGGCGCGGCACTGCAAAGCAGCGGCGCAGCGCGCAATATCGCGGAGAGCTTCGTAGGCTTTGCTGGAGCAATGGGACCGATTGGCGTGCTGGCCAGCATCTATCTAATCGCTGTTGTTACCACGGAGGTCATTACGAATAATGCTGTAGTGATCTTGCTGTTTCCAGTATGCATCGAGGCAGCCAAATTGCATGGCATGGATTCGCGTCCCTTGATCATTGCTCTGACGATCGCTGCGTCGATGAGCTTCATGACACCTATCGGTTATCAGACGAACATGATGGTTTACGGACCAGGTGGATACAAATTCACCGATTACGTCCGCGTGGGAGCTCCGCTGAGCATCCTTTTGTTTCCATTGGCCGTGGGGATTATTTATCTCGCTTGGATGTAACCGGCAGTGCTAGGCGACGAGGTGGAATGATCATCCACGTTGCCAGCACCAACAGGCCAAACAAGCTGTACGCTGCCGTCAATACCCAAGGTTCCACATCGTAGAACAGCCAGTCGTGAACGATCTGGCCCAAGAAAGTTCCTTCACGTACCGTCGTGCCGGCTTGTAAGCGTAGGTATTTTTCCAAAGTTGTCAGCGGACAGGTGACACCAGCAAAAGCTTCGACGACTACCACCAGAATCATTGTTAAGTGCGTTCCACGGAACCACCAATTTCGAATCCAGTTCCAGCGCAAAATGTATCCCGCGAGGATGGCTACCAATCCAAGCAGAACGAACGCTACATAAGCGCCGTGGAAAATGACGACGACATCCGCAAGTCCGCTGAAGTAATTCATCGGGCGGTCTCCAATCGGTATAGTAGGAATCAAAGAGTATCGGCGAGTGAACTTATGGATCGTTCACATAATAAGAGCAATTCGCAGCCAGATTTATTCCAGGAATAGAGCCGAGTGATGGTTCATAACTCGAGTGGTTTGAGTATCTGTTAGACGCAATACCGTTCAACGAACGTGGGATAAGCTTCCAGCTTGTCAATATCTTGT
>SYJV01000183.1 GCA_005798335.1 Planctomycetaceae bacterium | reverse complement strand
TGTAAGGATCTCAAGAAAAGTATCCAAATCGATCTTGATTCGAGGGAATTGAAGGTTAGGAATTCGATCATTCTTATGTCAAGAAAGATGTGGGGTATAACAAGGCTGGAAGCTTATCCCACGTTCGTTGAACGGTATTGCGCCTAAACGCACGTTGCTGGTTGAGAATTGAGTTGAAATGCTTCTTAACCATCGCACTGCGCTCACCATCATGCACAAAAACTAAGTGGATTTCTGATTTCAGCTCCCGAGCCAAATCGCTAGCGACATTTAGTGCGCGTTCGCTGTGCGAACTGAAATCGAAAGGCACAAGGATCTTTTGGTTAGCCATCTTTGTCCCAGAATGCTACGTTGTAGAGGCGTGTCGTTGACTGGCTGATGCCTACTCCAAATTTCGCGCCAAAGAAGAGTTAATTTGAGTATGAATCTCCCGTTCTGGCTTTTCCAGCTCTAGCATCGATGTACGAGACCTCGAATCAATTCGCCACAATAGCAAAGGCTACGAAATTTTGAGTCTATCCCCAGGACCTAACAAAGCGTGTAGACTAATATCTGGTCGCACTCGATCCGCCAATGGTAACTGGCCGGAATCACGTGCGGTCCCCAAGCGTGCTCGAACTGCATCCGCACGCCTGTTGCCAATCCTTACTTTTCGACTTTTCGTAGGATCAAAGCGATGGAGTGCAAATCTGGCACACAAGCACACCGATATGAGCGATTCAGCCTGGTTGGGATCGCGTGCGCTGGGTTAATCCTAATTGGAATCGCACACAGTTGCTTTGGGCAGGAGACGCCAACTGCGGCCCCGCTTTTACCCACTAGGGTCGTCGAATTCAAGCACGAACGCGGGACCACGAAATCGCTCGGGGAAGTTCTTGTTCAAGCTGCCGACGGTGGAATTCTGTTCTTGACACCCGATGGCCGACTTTGGACGTTGCAACCCTCCGAGATAATATCGAGCAGCGACAGCACCGAGCCTTTCAAACCGATGTCGGGTCAGGAGATTTTCGAACAAGCCAAACAAGAATTGCCGGATGAGTTCCTAGTTCACAAAACGGCGCACTATGTGATCATCTACAACACCAGCGAAACCTACGCGCGCTGGGTCGGCGAGTTGTTCGAACGACTACATCGAGCGTTTATCATCTACTGGAAGGGCCTCGGAATTCGATTGCAGGAACCTCGATTCCCTCTGGTCGCCTATGTGTTCGACACTAAGGCAGCCTATCTCCCGTTTGCGAAACGCGAACTGGGAGATTCTGCCGAGTCGATGATCGGTTACTATCATGTGCAAACGAATCGCGTGGTGACATTTGATTTGACTGGCATCGCTGGCTTCAACAAAACCGGCAGCCGTCCTCGCACTCAGCAGTTGATCAACACGATTCTTGCACAACCGCAAGCCGAACGCACAGTGGCGACCATCGTGCACGAAGCTGTTCATCAGATGGCTTACAACTCCGGGCTCCAGGTTCGATTGGCTGACAATCCGATCTGGGTCAGCGAAGGTTTGGCTATGTTCTTTGAGACACCCGATGTATCGAACGCGAAGGGTTGGGGAACGATCGGCAAATTGAATTTCTATAATTACCAGAATTTTCGACGATTCCTGCCTCAACGTCCCAGCGATTCGTTGATTACTTTGCTCACGACCGACGATCGATTGCGCAACAGCCAAACCGCTCAGTCTGCGTATGCCGAAAGCTGGGCGCTGACTTACTATTTGCTCAAAGTCAATCGAAAAGCCTTTACAGCTTACATAAAGGACCTGTCGCAACAGACTCCTTTGGGCGAATGCTTGCCGCGCGAACGCCTGGAATTGTTTCAAAAGCACTTTGGTAAGGACCTTGAGAAATTCGATCAGAAATTTGTCGACTTCATTCTCAAGGCTGGCAAAAACGGGCGATAAATTTCTTGAACTTTCGCGGGCCAGTTTCGAATTCGACGATGCAGATATTCGATCGATTGCCACAAGATTCCGCGATCGTGGTTCGAGTTCCGATCACCATTTCCCATTCGCGTCTAGGCGAACTGAAGTTAGTCCTGTCCGCCGACGAGGCGACCAAGGCGGATCGGTACCGTAAGGAAATCGATTACCGCAGGTCGGTGGTTGCCCGCGCGATTCTACGTCAACTGCTAAGCTACTGGCTCGGCATTCCGGCCGTGGAAATACAATTCGAGTACGGCCCGTTTGGCAAACCATCACTTTCGCAGTGCCATGCCTCCCAGGTACAGTTCAATACATCCCACTCGGGCCAATGGATTTTGATAGGTGCCTCGCGTGTGTCGCCAGTGGGTGTGGATGTCGAGGAACTGCGAAGCATCGAGACGCTGGAGGGAATTGCCAAGACTACGTTTTCGGCGACTGAATTCGCAGCGTGGCAACAACTACCACCCGAGCTGGCAGTTGCAGGGTTCTTTCGCGGCTGGACTTGTAAAGAAGCTGTCATCAAGGCTCTTGGGCTCGGAATTTCTCTGCCACTGGACAATGTCGAAGTGGACATCGATCCACGTCGATTTGTTTCAATTCAGAAATTGGCCGTCGCCGACGAAGTAGCCAGCGACTGGCAAGTTCGAATTGTTCCAATGGTGGAGAGCTACTGTGCCGCTCTGGCTTGCCAAGCAAACGTGACGAGGATTGAGTGTATCGATTGGGCGTGGGATTGACTGTGCCGAAGCGGTCGTAGGCGCTTCCGCTTCCTTAGGCCATCCTCCAACCCGAATGACCCCATCACGTTTGTAAACAATGACACCTTTGATATCACGCCTTCTGTCGCCTCTGTTCTAGTCAACCGGGACGCATACACTTTTAGACCACGACGTCACGATGGCACAATGTAAAAAAGCCATTCGTGTCTTCGTGGTTATTTTCTTAATACGGATTCCGCTTCCTGGCCCAAATGATTACAAACCACGAAGACACTAAGACACAAAGATTTGAATTCTGGTTCTTTGTGCACTATTCTTCGTGCCTTTGTGCCTTTGTGGTTTACACTGCCATTTTCCGAGGACGACTAAAAATGAAACGGAACTTTGCCCCAATCTCTGAAGAACTGGAACGACTCGCCAAGATCTCGGTCAATGCGGCATATCAAGTCCATTCAACTCTCGGCCCGGGGCTACTGGAAAGCGTTTACGAAGTTTGCATGATGCACGAGTTCGCAAAGGCCGGCGTCAAAGCGGAACGGCAGCTTGCCGTGCCGGTGTTGTACGACGGCGTCTTACTGGATGCCGCTTTGAAGGTCGATATTCTCGTCGATGGAAAACTGATCCTGGAACTGAAAGCCGTGGAGCAAATCGCCCCCGTTCATAAGGCTCAAATAATAACTTACCTGAAACTAACCGATCGGCGTCTTGGGTTGCTCATCAACTTCAATGTTCCCGTAATCAAAGACGGGACTAAGCGGATTGTTTGCGGGTAATAAACCACGAAGACACGAAGGCACAAAGTCAGAGATGCCCTTTGTGCGTTTGTGGTTGTTCATTTTTTCACTGCGGATTCTGCTTCCTGGAGAAGGGCGTCGAGCGCCGCACGTTCGTCGCCGGAGACTAAGGGAGACCCTGCGATGTCCGCTGCCTGGCCCGAAAGATTGCAAACCACGAAGATACAAGGACACAAAGGTTTGAATTCTGGTTCTCTGTGCACTATTCTTCGTGCCTTTGTGGTTTACACTGCCATTTTCCGAGGACGACTAAAAATGAAACGGCTGAGTTGGGGAACTTGGGCTAGCGCCAACGGTTCACTTTTCATCAGCCCAGGTACATGGCGCCTCACGGGTGAAAAAAGGGATGTCAAAGTCGACCGACACAACAAGTTTCCGGATTGGATACATACCCTCAAAACAATCCTGCAACGGGATGTCCGGATGTCACTCGGACTGGACGATTCGTTTGGTCGACGATAGCCACCTCGGGATTGATCCCGAAAGCGTACAGGATCGTGGCAGCGTAATCGTCTGGTGTTACCGGAGCATCTTTCACATAGGCGCCTTCTAAATCGCTGGCACCCCACACACTGCCGCCGCGAACGCCTCCACCGGCAAGCAATTGAGTGTAGCAGTGTGCCCAATGGTCTCGACCACCAGTGGCGTTGATCTTCGGTGTTCGCCCGAACTCGCCTGCCACTGCGACCAACGTTTCGTCCAGCATG
Source organism: Planctomycetaceae bacterium (assembly GCA_005798335.1). GTDB lineage: Bacteria > Planctomycetota > Planctomycetia > Pirellulales > Pirellulaceae > Aureliella. Next base: position 10,438 of record SYJV01000183.1, on the reverse strand, counting down.
CCGCGATCGGTGAGATCTTCCAATAGTGCGGAAAACGACTGATCAAAAGAGGGTGTGCAGTATCGATGCGTCAATTGCTGGCGACCGGTTAGTTGACCGTCGATCCCACAGACGTCGTTGGCCACTCCGTGGTTATCCCACAGATTGAATTGACAACCTTTCGCATCGAAAAAGGTCCAGAACACATTGACGAAGCGCACTCCCGATTCGACCAATCGGCGAGCCATCAGCAAGCTCTGTCCGTATTCGTTGGTTCCATAGCGTTCTCGAATGCGAACCGGCTCTCGCGCCAGGTCGAACACATGACGTTGAGAATCGGAGGTCAACAATGCGAACGCTCGCTCGCGAACATCCGCCAGGTTGGCAGTGGTCGAAGCCTTGATGCCATTGAGTTCTGCCAGCAAGTCTCGTCGATCTATCAATCGTCTACTTGCAACGTCAGGCGGCAATTCGAGCGAATCGAGACGCAATGGAGCGTCGGTCAGCGATCCTCGGCGCTCTTTGTTAAACAGCAGGGGATCGAACTCGGCGCCGAGCATGCCCGCTGACTGACCTTTGTACGGTGGCGAATTCGTACCGAAGTAACGGGGCAGCACGACCCAAGCTGGTAATGGGCCAGACGGTCCGAGCGTCTTCCAAAGAATTCCGCCCAGCCCAGGATGATCGTCCCGCGCCGCGTAGAGTGCGCCCGCCGTTGTGGGCAGTTGACCAAGGAGCGTGTGAACGATGGCCCCATTGTGGTCGTTATTTGCGTGCGTCATCGAACGAATCAATGCCAGCTTGTCCGCGTGCTTGGCAACTTGCGGTATCAATTCCCCAAATTGAATTCCAGGGACCGATGTCGAAATCGGTCGAAACTCGCTGCGCACTCCCGCGGGAGCAGACGGCTTTAGGTCCCATAAATCGGGTTGCGAAGGACCACCGCAGAGAAATATGTAAATGCAGCTCTTTGCGGTGCCGCGACCAGTCGCGGCAAGTTGCGATCGAGCTTCACCACACGCAATCGCTCCAGCCATGCTCCCAGCGGACATTGCCGCCATGCTCAATACCTGTCTCCGCGTTGGACGGGCACCGGTGAACGATGGCTGTGGAAATAGATTAAACATTTCAGCCTCAAATTGCTTGATAGCCCCAAGGTCGTGCTACTTGATAAAGAGCCTCGGCCTGCACTCGCAGTTCTGCAAGCCGCTTCACATGCACAACTCGGTGATTATGCGCTGAAAAGCGGTGACGGCTTGTTCCAACTGATCAATTCTCACAAATTCATTAACTGTGTGTGCTTGTCCGATGCCGCCCGGACCAAGGACAACGCATTGAGTATAGCGTTGATAGGACTCGGCCTCCGTGCCAAACGGAACATTCATCGCCGCCGCATTGACGGCCCGACAGGCGGCCTGAACGATTGGTGCATCCTTGGGTACGATAAACGGCATCAGCTTGCGATGAGTAATAGCGAGGCCGTAGCGTCGGGCGGCTGCCTCGATTTGTGCAATAATCTCTTCGTGCAGATCGTTCGGCATGATGCGAAAATTTACTTTGGCGACACACTTCGCGGCAGTTACGTTGGTCGCACAGCCGCCATCATCGATCGTCAGGTTAAAGCCGTTGGTCGGCGGATCGAACTCGTGGTTCTTGTATCGCTCTTCTGATTTCATACGCTTGGCCAGCTCCGCCATCTCGGCTAGGAACGGGGCGATGAGGAAGTTTGCCGAGATGCCCGTATCCAGGCTGGTATGTGCCGCGCGCCCAGTGGCGGTGACTGTGATCAACGCTCCTCCCTTGTGAGCATAGACGGGCAGCATCTCCGTCGGTTCGGGAATCACAGTCCAAGTTGGCCAATTCTGTTTGAACGTGGCCGATTCCTTTTGAATGTGGTGCGCGCCGACGTGTCCCATTTCTTCATCGGCTGCAATCGCAATGTAAAGTGGACGGCGCAATTTCGAAGCATCGATGCCGGCAACCGCGATCATGGATGCGGCCAGAGGCCCTTTCATATCGCAACTGCCGCGCCCATACAGTTTGCCGTCTTCGACGCGAGGATTGAACGGTTGCCACTGCGCCCCATCACCGGGCACTGTGTCCGAATGTGAAAAAAAGCCCAGCCCGCCAGTTCCTTCGCCCATTTGGGCAATCAGGTTGACTTTTTCCACGCCATTTGGGTCGATGTAGCAGATGCGTTCGACTGCCAAGCCGTGCTTTTCCAGCCACTTCTGCAAGAAATCACTGATCGTCGCATTGCTCAGTAAGGATTCCGACTGGATCGCAATCAACTGCTGAGCAAGTTCAACTACTTCGTCACGCATCGATGTTCCTTTGAGTTAACGACTTCTTTTCCGAAAGTTAGTGAATCATCGTACCAAAAAAACGCACAGTGCATCGCCGCTGAGTTTGTCGTAAACTGTCATTCACACAACCAATTTCTAAGTCGCGGGGACAACGAAAAATGTCAACTAAGTCGAACCATCGCTTTCGCGAGGGACGTGATAAAGGCGCGGGATTTCTATTTCGTCAGTTGCGACCGGATGGAGGATTCGGCAATCCTGACGCAGGCGTGACCGACTATTATAAAGTTCCCATGGCTTTTTCAATGTCTGGCGAATCTGCCGCAGCGAACAAATTGTTAGGTTGGATTCGAAGTCACGGCTTGCTTGTCGACGGCGATTTCGGTCCACGTCCGGTGCAAGCGAAGGATTGCTATTACTATGCCTATTACAATTGTTGGATTGTGATCGGTGCCGTCCGCAATGGCCATTTCGATTTGGCCAATCGCGGAATGGAATTCTTGGAAGGTTTCTGGGACGCAGAGTCGGGTGGTTTTTATTCCAGCCCATCTGAGCGCAAAGCCACAACATTGCAAGATTTGTGGGTGACCAGCATTGGTGGCCAAGCCGCCATTTATACGGGCCGCAAGAAAATTGCCGATGGGGTAGCTCGATGGATGCGAAACTTGATCGACCAACAACCTGATTATCCAAAACGGATGTATTCCGTTTGCAATCGTCAAGATGGTCTAATCACCACAGTGGAAGACAACAACAAGATTCGCTATCTGTTAGATGTGAGTGAGCCCAAGGATCAATATTTTTTCCATCCTGGAATCGGCGCGGGTTTCTTAGTGCTCCACTACCGCTCCACTGGAGCAATCGCGTCGCTTGAGCTTGCCGAAGAATACATGCGGCCAGCGGAAATCGCTTGCGACCACCTCTTTCGCACTCCGCAAGCTGGCAAAGTGGGTTGGGCAGCCGCATTGTTGTGGCATCACACCGGCAAGCCCAAATATCGCGAAATGGCCCAACGTGTCGGTGACAACCTATTGGCGGCGCAGCAATCCGATGGTTGTTGGAGCCCCGATCAGCCCCATCGCAACGATTTCACAGCGGAATTCGTCGTCTGGCTGGATGAGATTCACCAAATCTTCGGAGAGTAAGTCACTTGCGAACTAATTGCCACACGTCGGGCTGCATGTTGTTTCCAGCGATCATCCAGAGTGAACCGTTGTGGACAATTAAGCTGGCAGCATGCCGAGGTTTCCAGGGCGTGTTGGGTAGTTCCGTCCAAGTGACGCCGTCGGTCGAGTGCCAGACATCGTTGCGATTGCCACCGTTTTCATGATACCCTTCCATTACCCACAGACGATTGTCCCAGACAGCCACATCGTGGTATTGCCTGGGATGCCACGGTGCTTGTGCCGTGTGACGCGTCCACTGGATGCCATCGGATGAACTCCAAACATCGTTGAAAAAATTGCGACGAGGAGTGGTCGGAGTATCGTAGGTACCTCCACCCAGAATCCAAATGCGGCCGTTCATGACCGCACTTCCACCAATCATCCCACGCGGTGACCAAAACGGCTCCTGGGGCGTGACTTCTTGCCAATGAACGCCGTCGGTAGAATTCCATACATCTCGATAAAACTTTTCAGTGGTACCGATCGATTGATTCTTGTCCTTTGACTTGTCATCGCTGAGGACGAACCCCGGCATCGTTTGCCCACCGATGACCCACAGCTTGTCATCATGCACCACCGTGTAATGCAACGCGCGAGGTGCCCAGGGCGGAGTGATTCCTTGGTTGACGTTAGTCCAATTCTTACCGTCAGTCGAATTCCAGACATCGTTCTGATAATGTTTCTGATTGCAGTCGCCGCCAATGATCCACATCTTGTCGCGGTAAACGGCGTAACCAGCCGTGTGTCGTCCTTCCCAGTCGCTAGCCCGATTGAAAGAAGGATCTTTGAAGGTGTTGGCTTTGACCAGGGACCAATCGGCTCCGTCGCGGCTTGACCATACGTCATTGGTACAGATCATAGGAAACGTCTGGCGATCGCTTGGATTCCAACCTCCCAACAACCACAATTGACCTCGGTAGCTAAGGATGCCGGCACCGTCCCGACCCTTCCAAGGCGCGCTTGTCGTCACCATTTTCCACTCGTAAGTGGGCTCGTCAGCCCGAGCGACTCCGAGCCCGAGCCATCCGCTCAACAGCACCAGGCAAATGAGTGCGTACTCCGGCAAGAACCGTTTCCAATTCTCGTAGATGATGTTGTGGATAGTTTCGGCTGGTACCTTCGGAAAGTTCGTTCCCTCGACGACATCATTCACTTTATGCTGGCCCGCAATGACTTGTGCAGGAGTTGCCGAAGGAAAGTCCGACCCAAAGATGAGTTTATGTTCGACGCCATATTCGATGGCCGTCATAAAGGCCTGGTAGTGACGCAACGGGCGATAGTGAAGAGCCGACACGTTGGCATAGAGGTTGGGATGCTTGCGAATCAAGACAACACAATCGACCTCCCAAGGGTGCCCCATATGTGCAATTACCAACCGAAGATCAGGACACGCGATGGCGATGTCTTCCAACAGGATGGGATTGGCGTACTTGAGCGGTCCGGGGCGAACGAAGGACGTCCCTTGATGGACGTTGACGGGAATGCCTAGCGATTCGGCTTTCTTGAACAGCGGCAAATGTTTGGGATCTTGCGGATCCCAGTTTTGATAGATAGGAGAACATTTTAAGCCGCGGAAGCCCAGGTTATTTACGTAGTGCTCGAGTTGTTCGACGCAATCGCAATCGTTCGGATCGACGGAACACCAACCGATGAAGCGGTCGGAGTGTTGCTTGACAAAATTCGCGATCAATTCTTGATCCGCATTGATGCCACAGAACGGTGCCTTGATACCAAAAACGATGACCTTATCTGCTTCGGCCGTCGCATCGAGCAATTGTTGAGGACGCGAGTCAAAAGCGTTGGCGTGTTTCGATTCACTTCCCGCGAAATAGACATCCGGTGAGAGTTTCATTTTGGCCCGCTTAGCCTCCCAAGCAAACTGAACGAACTCGTCCGAGAGATGGTCCGGGTACCACATCAAATTGGTATGGGTATCCAATAGCATTGATTTGCCCCTAAATCATGATCCGTAGGCTCGTTTGACCCGCAGCCGTGGCGAAGAGTCCGAAGCGACTGATCGCATAGTACTCATGCGACGAGCCCATGCCAAGGGCTCACAGGCGTTGGAACGAATTGCTGGCACCCTACGGACCCGACACGGGCCGGTTGTTAGGAAAAAATATCCCTTTCTTCTTAAATTAAACTACTTGGACATGGGTTCTGGTTCAATTAACGTCTGGTAGAAGGATGTGGTGTCAGCTCGGTTGCCCGTAGATGATCCGTGGGTCCAAACGCTGGAGCCCTGATAGCAGATGTCGGATTGTCGGCCGGTAAAACGAAGTGGCGAGTAGACCCAAACGTCTTTATCATTTTCGCGGCGAGCCTCCAGGGCCAGCAACACTTCGGGATTGGTTGTTCGCGCGAACACGAAAATGGCACCGTCGACGATTCCTTTGGCAGGCTGTGAGTAGCGAAAGACCGGTTGCGGCAATAGCCTTAGTTCTTGGCGGCCGGAGCTTTGGTCCGTAATAGAAGCTGAAAACGATTTCAAAATCCCACGCATTTGAGACAATCGAAAAATTGCGGTCCTCGACGGTTGTTGTACGTCACGCAATGGTTGAAAATTCGCCGCCGTTTCTGTCGATTTCCAAAACAGCGTTTCGCCACGCGTTACAACCAGTGGCTTCGTCGATAGCGCCAGAAACTCAGCCCAAATTCGTCCAGACGTGCCTAAGTGCATAGCTGTAACTGCACCTGGCATCCCATCATGCGTAAAGACAAACACTGCGCCATCTGGGATCTTGGGAAAAATCGCCGTTTGTACTGAATCGGAGTATCGCAACACCGGTGGCATGACTAACTTCAAATCACCACCTTCCGAATCTGCCGGCTTGATCGCAAAGGCCTGCATCGTCTTAATAACTTGTTCGAACTTGGCCGCTCGTTCTTGCTCGTCATCCGGTCTGCCATCGGATTGAATGGCAAGAATAACGACGATCGCTACAAGTCCACTGCGCTTCAACACGGTCATTGCTTGCTCCAGTCGTTTTGATGATTGTATCAACCTAGGTCAAAGTAGTAGGCACACTCCGAAGGGCAATCAGTTAAACTGCCAAGCCCCACAAACGCTTGGCATTTCGGCCGAGAATTTTACTGCGATCCTCGGTCGAGAGGAAAGGCATGTGATTGAAGAGAGCAATTTCCCGGTCCAGTGTTGGGCGATGATAGTGGGCTCTGGCACTTCCAGGGTATCCTGTGCCAAACAACAGGCGATCGGGACCAAACGCTTCGTACACTCGTTTCACGAAAGGGTACGCATCGGTAAACGGATAAGTACCCGAACTGGAAACCGAACTGAGTTCAGAAACTTTGACGCAAACGTTCTCGTACCGAGCCATCTCGATCAATCGCGTTACGTCCGGTTCGGGATCGGCGGCCTTCAAGTCGACTTGGCTCAGATGATCGATGATGACGCACACACCAGGGTGCGCACTGACCATCTTGGCGAGTTTTGGCAACTGACGCGGAGCAATGAAGAAATTGAAAACCGCGCTTAGCGATTCTGCTTTTTTCCAAAGCCGATGTGTCTCGTCCGCGTCGAGCCAACCATCGCCGCCATGTTGACCATCCTTGTAGTAGATGGGACTGAATCGCATTCCGTGAAGCCCATGTTCCTTCATCCAATATTCGAGCTTGTCGGCGACATTCGACTCCTTAGGGTCGATCAACCCGTGCGCTCGCAATCGATCGGGGAAACGCCGCACGCAGTCGGCGATATACCGGTTATCCCAACCGTGATAAATTACTTGCACGAGCACTGCGTGAGTGCAACCATGTTGGTCCATGTCCTCAATCAGCATCTCCACAGTTCCATCATGCGGTGCTTTGTCGAAATCCTGCTGGTACGGATGCTGAAATGGATAGCGACTTGCGTCGTTAGCCCACACGTGCATGTGCGTGTCGACAACGATTGATTTCTCAGTCGGAGAGTCAGACTGGGAGGCGATCGCGTAATTGCGTTTCTCGCCGACGACGGATACAGTCGCCAGCGATGCCAATGAATGGGCGGCCGCGTTAAGAAAGGTTCTGCGATCTCGGGCAAATAGGTTTTCACTGCGAAAGGACATGGTTCTAACCTTTTTTTGATTGTCTCCGAAAAGAGAATTGTTTCTGCACTTTTTGCCGGAAGAGGAACGCCCCACGGAAGTTGAACACAATCCAGCACAAATACTGGGCATTGCGGGCGACTCAAAGAGCGGCGAGCGATTGTTCTTCGCGGACAATCGCTTGCAATGCGGCAATTGTCACCATATTGGTGAACGAGGGATTGCTGTCGGGCCCCATCTGAAAGAGATCGGGCGGACAGCCAAACCGAGCGATCTGCTGTCCAGCATTCTATTACCGTCTCAAAAAATTGCACCGGTACCGTCTCAAAAAATTGCACCGGAGTACGTGCCTTGGGTGCTTGTGACAAAGGAAGGAATCGTCCATTCCGGCCTGCTTGTTCAGCGAACCGCCGATAGCGTCGCACTGCGAACTTCCGCTGGTAAGGTTGTCAATGTCCCGGCGGACAACATCGAGGAGATGGTCGCTCAGAAAACCCCTCTGATGCCTCAAAATGCGTTGCGTGACGTTTCCGCAAAAGAGGTCGCAGATCTTCTGGCATTTTTGAAGTCTCTGAAGTGAATTTGAAGTCTCTGAAGTGAAGAAATAAGAAATAATCTACCATGGATGTTCACAAGACTCACGACGTACAACGACGTACATGACGGTCACTTCTTGGTGACTTTCAAATCGTATTGACCGGGAGCCGATCCAGAAACTACTTCAATTGTCAGGTCTGTCTTGGTGAGATCGTAGAATTTCGCATTCAGCAAATATCTCGGCGCAACTGGACCTTCGTCGGGTGTATTCTGAAACGCATTCACGAGTACTTTGTATGAACCGGGAGGAGCCCCCTTCTGGCCGCCAGTTTCTAACTCGTACTTTCCTTCAGCATCAATTACACCCGTAGGAATGTGTTGAGTCTTATTGCCTTTGGCAGCGTTCGCAAAAAACGAGACGCCCCCTTGGCCGACTTTGGTTAGCGGTTTGCCATCCAACAGGACAGTGCCCGATACAGGCACCAAGTCAAGTGTGTCTCCTCCGCAGCCGATGAGACTAACCCACACTAAGCTCAGCAAAATAGGCGCAGCGTGTTTCATATACATATCCCCTTGTCTCATTTTCGTGGAATTAATGTCCATTTGCTCAAAGATCGTTAATCTAAACCGCAAACGGAACCAAACGGAAGCGGTTGCGCGCGGTGCGGTGAGATTGTCACCGCAAACGGCGCAGCCGAATCCAGATCGAAGCTATCGAGCAACCGACTAACAGTTCGCATTCATGTCCAAGCTACTGAACATCGGTTGCGACTTCACCGCCCGTGATCGTTCCCAAGCCACGCAAGATCCCTAGTTCAATGGTATCCGTGACGAAGCGAACCGATCCGTCAGCGAACGCGAACTGCACGCCGCCAGCATGCTTACTGCGAACACCCATCAAATGCGTCCAATCATTCATGTTGGTCCACTTGAAATTGGGCGGTTGGCTGACATGAGCCAACGAACCAGATGTGTCACACCAGGTGGAGCCCATTCGAGTTGCGTTCGGATAGGTCGACTCTCCAACGAGAACCGTATTGCTCGTGCCGTCGGTCAGAGACGAGAATCTCCGTTTGCACATATATCCGTTACCTGGAAACATGCCGTTGCCGGCTACCCAAGGATCGCCTCCACGACCGGCAACTTTATAGCTCGCTTGACAACAGGTATCCGCCGCGCTGAAGTTGTTTGGGAACGGGCCCCAACTCCAATTCGAACCGCTGATGCCCTTGTAACTTGTAATTCCTGTCTGAAGCGGACGCTCTTTGTAAAGGCTGCCTTGAATTGCGGTGCGCGTCGAAGATCCATCTCCGTCGCTCGGGCACAGATAAGTGGAAATTGGAATTCCGGCAACCGAACTTACGTGATTGGTTCCGAACGGATCGCGACCAAGTATCGTATTTCGCGGAATTCTCCCTTGATCGTAGATCGCCTGCTGCTCAATATACGGCAACAGCAATGCCAGAAATCCCCAGTCGCGAGCATTCGCTCCAGTGTTGAAATTTGGAACGCTTGTATATCCCGGAGAGGAACCAGCATTTGTGATGGGTCCGATTTCGTCTGCACCCATACTGTTTAGCAGTGGTGCCGTTGTCGGCGGTCGCTCATACGTGTAGCGTTGAAAAGGAAAAAAACTGTACGCTGACGCGAAATTATGGCACCCCAAACCAATTTGTTTCAAGTTATTGCTGCATTGCATTCTTCGAGCTGCCTCCCGCGCCGCTTGTACAGCAGGAAGCAACAGTCCCACCAACACTCCAATAATTGCAATCACTACCAACAACTCGACCAGCGTGAAACCCGCCTTCTCGACCTTCGATTTCCAATTCACCTTAGTCATTATGGCTGCACCTTAGAAACAGAGAACAACAATCGAACGTAAACTACCAATAATTGAACGTGGTGACTTGTGATAGTCAATCAAAATTCGGCACTTTTTTCGCCCATCCCCGTCAAATTTTTCGGCAAGTGCTTAGCCCGGATTAAGTAGCAGGCACACTCCGTGTGCCGCAGCCAGCAGCGGACGGCACACGGGGAAGCTCTGCGCACAAGCGAACTAAAACGAGAAAAGGAGAGAGATCTGCGCTCGAAACGATGCGTTGAATCGCTGGTGAAGACGTTCGGCACCGATCATTGAAACCAGAATCTCAAAAACTGATCAGCGCGATCAAAAAATCAAATGATCGTTGCCGAGCATAAGAACCGAAGTAATAAGAAAATAGGTAAGAAAATAAGAAAATAGGGAAATAGGTGCCACCCACTTTTCCGGGGAAATAAGTGCCACCCACTTTTCCAATTGGCGAATGCCGTTAAGATGTGGGGGTTGGTAGGTTTCGGGGGAAGTTTGTTGTCTTGAAAGGGGTGGATTATGGCACGGCAGAATCGGCGGGATATTTTTGATGCTAAT
>SYJV01000019.1 GCA_005798335.1 Planctomycetaceae bacterium | reverse complement strand
CCATTCGCGACATCTGCTGTAAAATCGCTCGCACCACCGAAGCGATTTACGATGCGCAGAATCTCGATCCCGACCTCAAGCAACATGATGTCGTTGCCGATGCACAGTCCGTTTCAACAAGCGGTCGCTTATTGCTCGTTGATGGCTTCACCGTCACCGCAGCCGACACGCCAGAGAACCAGGAAGTGTTTCCCCAAAACCCGTCGCAAAAGGAAGGACTTGGGTTTCCAATCATTCGCGGAGTCAGCTTGATCTCGATGGTCACTGGGTTGCTCGATGATCTAGCACTTGGTCCTTACGCTGGAAAACAAAGCGGTGAAACGGCCTTGCTATGGCAGATGCTTGACCGGCTACAACCAGGCGATACGTTGGTCGCTGATTGTTTCTATTGCACCTACTGGATTGTGGTGGCTTGTATGATCAAAAGCGTCAACATCGTGATGAAGAACCACGACAAACGCGATGACGACCCACTCGGAGCTCATCGAATCGACAAACACCAGCGAACTACAGTCTGGCTTCGGCCACAGCGTCCGGACTGGATGAGCGAAGAAGAATACGCCGCGTGCCCAGAGCAAGTTAAAATTCGTTTGGTGGATGTGATTATTGAGCAACCTGGCTTTCGCGCAAAAAAGTACACGATTGCCACCACGATTCTGGAAACGGACGTTTTCACTCGCGACTGGATCACGAATGTTTACAGAAGTCGCTGGTTAGTTGAGCTTGATATCAGATCGATCAAAATCTCGTTGGGTATGGACATCGTTCGAGCGAAAACACCGGAGATGGTGCAGACTGAAATCTGGTCCTGCTTGTTGGCCTACAACCTGATTCGACTGAAGATGTTGCAGAGTTGTTCGGCCAACGGTCGGATGCCACGTACCCTGAGTTTCACGACGACGCAGCAATTGCTAGCCAACAACTGGCTGCTGGCAAGCGTGATGTTGACTGCTGAGTTGGTCGAGCTGGGTCAGCAAACCAGCTCCAGCGAATTCGTTGGCCAACGACCCGATCGAGTAGAACCGAGAGCCAATAAACGCAGGCCTAAACTGCTCGCCTTATTGACCAAGCCACGCGCGCAAGCGAAGCTGGAACTAATGACGGCCGCTTGAAGTAAGTCCTTTCATACCAACCGGCAGTGCCATTCGTACCTGACACTTATTTCTCCTGCAATACTAACTTGCTGAAGCCGCATTGGACACGATTCCCGACGGTGCCGCTGTGGTCGATGATTTCCTCCAGATCCAGGCCCAGAACTTTGTTGGCCGTTGATGGAATAGCGGGCGCCCTATTTCCACGACGATTGCCGAAGGAAGCTTGCTCGCTAATTTGCACAGCGCGATCAACGTGGCGAAACCGCGTATTGGTCGAGGCTGCGCGGGTGGGCGACGATCAGATTTAACTGATCTCCGACGGGAATCAAAGCTAGTCCGCGTATGGGTTGGTCAAGCTGCAAATGGTCGCTTACTTGTCCGTCGGCGCGCAAAATGTGGATCGTCTGATTTGGTTGAGTGATCAAAAACATGGGTTGGCCTGAAATCGGGTCGCGTGTCGCGGCAGTTATTGGAGGTGCTGTATCACCGCGCGTCAACGGTATCCGATAGTGCCATTGTTGTCGCAGATCTTTGTCGAGCAAGAAAACTGCCGGTTCGTTCCGCGCGATCCATCCGTGAGCCAATATGGCTTGCCCGCGCGAGTCTGACCAACAATTCCATGGCCCAGTTCCGGGTTGGAATTGCAAGCGCGAGGGCGACAGACGTGAGGATTTCTCCGAGACGCCCGTTGCATGGGACGCGGACTTGACCAACGCAGGCTTGCCAGCATTTGGGGTTTCCGGCTGTCCATCGATAACCAGTGGTTCGACGCGCCGGTCTGCCAGCACGACCAATCCTCTGCTATTGCGACCATCGAAAGAATCTGTTTGCGGTAGGATTGCAACTGGGTCGGCTTGGCACAAGCCACTCAATTGTTGCTGACTGGACGGATCGATAAGCAAGGTTTGTCGATCAGAGGTCAAGACGAGCAACCGAGGAGATTGGACTTCGTTGGCGGCAAGCCAGGCAATATCGACAATCCTCTGGTTAGCGGCGAGCTGAACGACTTGCTTGCGCTGCGCAGCGATCTCGAACAAGTCGATGCGCCCGGAGTCATGCGAGAATGCAGCGACGAACTGGCCGTGCGTCGATACCTGCAATCGGACGTTAGCATTTTTGGAGAATTTCCAGTTAGTCTCATGCGACTGTTTGATTTGTCCGGCAGCATCGGTGTGTTCGATCCTACCATCTTCACGAAGCACCCACATCAATTGCCGGTGATCGCCTGCCAAAGCCAGAATTTCTTGAGCGGTTTGATTGCGATTGGCCAGATTCAGTTTCATGAATCGTGGGGCAAATTTTCTCGTGGGCTCGAACGACTCCGCGGCAGCATCGATCGCTGATGCCATCCACAATTCGGAGTCGAATCGATCTTGATCCACGCGCGCGTCTTCGACAATTCGCTCGGCTAGATTTTCGCCAGCAACAATTCTCTCGAGAATTCCAGGCAGCATTTGAGCAAGGAGCGGGTTACCTCGCTCTTCCATTATCTGCAAGCGATTTTCGGAATCCAGCACAACTAGCGCTGGGGCTTCCGCGATGGCAAATACATCTCGTCCCACGGCTTGTGTATCGATCGCAACACTCATTGGGAGATTCCAAGTCTCTCCGATATTCGCCAGCGTGCTTCCCCGAGGAGGATTGGGTTCGGCCCAGACGGCAGTGATATTGACTTTGTCACGCCACGAAGTGGGCAGATTGCGGGCAACCACCGCCAATTGATCGGCACTAGCGCGCGACGCAGGATGATCGGCTAGCCATAATAGCACATGAGTCTTTTCGCCGGCGACGGCGCCAGTATTGACCACCTCGGCGCCGGTACTGGAATTTAACCGAAACGCAGGTATTTTTTTTCCGAGCAGCGCTGTAGGCAGTGGCGGTGGCGGAACCACGAAATGGCTAACCAATTGTTGGCCGGTGAATTCAGCAACCGACCACAGTTTCCAGTCTACCGGATGATCGAATCTCGCATGGTTGAACTCCAGCGACAGACTAATTTGCTGGACCCGTTTGTCCTGCAACATCTCGGGTGGCAATTTGGATTGAGGCAATTCCATGCGGCGCACTAACCAGTCAGCTTGATCGATCCACAAGCGATACTCGGCTTTTGCGCGTACAACGCTGATTACGTAACAGGAACGATCCGCTATCATTTCCGCTCCGCCCAGAGAAATCGTTGCGGATTCATCTATCAGGCCCTTCATCGGTGACGGATCGAGCAGCAAGTCGAGTTGTGGCGGAATGCCTGCCATACCCGCAGACAGATATTGCATGGCGACCGAGTCTGACTTCAGCCACTCCAAAGTCGCCCAGTCGGGTAGATTTCTACTGACAATTTGCTTGGGAGTCGGTGAATCTTCATCATCTCCGATACGCATTCGCCAGCGGTCTTGAGTGACACCCGCCGTAACGCGATACGCTTTAATGCCCAAGCGATTCGGCCGTTCGAACGCGATTGCCAGCGGTGCCATGTCCTCTAAGTTTGTACCGTCCAGTGTATACCGTAGACGTACTTGGCCCTGGTCCTGATAGCTGGACGCTTGCGAGTAACGCTTGATACACTGGTCAAGTATCTCGGTTGCCGATACTTTGCCCGACGTGAGTCTTGTGGTCGAGGCCTTGTTCGCTTGGGGACCAGAAATAATTTCTTCCGTGCGGTCGCAACCTACGACGATTAACAAAACGAATAACGACGTACAAAATAGCGTCAATCGACTAGAATTCACAACCACGATACTGAACTTTCAGATTTCGGCCGCTGCTGGTTAGGACAGTTTTGTAGGCATGGCTCAAACCAAATCAGTTACCGCTGTCCGAAGCACTCTTCAGCCTGTTTCGGCAACGGTAGCAGACCCATTCTTGGACCATGCTGATTCGTTGAGTACCATTTCGTTGCGACTAAGGCAATGGAACTTGGGCTATGATTCTTCAACTTGAAAAGATGGGCTAAATGGGAAGTCAATTAACGAGCCTGGAGCTGAACTACGGCAACAATGGCCGGTGTGAGTTGAATTTTGCTGGTCGACTGGAGGATCGTCGACATTGCGGATTGGCTGCGGTTGCAAGTTTGCAATCGGCGGTATTTGCTTCGCTCGGCGCTCCACTCGAATTTCCGCCTATTGAACAAGCGATCGTCGTTGGAGATCGAGTTGTTCTGGCAGTCGATCCTTCAATTCCGCAACTAGGCGAAGTAGTTGCCCAGGTGGTTCTGTACCTAGTCGGCCACGGCGTGGATTTTTCGCAAATCCGCATCGTATTGGCGGGACAGGATTCCGCAGACGTCCGATCGATCGAGCGTGCATTATGCAGCGTAACCGACGATCCAATCGAAATCGAAACACACGACCCTGACGATTCCACAAAGATCGCTTATGTTGCCGCCAGCGAGGCAGCGGACCCAATCTATATGAGTCGGTCGTTGGTGGATGCCGAAGTGGTTATTCCCATCACGTGTGCGCGGTGTAGCGACGCGCTAGATTACTTTGGAATGTACACGCTGTTTCCACGACTATCGGACCGCCGGACGCGCGGCAGGTTCCTGGACTATTCTCGATTGGCAGACGCTCACGCACAGGCCGAACTGCGCAACTGGGCGGACCAAGCGGCTTGGTGGGTGGGCCTGTGTGTCGCGATTGAAGTTGTTCCTGGTGCCAATGGAACGGTTGCCGGAGTACGCGCGGGCACTCCTTATGCGCTGGAGCAGGCGGTTCAGCAGGACATGCGCGCGGCCTGGCACACAGTAATCGATCAACCGGCTGAATTGGTTCTCGCGTTGATTGATGGTGTACCGGCGCAGCAGACTTGGGACAACGTCGGGCGAGCATTGCATGTCGCCAGAAGAGCAGCGGCGCGAGGCGGCGCGATCGTCGTGTGTTGCCAACTGAACACACAGCCCGGTCGTGCGTTAATGAGATTGCGGGACCCGAATCGAAATGCCGACGTATTGGCCAAGCAACTGTCGAACGACAGCACCGACGACGCGTTGGCCGCCGCGGTTATCTTGGCTGCGGTCCAAGATCATCATGTGTACTTACTTTCCTGCCTTGATAACGAGACAATTGAAGACTTGGGGATGGGAGCGATCAGCAGCTCCGACCAACTCGAGCATCTTGTCGCGCAGCATAGTTCGTGCCTGATCTTGGGGACTGCGCAACATCGCATGGTCGAGTAAACGACGTTACCTTGGCTTGATTTCACGACAACATCAAAACTCGCTTGCCAGTTACATTGGGAGATTTCAATATGATCCGACTAATTGCGTTGTTCCTGCTTACCTTGAGTCCGCTGGTGGTTCGGGCGGACGATTGGCCACAGTGGATGGGACCAAAACGTGATTCGGTCTATCGTGAGACGGGCATCGTGAAGTCCATTCCAGCAGGCGGACTGAAGGTGTTGTGGCGCAAGCCGATTGGTGGCGGTTATGCTGGTCCTGCGGTGGCCCAAGGACGAGTATTTGTCACGGACTACCAAATAAAGTCAGGAACAAATACTTCGAATCCCGGTGCGCGAGACGAACTCGCTGGGACCGAACGCTTGGTTGTGTTGGACGCCAAGTCTGGTGCAACGCTGTGGATCTATGCCTACCAACGTCCTTACAAAGTCTCCTACGGAACTGGTCCTCGTGCTACACCTACCGTAGACGGCGACCGAGTGTACGTGTTGGGGGCCGAAGGTGATTTGGCATGTTTGTCGGTCGCCGACGGAAAATTGCTGTGGAAAAAACAGCTTGCTGAAGAATACAAATCCGCAGCGCCTATTTGGGGACATACCGCGCATCCGTTGGTGCGAAAGGATTTGCTGTATGTTTTGGCGGGTGGCCAAGGGAGTGTCGTCGTCGCGCTCGATAAACTAACCGGTGCAGAACGCTGGCGAGCATTGTCGGCCAGCGAAATCGGTTACTGTCCGCCAACGCTGATGGAACATCGCGGTCGCGAACAGTTGTTGATCTGGCATGCAGATGAACTCAATGGACTCGAACCCGAAACGGGAAAAGTGCTGTGGGCAACGCCGCTCAAGCCTCGTTATGGCATGTCCATCGCTGCTCCGCGGGTACATGGCGACCGATTGTATGCCAGTGGTATCGGCGAAACGGGAGTGATGTTCGAGGTACTACCCGATGCGAAAGGTGTCAAGAAACTATGGGCCGGCAATATCAAGTCGGCCTTGTACAGCGCCAACGCCACTCCGATTTTTGATGGCACGATGTTGTTCGGTGCCGATTGTGGAAGCGGTGCATTCATTGCTGCGAAAGCGTCTGACGGAACGCGGACATGGGAAACGTTTCAACCCACGGCCGGCGGTACTCGACGAGCAAGTCACGGTACGGCATTCGTGATTCAACACGAGGATCGCTATCTCTTGTTTAGCGAAACTGGCGACTTCATCATCGCCAAACTGTCAGCCGAGAAATACGAAGAAATCGGCCGCGCGCACATTGTTGATGCAACCAGCGACTGTTTCGGCCGCAAAGTTGTCTGGAGCCACCCTGCGCTGGCGGGCCGTTGCCTGTTCGCGAGAAATGACAACGAAATTGTGTGCGTTAGTTTGGCTGAGTGAGTTGAGCCACCGCACTTTAACAGCGCTTATCGATCGGCTGGAGTACAAACTTGGACTTGACCGTTGAGAGCTTGCAAGGCAAGCGAATATCCGTTGTCGGTAAGCTTGGCGGACTGACGAAGAAGGACACCTTACGACTGATTCGTCAGCAGGGAGGTCGCGTTGACGATCGCCCCACCAGCCAAACGGAAGTAATCGTCCTGGGGGCGGATCAACCGCTGACGGATGGCTGGTCAGATTCTATGGGAGCCGAAGTCGCAGAGGCTGTGCAGCAGCGGCGCATCGAAGTTATCGACGAATTGGAATTATGGCAACGGCTGGGTATGGTCGCGGAAGAAATCTACCGCGAACACCAACTCTATACACCCGCGATGATGGCTGACTTAGTAAATGTGCCGGTGCGACTAATTCGGCGTTGGCATCGGAGCGGGTTGATCCAATCGACCGAAGAAATTCACCGGTTGCCGTACTTCAGCTACCAGCAAGTTGTCACAGCGCGGCAATTGGCTCAATGGATGAAAGATGGGGCAACGGTTCAAGGAATCCAAACGCAATTGGCAGCGCTCGCGGAATTGATCCCTGATCGCCAGCGCAGCATTCAAGAACTGTCGATCGTCGCCGATGGCAGGCGATTGCTGTTGCGACAAGACCATTTCTTGGTTGAACCTTCCGGCCAAGTTTACATGGACTTCGACGCGCTGACAGAGTCGCCAGAGAATATCGCACAGCCATCGACATTGTCGCTGGAGACTCTGATTGCGGCGCGAGAATCCAGTTCAGCGTATCGCCGATCTAGCGATTCGCCGATGACACTGGAAGAGATGATCTCCGAAGCTACGAGGGCCGAAGATGAGAACCATTTAAATATCGCGATCGAATGGTACAGAACCGCGATGGCAGCACATGGTCCATCGGCGGATTTGAATTTTCAAATTGCCGAATTGTTGTATAGATCGGGTGACATCTCGGCAGCTCGTGAGCGATATTACTGCGCGTTGGAATTGAATCCTGACCTAGTCGAAGCGCGCGCGAATCTCGGATGTGTCTTATCGGATATGGGGCAGATCGATTTGGCGATCGCTGCGTTCGAAGGCACGCTCTCGCAATACGAGGAATACGCCGACGTTCACTACTTGCTCGCCCGCGCATTGGAAGACACTCAGGCCTCCGAAAAAGCGCTCCCGCATTGGAAGAGATTCTTACAGCTAGCTCCCGCCAGCCCCTGGGCCGACGAGGCTCGCAAGCGACTCGAACAAGAACCTGAAGTCCAATACAAGCCCGAAGCGCAAGCGAGTGCCAGTCAGGACTGACGCATTGTATTCTGATGCGTCGATCATAACTTGGTCACCGGCGCCGGGAGGGCGAGGCTCCCGCCGAGCCAATTCCCATTGGTTTTGTCTCCCAAAAAAGCCAAACTGG
>SYJV01000182.1 GCA_005798335.1 Planctomycetaceae bacterium | reverse complement strand
TGTCTTTCAAATGCCGACGAACGATGTCAGCCTTCTGTAGTGCCGTAAAACTTCTTCGATTCTTAGACATGGAACACCTCCGGAAAGTGGATTATGTTAACCCAAATTCCAGAAATTCCACTTCCAAAAGAAGCAAGACAAACGAGCCATAATAGGTTACTCGCTGAGCCAGATGTGTTTGCAGGAATCGCTGGATTTCGATGTCGTAAATCCAACCGTTCTCATCGGTCGCCAGCACATCGAAGACAGAAAATTTGTCGTCTTCGAATTCTTTGTCAGAAATTGGGTTCTTGATGACTGCAGACTTGATCCGAATACGTGGCTTGAGGATAGCGTTCAGAAAGTGAACGGTGAGGTGAGTGTACTGTTCGTTGCCCAGCAGCATCTTGCAAGCGAAGTCGACCTTCGGGTCAATCTCGATCGTTTCATCCAGTATCAAGCGATTCGTCATCGGTTGTTCGCCAGCGAGTCGGCAGCAACTATTTCAATTGCCATAATTCGTTGAAAAAATCGGCGGCGGCAATTTTGCCTGGCATTTGCGTGTTTGCACCGCTGGAGATATCGACGACTGCCCAGTCGGGAAGCATGGGAATCTGCCGCGCGTTGTTCAGGTAAGCGAACTCACGATACGTAAATCCGCTATTGATCACGATGTAGCGCTTTGGATTTAGTGGATTCGGATAGACCATTACCAGCGCATGATTCGCGGCCGGATATGACTGCTCGCCTACGCGAATCTCAGTCTGGGTCCATTGAATCGGCAGTCGCTTGGCGATGCGCGAGATCACGCGATTGCTGGTCACATCGCCGAACAAGACTAAGTTTTTCGAAGTGTAGTCCTCGCCCGTGAGCGCATCATCGCTGCGCTCTTGAATATCACCGCGAAATTGTCTTCGCCACTCGCGTTTGGCACGTTCAAACTCGGAATCTACCCAGGTCTGGACGGTGGGATTGGCGCACTTGCCCGATGGACGCACGAAAACAAAACTATCCATAAACGCGTCATCGATCGGACCTTGCATGCCCGGTCGTTTCGCGAGCGAGACCCGGCGATTGACCGACGTATTTTGCGGTTCAAGACGCCATTGTCCAGCCGTTTTTTCGAGTTGAACTTTCCAAGCCGCAGTGGCGTCGATGGCTGGTCCGGCCAAGTTCTGACCATCAATCACGACTTGTACTGACGAAGCAGCATCAAAAGGCCATTGCTTGGCCAAAAACTGGATGTCCAATCGCGTCACGTTTTTCGTGCTCAAAACGATGCTGCCTGGCGCATTCAATTCCGCTTCGACTCGCGCTTCTTGCCAATGTTCGCCCAGACCCTGCAAGCTCAACCAACCGCGTTGGTTGTAACGCAGCGTGTAAGTCGTCAAGTCAATTTTTCGCGGCACAATTTCGCGACCAGCCTTGGACCAGTCGGCAAGGTTTCGTTCAATTTCCACTTTCGAATCGGTGTGAATCTTATGGCCAGTACCTGGGCCGATTAAATGCAATAACTTCATACCGCGACTGGCCATGGCGGATTCCATTACGTCAGCGGCTTGCTTTTGCGAGTCGATCTCGCCGCTGTAGGCAACCGTGGGAAGGTAACGCAAGTTGTTCGACCAATCCGGGCAATCGTACCAATGGAGCAATCGCCGCTGAAATGCTGTTGGGGTGAAGTCTTCTTTCTGAAACACTTTCAAAAACTCAAGCGTCTCACTGAAACCGGCCCCTGGATTGGCCGCGCACCAGAGATTCGGATAATGCACTGCCATTTGCCAACATCCAGCACCTCCCATCGAGAATCCGCGAATGTTGATCTGATTCTCATCGATTGGATAAATGTTCTTTACGTGCTCCAACGCCTCCAGTACATCGATTTCGCCGGCGAACTTAAACGCATTGCAATAACGACCGTAGGGATGCAATACAAACGTGTCCGGTGGAGTAAATTCACCGGGTTGCTGTAGTCTTTGATAGAGAAATGCAGCTTCGCTGGTCCGTTCGCCGCGTCCGTGCAACCAGATATCCAATCGCATCGGACGGCGCGAATTGGGACGCCAGTTAGCTGGAATCACCAGTCCATACGGCTGAATGGAATCGTCGATTTTGGAGCGGAAACCACTTACCGTCAACCGCGGGTGGTCGTTGGTCTCGGCACCCTCGTTCGCAGCGCCTCGGCGGTCGCGGACGCGATCACCAAATCGAATGAGGAGACGCTTTTCTCCTTCCGCCAATACCTCTCGGGCTTGGTCAAATTCCTTGTCGGAGTAGAACATGCCTTGTTCAACCGCTAATTCGACCGCTCGGGCAAAGACTAATACGTCCGGGCGCCCGCGGCCACCTTGTCCTTCGCTGCCCGCGACCGCAGCGCGCAGCTTCGCACAGCGCTCTAGCAACTCGTCGCGCACACCTGGGGGAATCTCGATGCCTTGAGGAGGAATCGGTCGGACATTGGCAGGAATATTATCGGCCGGTCCATCCGCGCGCGCCGCTTGAGGGCAAACAATCAGCAAGTAAACCCAGACAATTCCAATTATTCGAAACCAACTTGACATGGTGCGTTCCAATGTAAAGGATGGGTTTGATCAGTCCGGCAGATACGATGAATTGGCTGCCAACATAAATCCCTGCCCGCGCGAATGCAAGCGTTGCTGGCAAAGGAGTTTGCGGGGGCATAGAATTGGTATGGAGAGATTCGGTCAAACAGCCGAGAATGTTCGTTGCGGTTCCGCACGATAGTAACTTACGCGCGCCACACGATGGGATTGATAGAGATTACCGAAAATGGCAAAGGAAAATTACACCCGGTATCAGCAGAACGTCATCAAACGATTCTATGAGAACCGCGACAACATTGCGTTGCAGCACGCCCAAGAACAGGTCACCGAACTGTATCTTACAGAAGGTAAGAAACGGGAAAAAATTTGGGAAGCATTGGCAAAGAACCTTGAAAAACTGGGAGTCGCTCCGGATCAAATCGCCAACTTGCGAAGCAACGACAAACCGGAGATCGTCGCCAAACTGCTACAAGAGATGTTTTAGCCTTAGCAAATACAAGCCCGACGCGCAAGCGAGTGCGTCAATTCTGGCATAGATGCGCTCGCTTGCGCGTCGGGCTTGTATTTTCGACTCGCGATTACTGGTTTCCCAGTTGTTTCCGAATCGATGCGAGCACCAGTCGCAATTGAGGGTCTCCGGAGCATTCTGGACTGGGTGGACGCTCTGATGCGGCCACCTTGCGTGGATCGCCACGAAATTGCCAACGTCGGTACAGATTGACTTGCTGGCGTTCGTTCAGTTTCAATTCCAATTCCTTGTCCGGCAAGACACCCCAGGCGTCTTCGATGCGCAAGGATTCGGTGCGATGAATATTCGCGCCGCTGGGTCGATAATAGCGCGCGGTAGTGAACTTGATCGCCGCTTGACCGTCGAGTTCAAAGACCTGCTGAACAGTCCCTTTGCCAAAGCTGCGATCACCGGCAATTTTTGCTCGCCCAGAATCTTGCAGACAGGCTGCGACGATCTCGCTGGAACTGGCCGACTGTTCGTTGATCATCACGACAACTGGCAAACTTACCGGCAGATCCACGCCCGGTCGTGCGTCATGCTGCGAATTGAAATGCGTGTCGCGGCCCCTAGTCGAAACGATGCGCCCCGATTCCAGCAGCATATCGCAAATTTCCACTGCCGCAGAGACAATTCCGCCGGGATTAAAACGCAAATCGATTACCAGCGCTTGGGCACTGGCTTTGATGTTGCGTGTTGCTTTCTGGAATTCCTCGACCGTGCGCTCGCCGAATACATTGATGCGAATGTAGGCGATGCGTGGATCTTCTTCCAGCAGAAAGTTCCACGTGGAGTCCGCTTGAATGCGATCGCCAAAGACGGAATCTACTTGGATGTCGGCGCGCGTCAATTCGACCTCATGCGGATGGCTTTGTCCGTCTCGCCTAATCGACAACTTCACCGAGGTACCGACGACACCGCGCATCAATTGAGTTGCGTCATCTGCTTTGAGGCCAACTGTTGACTTTTCGTCAATGGACAGAATCACGTCTCCGGGCTGCAACCCCGCTTCGTAGGCCGGTGTCCCCGGCAAGGGAGCGATCACGGTCAATCGCTCGGTGGTCGGTGGCCCTTCGATCAAGATGCCAACGCCGCCGAATTGTTGTTCGATATACGACTGAAATTGTTGGTATTCGCGCGGCGGGATAAACTCAGAATACGAATCCAGTTTGTCAATGATCCCGTCCATGGCGCCCAAGAAAAGGTCGTTTCCTTTCACGGGTTCGACATAGTAGTTTTCGACCACTCGCATGGCCTTGGCAATCCGACCCGCATACTTGAGACGGCGGGCCTCTAAATAACATGCCAAGCACACCACGAAGGTGATAACCAGTATCTGAATATTGCGAACGGGCAATCGAAATCTCCCTCGACATGTTACTGGCGATTTGCTGTATTGCTGGCGTTACTGCTCGGTCGGAGGAGCCGACTCTTCGGTCGGTGGAACCACTTCAATCGGTGCTGGAGGTGGCGGTAGAGTTTTGGGGTCCTCTGTTTTTTGCAATTCGTAGAATTGCAACAAGTCGGAGAACGAGCGCAGCGGTTCCTTGCCCTTTTGCATCGCGTCGGTGATGGGCTTGGCGGGTTGCTTGCTCTTGACGACCACGGGTTTGTTAGAACCTTCGGCACCGGAAGCCATCGATCCCTTGCGATCACTATCGCGCTGCGGTCTTCTCCCGCCTCCTTGTCCAGCTCGCTGATTACCGGTCACACGCGATTTACGATCACCTGCCGGTTCGGACTGGCCCCGATCGGCGCGCTTGTTATCGAATCTGCGTTGGCCAGATTGAGCAGGTTGGTCGCGATGGCGTTGTTGTTGTTCGCGTTGTTGCTGTTCGCGCCGCGCTTCGTCTTGGCGAGCCATTTCTGCTTGTTCGCGCGGAGAAAGTGCGGTCAAGCCAACTCGTTTCTTTTGCGTGTCGATGGAAATCACCCACGTTTGAATAAGGTCGCCAACTTGGACACACTGATGCGGATCTTCGACAAATTGTGACGACAGCCGGCTGACGTGAATCAATCCGCTGCATTCGGGACCGAGTTCAACAAACGCGCCAAAGTCGGCGACGCCAACGACAACCGCCCAAACCGTCATACCTGGTTTGAGATTTTCTAAAGTTGGAATCTCGGTTTGCATCGGTACCCAATCGTGGTGCATTCGCACGTCCTCAAAGGGATTCTTGATGCAGTTGGCAACTCCTTGTAGTTTCGCCCGCCCGACCTGCCATCCGCGAGCGATCTTCTCGACGTCGATCACTGGCTTTGTATCCGCAGAAACAGCAGCAATTTCAGGGTATTCTGGAGCGCACGATGTCGGTTCAAATCGCTGAGGCTCGGGCGCGCTGGTGGATTCATTATTGGCGTCGAACGATCCAGGTTGGTGGGCCGCATCAGCTTCGGCGTTCGATTGCGCATCCGCTGACAATGCCGAAGCGGATTGGGATTCGAATTCCGTCGCTGTCGCAGCTTCCTCGTCGACCGTTGGCACGTTCTCCGCGGACACTTCAGCAATTGGAGCTGCTGTTGCAGGCGTCTGCGTAGCTGCCAATGAATCAGCCGAGGTATCGTTCGCGGTTCCGCTTGCCGCGCCAGATTCCCGTGCAGCAGCGTCGATGGCGAGTTTTAACTCGGGAGCGACCCAGCCTTCCGGTGCGGCTGGTGGTTGTTGCAGATCCGTAGCCTGAATCAGTTTATGAGCCAATCGATAGTCGTCGGGATGAATCAGAGTACCGTCTAACGTCTCGTTGCTGCCGTACACACGTAGCAAGCCGATCGCCTGCCTAGACGACAGCTCTGGCCAGCTTTCCATCAATTTCAGCAATTCAACGCGCGAAGTTATCTTGCCCTGATCGACCAGTTTGGCGATTTGTATCGCGTGAGCCGACGCAATCCCGGGTACGTTTGACAATTCTGTCGCGCTGGCGCGTCGCACGTCGACTCCCAACGCAGCGACACAATCCATCAGTGTTTCATGGACCAATCGCTGCAGAATGTCTTGCGGCAATTCACGTTGAAAGCTCCCTAATCGCAGACGATTGGGTTCGATCTTCAGCATTTCGCGCAGCGGATCTTGCAACCGTCGAGCAATCCAGGCTGCGGCGCGGACTCGGCGATTGTGTTCGGGCAATTCCTCGTTGCCAATTCTGCTGGACGCATAAGCCTCGGCACCGCCGCGATCCACCATGCTCCAGCGTAGATTGCTCGAGGCGCTTTGCTTCATCAGTTCCGCAATCGTATGCACCAGGAATCGGCGAGCGGGTCCGTTCGACAAGACGATCGTGGTGACTTTAAATCGGTGGATCAACTCTCCCAATCGTATGACGTTCTGTCCGACGTTCGAAGCTTGGCCGCTGCAAATGACTTCATCGGCATGGAGCACTCGACCGCGATAATCCACGACTGCCACGGCGGCCAATTTGGGACCCACGGTATCAATCGCCAGGATACAGTGTCCGCGCACCGGCTTTTGAAATAATGCAGTTCGCAGTTGATCGACCGCGCGCTCCAGCAATCGCTGCTGAGCTTGCTCTTCCAACTCCATCAGGGCATCGTGTTCCAGTTTGGCGAGCAATGATCGTTGCACTCCTTCTTCAGCCGCTCGTGTGAACCAACCTGCCAATGGATGACGGGGCGCAACAAAAATATCGCGAGCCATGCCGACCAATGCATCGACCGAATAATTCAGCTTGATCTTGGCCAACTGGCTGCGCTGACCGCGACCGATCATCAACAGTTGATAAGCGGTGAGTTTCGATAGCGGCCTATTGAGTCCACGAAACGGTTGCAGCACCGAAACCAGCCATCTCCGTCGCCGCTGTCGTGGCGTCATCTTTTCAAATGGCTTCTTCGAGATGATGGGCGTGACCCTTTTCTTGCCCTTTTCGGGTTTGCCCTCCGCAGCGGCCGGAGCAGTTTCCAAGCTAGAAATCTCAGCCTGAGTTGGGACAGATTCCGACTCTTCGTGACTGGCATCGTAGTCGTCCAGAGCGTGTTCGGAATCTCCGATTGCGTCCGACTCCAGCTCATGCTCTTGGTAATCGCCGGTGTGCACATCGTGATCCGATTCGACGCCCGGGGACGGAATCGGATCTGCTTGAACGGATGAGTCATCAATGATGCTGGGTACAACATGCGAGATCGTGGGATCGTCGCTTGAATGTTCACCGGCGGGCACCGTCGTGGCGTCGGCAGGAGTTAATGGCATCGGTTGCCCATCACTGATGCTCGCAGGCTGTTTGGCGCTCGCTTGCTTGGTCTTGGCTGAGTCATCTCGAACAACTTTCTTGCCAACATTTCCTTTGGCAAGTTTGGCTGGCGCGGTTTGTTCGTCGGCATGTTGATCAGTCAGCAACTCCACGTGCAACGAAGCCTTCGATTGGATGGCACGGCGCATGCGTTCTGCCAATCGAGCATCGCTTGCAATTAGATTTCCGACCAACCGGGAACACTGTTGCAGGAGCTGGTCGGCCTGATGAGCATCCACGGATAGTTGCGAGGCGACCCACGCTGAAACATCC
The DNA here is from genome assembly GCA_005798335.1 of Planctomycetaceae bacterium. Taxonomy (GTDB): domain Bacteria; phylum Planctomycetota; class Planctomycetia; order Pirellulales; family Pirellulaceae; genus Aureliella. The sequence continues at coordinate 32,452 of SYJV01000182.1, read as the reverse complement.
GACGTGGAGTCTCCGCTGTGCGCAATCATTTTTTCCAGAAGATGCGACACATCTTGGCCCTTGTCGGGATTGGTCCGAGTTTGCTTGCGCACTCGAAACGCTCGCAGGACGGACTCGATTTCCACTTCCGACTGAGCTTGCTCAAGCTGTCCTTGACAAGGATCGTCCAGCTCGACCCCTTCACCCATTTGCGCGATTGCTTTGTGCTTGTACGCATCCAATCTTTGCTGGCGTTCGATAGCCAACTTCAACGGCCAAATCACGCTATCGGGAAGCGAACCGGTTTCGTCGGCGCGATACCGTGTAATGAATGCCGGCTGGTAACCTTGCAAGAGCAAATCTGCTGCGACTCGTAGCTGTTCCGCGGGCAAATGCAAATGCCGAGCAATATTGCGAAGATCAATCATACCCTGTCAGGCGATCCAGTCGTCGCTGCAATAACTTGCGAGTCAACCGCAGCGAGGCGACCAAAAGTGTTCAAAAAAGTGTTCAAAAAAGTGAAAATCTCGAACGATTTCTGCGCGAATCTACGGAAGGGGGTGGTGATTGTCAAGCGACGTACCGTATCGACGCGAGTTTACTAAAACAACCGCCATACCTGAATTGCCCAAAACCCCATTCGAAAAAACGCAAAAAAATGCTAAATCCAGCCCAATCATGTTAATCGTTACGCTTTGACTGTGCCGATATCTCGTAGCAGATCGCGGAATTTCGCGCATCGTTCTATCTAGTTTTTCTATCAAAAGTGAAACGAAAGCTAGTGCATGACCCGACGAAGTCTACGAGTTATTACGCCAAATAATTCTCCATCGACAGTTGATGCCCATTTTTCTGGCGAGCCCAGCGTTACCGTATCGGTCGCGCAGATCTTGCCGTTATTAGCCGAAGCAATGTCCTCTAATCGTTCTTGGGTAAAAGACTTTGCCGACGATCAAATTATCATTTCTCGAGATTTTTACGAAGTTTTGCTGGCATACCAGCGCCTGCGTGTTACCAGCGCTGCGTAACCTCAATCGACTTGATAGCCCAGTTCGCGCAGCTTTTCAGCTAGCACCGTTCGCGCCTGTTGCTCGCCGTGGACCAAGCGAATTGCTTTGGGACGCTCGTCCATTTGAGTTACAAAGCGAATCAAGTCGGCTTGGTCCGCGTGCGCCGAGTAACCTGACAACGTGTGAGCGGTTGCTCGAATGTCGAATCGCTGACCGTCCAATCGCACCCAATCCTTCCCGTCCTGGATATATCTGCCAGGCGTTCCGTGCGATTGAAAGCCGATGAATACGACATCGGTGGTCGACTCGGAAATAAATGCCTTCAAATAATTCACTACTCGTCCAGCAGTGCACATACCACTAGCAGCGATCACGATGGCTGGCATTTTCGAGTCGCGTAAGTACTCGACCATGTCTCGATGCTCGTCATGCTCGCTGATGTGAACCAAATTGTTAAACACCAATGGTTGATCGTCGTAGGTCAATACGTGCTTGGCCTCGTTGTCCCAATATTCTCGCATCGAATCGTAGATCTGCGTCAACCTCAGCGCCAGTGGCGAATCCACGACGACGTTTACTCGTTTTAGCAGCGAACAACCTTGTTCTTCTTCCACGCGACGAAAGATCTCATTGAGTTCATACAATAATTCCTGTGTTCGCCCGAGGCTGAACGCGGGAATAATCGTCACACCTTTGTTTTGTAACGTGCGGCATAGGATCTGCTCCAATTGTTGCGAACGTACATCGCGTCCCTCATGCAACCGATCGCCGTAGGTACTTTCTAAGACCAATAGATCAGCGCGTTGCGGGCTGACTGGATCGATCAGCAGTGGAGAATTCGTCGACCCCAAATCTCCGCTGAATACGTATCGTTCATTCTTGTAGTCGACCTCGACGTAAGCCGACCCGAGAATATGGCCGGCAGGCGAAAAGCGAATCTGCACACCGCCGTCCAGCTTGTGCCACTTACCGTATGCCAGCGGACGAACATGCCGGCGCAACTCATGCAAAAATCGTTCGATCAATTTCTTGTTGCGAGTTACCCCGATCCGCATTGCGTCTTCAAGCATCAGCGGCAGAAGTTTAGCGGTCGGCGGTGTGCAATAAATCGGGCCGCGAAATCCAGCGCCCATCAGATAGGGCACTCGACCGATATGATCGATATGAACATGCGTTAAGATCAGTCCCTGGATGCCATCGAGCGGAAAATCGATTTGCTCTTCGTCTCGCCCGCGCGCGTCATCGCCTTGAAACAGCCCGCAATCCACCAGCAAGCTACGCCGATCGTCGAGCAAAACTTGGTGGCATGATCCGGTCACGCCCTCGTGCCCACCGTGGTGAATGACTTTCATCGACAACTCCTGGGCACGGTTCTAACCGTAGCTTCGCCGCAAGCATCAGTGCTTGGTCCAAGTGCACTAGCGAGCATGGTAAATCACGTCGATCAGCGCTTTGCAGAATTGCGGCAAATCGTCTGGCCGCCGACTGGAAACGGAATTGCGGTCGACGACGACTGGAGCATCTTCCCAGACGGCTCCTGCGTTCACCAAATCGTCTTTGATACCAGGTGAGCCAGTTACTCGAATGCCGCGATAAACACCTGCCGAAATGGGAATCCAACCTCCATGGCAAATCGCCCCCATAGGTTTGCCAGCTTCAAATAAATCTCGAACTAGCCGCAATACGATTGGATCGCGTCGCAATTTATCGGGCATAAAACCGCCAGGCACCACCAGCGCATGAAATTCGCGCGCGTCGACTTCGGACAGAGCCGAATCGGCTACGCACGGATACCCATGTTTGCCCGAATACTTCGCCCCGGCCTGTTCGCCTGCAACTGTAACTTTGGCTCCCGCTTCCTCTAAACGTAATTTGGGATACCACAATTCCAAGTCTTCGTAGATGTCCCCAACAAAAAACAAAACTCGTTTGCCCGCCAGCGGCGAGGATTCCAATTGGGACATCAAGTTTTATCCTGGATCGGGTTTCAATCGAATGACAATGGTCTCACGAGACTTCATCAAACATGTCGGGCCGTGTCCATCCAAGCAAGGACTTCGGCCTCGAGTTGGAGCTAACCCTGCAACTGATGAGCCCGTGCCATGGCGTCTTCGGCCAGTTGAATATACTTCGTATCACCGGTACCAGCATAGGTACGTTGATAAGTTACGCTCATCGCCGTGAAATTAAACGCCTCAGCAGGCTCCAATTCGCACGCCTTGCGAGAATGCTCGATCGCCAAGTCGAATTTCTTTTGCAGTGTATAAATTCTGGCAAGTGTCAAATGCGACAACACATGCGTGCTTTCCACTGCGAGCAATTCATTCAACAGCGCTACGGATTCGTCGAGTTTCCCCGAATCCTTAAGTTTTTCTGCCGCGTTATACATCTGAACCAAATCAGCCATCAAGACACCTGTCGAATTTTGATACTAGCACTAGTCGCGCACGCGTGGACGAGATTCCCTAAAGTCAAGAGACCGTCCTAAAACCGAGACATCGTCTTTGCACGGGGTCAGCATAGTGTCTCGATTCTGTACGTTCCGCCAACCCCCTAGTTTGATCGCCCCGGTTCGATGCGGACAGCTATCGACTATTTACGCTGCTTGCCTTTGCCGGACGCGTATTTATCGCTTTCGCTGCGAATCGCCTGCTCATTCACCGGTGGCAGATTGCACGTCCACAGCAGTGCGTTGGTCAGCAATTGTCGAAACGCGGGCTGTTTAAAATCATCTATGTGACCGAGCGAGGTATAAAACGACCTGCCACCATCGGCACGCACGTACGTCCACGCCACTGGTTGCGGGAGTTCGTTAGGAATCTTGCCGGTCATCAATACCTGCGTGCCTGGATGCAGTGGCGTAACCTTGTACAGGGAACCGCTTGAAACAAATTCTGACGCCTGGTAATTCGCCATGATGGGGTGTTTGCTGCCAGCCTCAGCGGTGCTAATGACTGGATGTAGCTCGTTTCCATAGTGGTTCGTGTAACTTCCACCGAGCACTTGTGAGTCAAATTCTTGCCAGACTGCGAGGCCTGTGGCTGGCTCTTGGTTGCGCAGCGAAAACGCGTGGCTAGCGGTGCGGATACCAACCACAGGTTTGCCAGCGGCGACAAATTTGCGGATGCGCCGCAAATCATCTTCCGGAAGCGGACGGCGTCGAACGCTGACCAGCAACACATCGGCGTGATCGATTTCCTCGATCCCAGGAACGACATTGCGCTGTGATTCGCTACCAAAAATCAAATTCACAGAAAAATGCTTGCCTAAATGTTCTGCAGCAAACTTGGGCAACGACACTTCGGTCTTGTATTCGTCCTCCGCCATCAAGATCGCCAAACGCGGCCGAGTATCGCCCGAAAAACGGAACGGTCGACCCCCGAGTACTTGGTCACTAGTAATTGTTGCGCAAACGTAGCGCTCGATATGATCGACGATAATGTCCGTTCCCGTAAAGTGACTGACGTACGGCCACTGGGTTGGATCGTACATCGTATCAGTCAGGTCGCGAGCTAGTACCGTATTCTTACCATGCGTGGACATTTGCCTTAAACCAAACGGACGTCCCAGCACGCACATATTCGTGTGCACTCCGGTGAGGATTACATTCTTGATGCTACGCGAGTCGAGAATGCTCCACACCTCGTCGCCTCGGTCCGTAATAAAGTCTCTTTGGTCATCGATACGGATCACGTCAATTTGCCGCTTCCATGGCGATCCAGGATTGCGGCCTTCTGCAGCCAAACGCGTGGCCCACAGTTTATGCTCGTCGAGATCATCATCTTCGCCACCCTTTGACTGATCGAGGGGATAAGCCGCACGTTCCTCAGCGGGAATTTGATCACACCATTGCCCAATGTCGGATGGAATCGAAGATGATTTGGGAACTTTGATCGCATGCTGTCGAGCTGGATGGTCGTGATAAAAATCCATACAGCCGCTGGGGGCGTGGATGACCGTCACGCCACGTTCGCGCAGTGCTGCGACAAAGCGATCGATGCGCGGCGCAACTTCCACGACGCGACGAACTGCATTCACGCAATGATGGGAATCCCAAACATCGCAGACGATCACCGCCGTCTGTTTGAGATCCCAGTTTTCTGTCCTCGTCGAACGATGGAATCGCCCAGCTCCCGGCGCTGTCTCTTGTTGGCTGCGCAGTTTTAGCTCAATCGTCGAATTCTGACCGCGTGAGTTCTGACAGTGTGTCTGTATAAACGAGAAAGCCGATATCAATGCAAGGCAGAGAGTTCTTGCAGGACGCATGTTGGGACCTTTCTGCGCGATGGGAAGAGTGGGCGAATGGCGAATGTTTTGGGGACTTGAACCACTCGGCTGGATAATGTTCATGTGACAACTTGGACAACCCGAAGCGAATAGTGTAAGCTCGGTCAATACCAACTTTCAATAACCGGATATGTTGAGAGCTGGCCAGATCGGTCGAAGAATCGTGCCTGCGCCGAACGCAAGCAGTGCGATCGTTTGAGTTCCAGGCGAACGGGCAACTTCTCGAACAATGAGTCGGCATTAATACTTGGGAGATTTTCGAGTGGGCAACTGGTTACATCCAAAAATCTCGCGGCGAACGTCGGTACAAGCGGGTGCGGTTGGACTGCTTGGGATGGGTATGAATCACTTAGCGGGGCTCCAAACAGCCACTGCTGCAAGCGAACAGTTGCGCCCAACCGCGAAATCATGCATCTATATATTTCTCTCCGGCGGATTGGCGCAGCAAGACAGCTTCGACATGAAGCCCAACGCACCCGACGACGTGCGCGGCGAATTCAAGCCAATCGCCACTCAAACTCCAGGTATCCAAATTTGCGAGCATTTGCCAATGCTGGCTCAGCGCAGTCGGCGTTGGTCATTGGTGCGATCGCTGACCCATTCGACCAACGGACATACTCTGGGCCACTTCTTTATGTTGACCGGACGATCAGTGGCGCCGCCTGGATTCTCCGGTGATCGGTTACCCAGTTCCATCGACTGGCCTTCGATCTCGTCGATTGTGGGCGACGCGGTTCCCACCAGAAACAATAATTTGCCGTCGGCAGTAGTCTTGCCAGAACGCCTAGTGCACTGGTCCGGCGGTGTAATTCCTGGCGCTTACGCGGGCCAAATGGGACATGCTCGCGATCCGTTTTTTGTGGAAGCCACCGCGTACGGTGACCCGTTTTGGCGCGGTGCCTATCCCGAATACACCTTTTATCAATTGCCGAACAAAGAGCCCACGTCGCCAACTCCCACAGTGTTCCAAGCGCCCAACCTCAAACTTTCCGCAGGCCTGAATTCGCGCAGGCTCGATGGACGCATGGAGCTGCTCAGGACCTTGGACGGCCAGCGCCAAGCGCTGGAGAATTCCGCGCATGTCGAATCCTACGACCATCATCGCCAAGCGGCGATTTCTTTGTTAGCCAATCAAGACATCCGCCGAGCGCTGGATGTAACCAATGCTGATGAGAAAGTTCAGCAGCGATACGGAAAGAACAGCTTTGGTTGGTCGCTGCTGATGGCTTATCGGCTGGTCGAAGCCGGCGTGAACTTGGTGCAAGTCAATTTGGGCAACAACGAAGCATGGGACACGCATGGAGATGCTTTTTGGCGACTGCGAGAAAAACTGTTGCCGCCGACAGACCGAGCGCTTTCGGCCTTGCTCGATGACTTGGTCGATTCGGGATTACTGGACAGTACGTTGATCGTGATGGGAGGTGAATTTGGCCGCACGCCAAAAATCTCTGGCCTGCCCGAACACTACAAAGCACCTGGACGCGACCATTGGGGAGCCGCACAAACGCTGTTATTCGCTGGCGGTGGCGTGCGCGGCGGTACGGTTGTGGGTGCGACAGATAAGATCGCTGCGTATCCCGCTGATAACCCCAAGAGTCCTGATGATATGGCGGCCACGATATATCGTGCGCTGGGAATTCCCTCGACAGCCGCTTGGTACGATGACTTGAAACGACCTCATCAAGTCTATTACGGCCGACCGATCGACGAGCTATTCGCGGGGTGAACAAGGCATGGGCGAATACAAGCCCGACGCGCAAGCGAGTGCCTCAATCCTGCCTCGCACTCGCTTGCGGGTCGTGCTTGTATTGGTAGAAGCCATCTGCCGCTCGCCTTAATCCAGCAACTTGCGCCGCGGTTTCTCGACGTTGGTGACTCTGCCAACAATGCTCTCCAACAAGCGGCGCTCGAGTTCCATGTCTCTGCCAGCACTAAACCATCCCAGCGTCAATGGTAACCCGCGAACGATATTGTCGGTGCGAATCACTGACCCATCGTGAGTTCGCGCAGCGGTCGACGAGGTTGCGAACTGCGATTGGTCGACATCTTCCTGCTCTTTGGCTACGTTCACTTCGATCAAGTATCCTTGCGGATTGGGCATGGCGCGCACCACAGTCGTACGACGAATCGTTTGGAAAGTGCTTTGCAATCGCTCGAATCCGCGCGTCGCGTCTCTGCGCCACGGCTCCAGCAGCGTGGAACCAACCTCCGGGTAGGTTTCTAGCCTACCCTCCATCCAGTTATTTGCATCACGGCGCACTCGCTGTTCGGTGGAAATGCGAAAATAGTCGTCAATCGCGTCGACTATTTGTTGCCACAAAAAGTCCGGTGCGATCGGACCAATCTGCGCTGGGTTACTCAACGAGACCTCAATCGGCGGCGGTGGTGAAAACACTGGCGGCAAAGGCATTGGCGGTATATGCCAGTGCCGACAACCAACCAATACAATTCCCACGGCAGCGAAAAACAATACTTGCCGCATAGAGATTCTCTTAGTTTTGTACCCTAGCAATCTACTCCACTCGTCCGGAGTCGAAACCGTGGCAAGTCTCTCAAATTTTCACGGCTGCATGCAAGTGCAAAGCTGAATGTTCACGGCTTGGCAACTTGGTGTGTTTGGTACGAACCATCATACGCTAAAAAGAGTGGTGTTCTGGCGCTTTTCGCAAATCGATTCGATGTTGGCGCAAGCTTGGCCTCGACGAGCAGCCTAAACGCTCTTACAATTCGCAGTTCCAAAAGCGTGAATGGGGTTTTCCAGTTTGGATTGCAAGCGAGTTGAGTCAAGAGAACTGTAAGAGTTATGTACGCAATTTTTGTAGATGGCGGCCGGCAATATCGCGTCGAACCCGGTCAGAAACTGGATATTGACTTTCGCAGTTCGGCTGAAACCGGAGATGCCATTGAGTTCGAAACCGTTCTAGCGGTTGGGGGCGACGAAGGACTAAAGCTTGGTGCACCCGCAGTCGCTGGCGCGAAAGTGATTGCCAAAGTTATTGGTATGGAACAAGGCGAAAAGCTGTTCATTCAAAAGTTTCGCCGTCGCAAGAATTCCAAACGCCGCACAGGCCATCGTCAAAAGTACACTCGCGTTCAAATCGATGCAATCAATTGCTAGCGCTGGGTTGACGCGGTTGCTAGCGCTGGGTTGACGCGGTTGCTAGCGCTGGGTTGACGCGGTTGCTAGCGCTGGGTTGACGCGGTTGCTAGCGCTGGGTTGACGCGGTTGCTAGCGCTGGGTTGACGCGGTCGAATTAGTATGTGGTGGTCCGACGCTAGGGGATTGTAGCGGAATCCTAACCCACCGGGCATGCCGGTGGGATTCGCGGAATCACTTGCTTGAGTTACTTTGCGTCGCCTGCTTGTATCCATGCCTCGTCGAATGCGGCGTGTTTCATGCTTTTGCCACTTTCGAGGAAATAACTATAGATTGCGTGGATACGGCCGTCTTTTCCTTGGATCACTGCGGGATAGTGATAGGAACCCTGAGCGTGATGTTCGAGGTGACGAGTCCAGCGCCACGATTGTCCTTCATCGTCGGAGAGCGAAACGGCCAACTGATTTCTGCCTTGGATTGTGTCGTTATAAACTAACAGCCAATGGCCGTTTGCGAGTCGCACGCCATCTACTCCAGCGCCCGGATTTAGTAATTCGCTCGCCCCGACCGGTCCCCAGCTTATTCCGTCGTCCTTCGACTCGCAGGTGCGAACTCGATCGACTGGCCCATTCTCGCGCATGTAAGCCACCAGAGTGCCATCGTTGCGTCGCAGCACGGAAGGTTGGATTCCGCCAAAGCTGATTAACGGCTTGCTGGCAAACCAATTGTCACCGCCATCATCGCTGACCGCCATCAAAGAACAGGAGAAAGTGTCGGAATACAAGGGCAATAGAATTCGGCCGCTCGGAAGTAGCGTGGGTTTGCATCTGGGTTGCCATCCTAAGCGTTGGTACAGCTTTTCACCTAACCTTTGACGAACGACTGCCAAGACCTTTGCGCGGCTCTCATCGATGTGCTGTTTGTGCTTTTCAAGGACTTGGTCGAGCACCGCGTTAGCATCGTCTTTGAAGTCGGCGGGTTTGAGAAAGATGGAATCTTCACGTTGCCATTTGGGAGGCCCATCTGCAAGATAATCGTTGGAAACTTTGAATTTAGTGACGCATGACTCCCAGGTGTTGGCCAGGATGATAGGCCAAAAAAGCCAAAGTCTCTGTTGGCTATCGATCATCATTGTCGTGTTGCAGTCGGGAAACTGCGGATGATCGGCCATCAAGAACTCCGCAGACCACTGGTTGGACCCTTTGCGCATGCGCGATCCGTAAACCGCGACGTCATCTGCCGAACGCTCGCCCGATCCGCGATACCAAGAGACAAGCAAATCGCCGTTGGGGCATTCCACGATTCCAGGCGCATGGTTGTGTTTCGGATGCAGCGGAAATACTAACTCCGACGAAAACGTAGGTTCCGCGGAATGGACTTGTAGGCTTGTGCTCGCAAATAGCCAAACGAATCCAACGAGCGCCAACTTGCTCAGCCGTTGCCTGAACAGATGCATAAAAAACCTCGACGACTTTCTAGAATATGAACCGCTTCAATGAACAAGCTTTGGAGACGTTCAAAAGCTACCGAAATTCGAATGGACGCATTTTTTAAACTGCTCCGTTTCTGATCATGGGCAACCGCGAATATACCAAATTTTAGTCGCAGGTCTGTGTCCCAACCATGGCAAGCCGGCGGGTTAGAGTCGAGTTATAGTTGCTTTGGAGATCTACCGATATTCTGGTATGATTGTGGGCACGTCGGTGAACCACGCAACAACGGGCGCTGGCGTTAATTGTTAATTGTGCATCGATCGAAAGGCGAGTCTATGTTGCATCACTATCGAGCTTCACGCCGTGCAGCCCTGCAGGCTGGCGCGATTGGCATATTGGGCATGGGTATGAATCACTTGGATTCGCTGCGTGCCGCAACGTCTGCCAGCGGCGGAAAGTCGACGGGAAAGGCACGAGCGTGCATATTTATTTTCCTGTCGGGTGGTCTGGCTCAACATGATAGTTTCGACATGAAGCCAGAAGCGCCCGACACGATTCGAGGAGAGTTTCAGCCAATCGCAACCAAGACTCCTGGAGTGCAAATTTGCGAACATCTGCCGCTGTTGGCGCAGCGCAGCAACCATTGGGCACTTTGTCGTTCGCTGACGCATCCTTCGAACGATCATTCGGCCGGCCATCATATCATGCTGACCGGACGAACGACGTTGCCGCCGGGCTTCAACCCGAGCGTTCCCAGTCGCACCGATTTCCCATCCATAGTGTCGGTTGCCGGCGTGGCTACTCAATCAAGAAACAATTTGCCACCTGCTGCGGTTTTACCTGAGAGATTGGTGCATTATTCCAATCGTGTGATTCCCGGTCAGCACGCTGGCGAAATGGGAGTTCACCGCGATCCATGGCTGATTGAAGCTGCGCCATTTCACGCTACTGCTTACGGTGCTTTCCCTGAATTTGGATTTGATCATCAAGACCGTGGCAACCCAGATGGACGTGTATTCCAAGCCCCGCAATTGAACTTGCCCGAGGGACTAGGACTGAACCGCATGGGCCATCGCATGGATTTGTTGGGGATCTTGAAGAGACAGCAGCAAATTCTGGGGCAAGCTGCCGAAACCGAGAATTTCGATCGCATGCGCCAGAACGCAATCTCGCTTTTGACGGACAAAAAAATGCAAGCGGCTCTGGATGTAGCTCGCGCCGACCAAAAACAACAGGAGCGTTATGGTCGGAACGCTTTTGGTTGGTCACTGCTCATGGCGCGACAGTTGATTTCAATAGGCGTCAATATGGTACAGGTGAACTTAGGAAATGACGAGACTTGGGATACCCACGGCAACGCTTTTCCGCATTTGAAGAACAACTTATTTCCTCCGACAGATCGCGCATTGTCGGCACTGATCGACGATCTGGAGGCAAGTGGAGAACTGCAGGATACTTTGATCGTTATGGCAGGTGAATTTGGCCGTACCCCCAAGATCTCGTTGTTACCATCTCATTACAAAGCACCCGGCCGGGATCATTGGGGAGCCGTGCAAACTGTTTTCTTCGCAGGAGGAGGAGTTCAGGGAGGCAATGTCATTGGGAAATCGGACCGAATTGGTGGTTATCCAGCCGACCGGCCGGTGCGACCAGAGAACTTCGCTGCGACCATCTATCATGCGCTCGGAATTCCGGCCACTGCCGCATGGCATGACTCGCTCGACCGTCCGCACCAGATTTATTATGGCGAACCCATCGAAGGTATGATTTGACGGCTGATCAGCGATGTGAATTCAAGTTCTGTTTCAGTTAACCGCTTGCTCAAGCAGATCATTCTGGAAAAGTTTCTTCGGCTGCGACGATTTCTAGCAGTTCGATGGCTGGTTCACCGTCGCAGTAAATGAGTGCGGTTCTTCCGCAAGTTGTCATTCCACTGGGCATTTCCATCAAGTCGGCAAGCGTTTCAGTTGGCTTGATTTGCCACAAAGCGAGCAATTGCACCTGAGTAAGCACTCCGTGCTGAATGAGAACTCGACCTAGCGGAATGCCTTCCGAGAAAATCTCGCTGAGCACATCGGTGGCAAGCGCTCCGGTAGCCAAACGCACGATTCCATATTGCACGACTCGTCGGTCGCTTTGCCGTCGCAATAAGATTTCTCGACTGTAGTGTTGATCGTCCCGCAGCGTCCTAATAACTTGGACGTCGACGGCACAGCCATGGCGTCGTTCAACCGTTACCGTCATATGGGAGTGATGAGCCAATAATCCGCGGTACGCTACCGGCAATTCGCTTTCTTGACGTAACTCAAAAGCGCCGAGCAAGTTCAATGTAGGATAGAACAGGTCTGTGAGGGATTCCAAAAAATCTACTTTTCGTTCCAACCGTTGCTTCACTCACAGACTCCACAGCATTACTGGCTCACAACACTACAGACATGGCAGGCATCATTTCCTAGCAGTCGCCGGCCATTGTTGCCAATTCGATGTTGCCCCATCCTATTGCCAACTATACCTTTTGGCTTTGAGCAGTAATTGGCAATTGGTTGATTTGTCCGATCGTGACGACTGTTGGCGATGAAGGTTCGCTTCGTCCCAATACAGTATCGACGAGGTACAACATCAATCGTTGAAGTGTCTCAGGTTGAATTGCAGCCACGACTTCGAGTGCTCGTTGTTCGTGTTTGTCAATCAAGCGATGGGCTTGATCGAATACTTTGGCTTTGCGGTACAAGCGTTCGATCTGATCGACGCGTTGTTCATCGGTCAATGGATTATCGGAGCTTGCTAAATCGAGCAGTTCGCGCTGACCCGCCTCGCTCAAGCTGGCTAACGCTAACGCCCACAGGACCGTGGGTCGCCCGCCGAGCACATCTCCAGCAGCTTCGAGTTTGTTATGATCGTCTCCCTGCCAATCGTTGAGGTCATTGAGAATCTGAAATGCGACCCCAAGATTTCTCGCAAATTGCCGGATAAGTTCTTCGTAGGGTTTTGCGTCGGTGGCCAAACGAATACCAGTGTAAATGGCCGCTTCAAATGCGGGCGCTGTTTTTAGGGCGTAGACCTTCAGCGCGTCCAGCGGAGTCAGGCGTTTATCGCGAGCGTCGCGCCAAAGCAATTCGGCGCCTTGTCCTTCCGCCAAACGAGTATGTGCTCCGGCCAAGCAATCGCAGATATCGGCAGCGCACTCGGCCCCCAGCACCGAACGTTCGCGGCTGACCATCCGGTAACCAAGCCCAATCAGGTAATCTCCAACGTTGATCGCCGTCGGTAATCCAAACCGTCGGTGCATAGTCTCTTGGCCGTACCGGAATCGATCGTCATCTTCTATATCGTCGTGAACCAAGCTTGCCTTATGAAACATCTCAATGCTCATTGCCGCTCGTCGCACCGAATCGCTGAATGCTGCAATGTGGTCAGCGCCATTGGCTAGCGTCCCTTGTCCACCAGTCATGGCATCGTACGTTGCCAAAGTGATGAAAGGGCGACTGTATTTGCCGCCTCGGCACAAAAAATCGTATGCCAACGCTTCGGTCGCGGCGATCGCATCGGTTCCGGATAACGGGTCGGCTTGACTTTCTTCAAGTGGGTGGCTGCCACGAATTCGTGGAGCCAACCGGCAAAGCTGCTCTTCGCGAAACATCTCATTGGCAGCGCGCATTAAATGTACGTAGCTGCGAGTTTGTTGTACGGGCGACGTTTTCTGAGTCTGAATCATATCCATGACCCACGACTCGTCGACGCTGGTGTTGCGACAATCGCTCGACAGCAAAGGTACGGCCATACACGGAATACCAGCCAGTAGAATCTTGTCGATGGCTTTTTCTAGAACGTTCAAGCAGGCCACTCCGACGATGGCATCGACGTAGCCACTGACAATGATCTTCAAAACTACCGGCGAGCCTTCAGCAACCAGAACCTTGTATCCCATGTTTTCAGCCATGGTTCGGAAATCGGCGATATTGCAGGCACCACACTTCTTGCAGTTCATGCCGAATTCGTCGTAATCGGCAGGACAACCTTCGGCATGCTTAAGGCAATGAGGTAACAAGAACAACCGACGACTAGGAGCGGACGCGGCAACTTGATCGCGCCAGAATTCGCTGCTGAGCACCACCATCGTCCAACCCAGGTAGCCGTCGGATAATCCTTCGCGTTCTAGCAATTGGCGCGCCACCGATTCCATCTGGTCCTTGGACAATGGAACTTGTTTGTCCATGCGCGAAGCAACTTCGACGCATCGTTTTTGCAGTTGCTCGCGGAGTTCGAGCGTCTCGGGGACTACTTTCAAATGGCTAGTTTTTCGTCGCGATAATTTTTTCCCTGAGCCATTCAAGGCGTCGTCCTGCTCTAGCGGGCGCGAACCAGCAATATGTGGTCGAACTGTATCGAATGGAATTGTTGACAAAACGATCGCTCCTCAGCCGGAGAAAATTCGCGTGTATTTTTTTGGGGGGGTGAATCCGTCCGCAGTTCAGCACACTCAGTCCAGGTTCGATTGACTGGCCGCAGCATCAATGACATATCGCAATCTTGGCAGGTACGGCAGCAGAGCAGAACTTGGGGCAAGTGACAATAGTCTAACCCACTAGCACCGCAACTGGACCGCACCTAGTTACTAATTGGCAACATAATTTCTAATCGCGATGCCATCCAATCTCTGTCAGGGCGCTACCCAATGCCGATATTCCAAATGCGGCTGGATACATGCGTTCGTGATACCATAACTTTGCAAAATAAAAACCAATCGGCCAGCTCGAATTGAGGTTTCCTTGTTCAATAGCAGCAACTAACCAATCGAGGCCTCGCATTATAGTTGGACTCCAGGGATTCCCGCTACTACACACGCAAAGAGCTTCGATCGCTACAGCTGTCTCTTCGATACTACTGCGAACTTCCTGTGAGTCTTCGGACCCAATGCGATACGGTACGCTTGGCCCTCCTCCCCAGCCCCCATCCGAATTTTGAACGGAATGGAGGAATTTTAATGCTCGCTTGGCTTCAGCCGAATCAAGCCGGCCAAGTTCCGCATACGCCAACAGTACTCGCGAAGTGCCGTAGACCTGGTTCAGTTCGCCGTCGTGATCCTGATTACCAAACCAGAGCGGAATCCAGCTCCCGTCGGATTGTTGCTGTTTGGCCAAGTACGCGAATCCACGGTTAATCGCAGAGTTTAGTTTTCGCATGGAGGGCATCCGACGATTCGTGCGGCGAATATCTCGGGTGAACTGCTGCCACACTTCGAGCGCCCGCAAGGCATGGGCAGTTAGATCGGTACCGCTTCTATCGAACGGCAATTTACCCCAACCGCGGCAAAATGTCGGCCAGCCACCATCGCGATTCTGTAACTTTAGTAACCATTGCAAGCCTCTAGCAACTGCATTGTGAATATTCAGGTCCACAGCCGGATTTCGACTGAAAGATATCCGATACCAATTTGCCAGCGCTAGCAATGCGCCCGGAGTATCGTCTGCATCCGGTACAGCGCCGCTGAGATTGGTCCATCCCCAACCACCTGGCTGGGCGCCCGTGAAAGGATGTTTAGTGAGATGCTGGCAGGACAACAGCCACTGCATCGTCTGCTCAGTAACCAGTGAGTCAGCGAGGAGAGCGGCTGATGAGTTCTTACTAATAGGAGCCCGACGCGCAAGCGAGCGACCGCCGGGATCGACACACTCGCTTGACGAATTTAACGCGTCAGCAGTTTCAGGCTGGCACGATTGCGCGAGCGATGGATGGCGAAACTGGCCGTTGATGGCCAGGGTTGTTACCCAAGTGGCGAGATTAGTGTCAATCGGCCAACTGCCATCGTCCAATCGCGACTTCAGAAGAAACTCCATACACTTCTGGCTCACCGGTAATGTCCCCTTGCCAATCGCCGCCAAATTCATGAGTACAAAACTGGTCAATGGAACAGCTTCCAAGAATCCGCCACTGGCAGGTTGCATTCGCGAGAGTACTTGCAATGTCGGTGCTATCGCTTGACGCCGAATCCAACGGAGCAACAGATTACTGGGTGGACGATGAAAGAACTTGGCTTGTCCAATCGCGACCAAAGCTGGAATCGCGTAGCTGACGACCGGCATTCTGGCTAACCGATACCAGGCTTGCGGTAGCCAAGCTGCTTCAAACGGTAACGTCGGTACCTCGTCCCATGAAACCAAGCCTGCCAAAGCGCAGTTAGTAAGGATGGGAGCGACAAACGTCTTGTCTTTTCCGTATCTGCGACGCAATGCTTCCCACCGTCCGACGCGCTCCACATATTTCGACGCTGCGTCAAAATTCTTAGAAACTTGTGCACCGACACCTATCAATTGCCAGGCCGCTTGTACGAGCAACGTTGTGGCGATGTTCGAGTGGCTTAACTCGGTGTCACCAAAGCCGCCATCTTTGTTTTGTGCGCGGCCCAACCACATTGAACCGGACACCAGCGATTGCTCCACCTCGACTTGTTGTTCGGGACCAACTGTGCCAGCTCGTTTCATCATCACCAGCGCACTGAGCGCCGTGGCTGTCGACAATGCCGAATTTGAAAGTCGCCCGGTCCAATAGTCGCCGCTATTTCTCTGGCTCGCCAACCAAGTGTACGTTGCTTCCCAAGCATGCTGAACCTGGTCCCGAGTTATATTGCATTTCTGATTCTCTGGTGCGAGGAAAGGTAACATAGTGGACGTTCGAATTCCGTGATATACTTTGTGCTTTAAATGAAACTATCAAATTAGTTTTGAGGATGATACGTCGATGCCCTGGCACTCTATCCAACTGGTACATGCAATACTGTCATGCATGATAGTTAGTTTTTCTCAAACGGTGGTCTGCGCAATCGAAGGACCTCAGAAAACAACGGCCAAACAGGACCGTCCCGGCGACAAAGCGATCAAAGTAATTCTGGTCGATCACCAAGAGTTGAAGACGAAAGTTGAGGCATCCAAAGGGAAAATTGTCGTCGTCGATATTTGGAGCACATCCTGCGTGCCCTGCATGCGAGAGTTTCCACACTTGATCGAGTTGAGCAAGAAATGGCCTGGCGACGTAATCTGCATTTCGCTGAACGTGGATTATATCGGCCTCAAGAGCAAACCGCCGGAGAGCTACACAGCAAATGTCGAAGCATTCCTCAACCAGAAAAAAGCCCACATTACCAACTTGCAATCACGCGAACCCGATGAAGACCTGTTGCAGAATATGAAAGTCGGATCGATTCCGGCGATTTTGATTTTCGATCGGGCCTCAAAATTGCATCTGCAATTGACCGACGCGAATGCGGGCGATGATGGCTTGACCTACCAAGGTGATGTAATTCCGGCCATCGAGAAACTGATCAATAAACCGTGAGCGAGTCGTTGTTGCAATTGTACAGTGCTCCTCACGGTTCTCTACCGCCACTGCCATCGGAGCAAGTTCTGTTGGGAGTATTGCCGCGGCTTGCGGGCGAACAGGCTCTGGTAATTTCGCCTGGACGTGGACAAGCAGCTTGGGAGCTTGCTCAGACCGCTCGGCGCGTCGACAGTTGGTATATGGACACCTACGATGCATGGCAGGCAAAGAAAGCTGTCGCGGAAGTTAGCGTGGCTGTTGAAATCGTCGGTGGTGCCGATTTGCCAGAGTCTCCATACGACTTAATCGCCATGCCGATCTTGGTTGGCGGCGAGGCAGAACTAACTCGCGACCTAATGCAGCAAGCTCACCAACGACTGATTGACGGGGGTACGCTGGTCGTCAGTGTCGACAATCCTCGCGATCAATGGCTGCGTCTGCAAATGCAAGAATTATTCGAAAAAGTCACTTGCACTGATGCACCGGGAGGCCGAGCTTACTGGGGACGCAAAACAAAGCCGCTGAAAAAAGTACGGAATTTTGGTTGTGACTTCAGCTTCCGCGACGAAGATCATTTGATACATGCTCATAGTCGTCCAGGTGTTTTCTCGCATCGTCGATTGGACCCAGGCGCTCGTCAGTTGTTGCTGGCTGCGGAGATCGAACCAGGGCAACACATTCTCGATATGGGGTGCGGATGCGGTGTTGTCGCGCTTGCTGTTGCACAGCGCTCCGCCGATACCCGCGTGATGGCAGTAGATTCTTGCGCGCGAGCGATAGCGTGTACTCAATTTGGTGCCGAAGCAAACAAGCTCGGTAATATTAGCGCGATCGTGAACTATGACGGCAATTTCGATATTGGTCGCGAATTCGATGTCGTTTTAGGGAATCCACCTTACTACGGAGACTTTAGAATTGCGGGACATTTCCTTGCGACCGCGCAGAGGGTGCTGCGCCCCGGTGGCGCGGTTTTGATTGTGACCAAGCAACCCAAGTGGTATGAGGAAAATATGGTGGATCAGTGGCAAGACGTCACTATCTTTGAAAGTGGAAACTACTTCGTTGCCTGCGGCAGAAAGTAGTTCCAGGTTTTCTCGAAACGCGTGCTTGAATCGCGTTGCCACGTTCGCCAGAGCGTGGATCGCTTCGTAGTAATTAGTCCGCGCGCTGGCGAGCGCGGCTTCAGTTAGTCGGCGCGACAGATTAGTAGATGTTCATTTCTTTTGACGGCATTGATGGCAGCGGAAAATCGACTCAGATTCGATTGTTGGCTGATTATTTTCGCTCACAAGGAAAGCTGGTCGAGACTTTTCGTGATCCGGGCGGCACACAGCTTGGCGAAGCCTTGCGAGACATCCTGCTGCATCGCGCGGAGATTCCACTGACTTCGGTTTCAGAGATGTTGCTTTACATGGCCAGTCGAGCACAACTAGTGTCTGAACAACTGCGTCCGGCACTCCAACGATCCGACGTGATTATTTGTGACCGATTCCTTCTGGCAAACGTCGTCTATCAAAGTTGCGCTGGCGGTTTGCTGGTCGAGGATATTTGGCAGGTCGGTACTGTGGCCACCGGTGGCTTGCGTCCTGATCTAACAATTCTCCTGGACTTGCCGGTCGAACTTGCCCTGCGCCGAATCGATCGAGGACTTGACCGACTGGAAAGCCGGGGGCCCGATTATTTCGGACGCGTGCGCCAAGTTTACTTAGAGCAAATCGGTCGCGCGAGCAAAAAATATTCTGTGGTGAACGCAGCTCGCGACCCCGAGTCCATTCACAGAGAAGTTGTCGATGTGGTGGCTGCTCTGTAATTCACCAAAGCTGTGCTTATTTGCTCAAGGCATTCGCCAACCTACCATGCCGCTTCGAGTATGTTCTCTAGATCGCTCAGCGAGGGTGGACGGGGATTGGTATCCATCAGCCGCTTGATTTGAAAAGCGATCGACGCAACCTGGGGAATTTGCTCGCGCAACAAGCCCAAGTCACGCAAACGCGCACGAATGCCGATTGCCTGTTGTAGCTGTACGACACGATCGACAGCGGATTCCGCCGTGCAATGGGTAGTGATGGAATCGGCGGATAACCACCGAGCAATTTTCTCGAACTGTGGTCGCGCGGCATCCAAGTTATAGCGCATGACGTGTGGCAGCAGCAATCCGTTTCCTTCGCCGTGGCTGCAATGTGTCAGCACTCCGAGCGGATACTCCAGAGCATGTACAATCGCGACACCACTGTTAGAAAATGCCATGCCCGCAAGTGTTGCCGCCAGCGCCATATCATCTCGCGCGTCGGAATCATGCTGGTCGTGGTAGGCTCGGACCAGGCTACGACCGATTCGGCTAATGGCGTCGCTGGCCAGCAACTCGGTAAATGAATATGCTCCTTCGTACGCACGCGATTGAGGATCGAGATTTGCCATTTGGCGAAACGGGCGAGCCGTTACCGCCTCGATTGCATGTACGAGCGCGTCGATACCGCTGTGGGCGGTAACCGTTGGTGGACAAGTATCGGATAGGCTTGGATCGACGATTGCCAATGTCGGCCTCAGCCATTGGCTGAGCGTGCTTACTTTCGTTCCATTTTCTCTGTCAGTTAAGACAGCGGAATGGGAAACTTCGCTACCTGTTCCCGCAGTTGTAGGAATTGCAACCAGGGGAAGAATTGGACCAGGAACTCGGTCAAATCCAAAGTAGTCGCGCGGCGAACCGCCATGTGCCAACAAGACTGCCGCGACTTTGGCAACATCGATATTGCTGCCACCTCCCAAACCGATAACGATGTCAGTCTGCGATCCGCCTACTGCAGCGGCTTGTTCGGCCAATACAAATGGAGGCTCGGCAACGCAGCCCGGAAAAACTGTCGCGCGAATTCCATGATTTGCCAGCGACGTAGTCACTCGCGCAACCAATCCCAGTCGCTCGATATTCGCATCGGAAACAATCAACGCACAGCGGACGGATCGTTTAGCCAAATACTGACCGGTTTGGTCCACTGCGCCACGGCCAAAAACCCAACCTGCCGCCATGGCAAATTGCCAGACCGTCCTCGCTACGTCAGCCATGGTTGCAGTTGGTCCACCGATTACGCAAGAATGTCGTTGACAATTCGCCCATGGATATCCGTTAGCCGAAAATCTCGTCCCGAATATCGATACGTCAGGCGTTGGTGATCGATGCCCAGCAGATGCATGATCGTTGCATGCAGGTCGTGTACATGTACTCGATTCTCAACGGCATGCATTCCAAATTCGTCGGTCGAACCATACATCAGTCCACCTTGGACACCACCGCCGGCCAAGAACATCGAGAATCCGGTGTGGTGATGATCGCGCCCTGGTTTGGTATCGGATTTCTTATTATCGACCTGAGAATAGGGTGTGCGCCCGAACTCGCCGCCCCAGACAACTAGCGTATCATCAAGAAGACCTCGCGATTTGAGATCACTCAAGAGCGCGGCTGTGGCACGGTCGCTGTCTTCGCACAATCTCCGGTGCTGGCCATTGTTATCTGTGTGGGTATCCCACGGTTGTTTGTTTTTCTTTGACACGTAATGAACTTGTACCATGCGTACGCCGTTTTCGACCAGCCGGCGCGCAAGCAAACAGCTTTGGCCGAACGGTGTGTTGCCATATCTTTGGCGTGTCTGGTCCGATTCGCGAGCGATATCGAACGCAACCATAGCTTCGCTTTGCATCTGATATGCTAGTTCCATTGCGCGAATCTGTTCATCAAAAATCGCTTCGTTCTCTCTCTGCTGCATGTGGCGCCGGTTCATGGCCAGCAGCAGATCGAGTTGCTGACGCTGCTGCGCCGAATCCAACAGCGGATGCCGGATGTTGGCAACCATCTTTTCAACATCCAAGTCATTGGTATCGACGGACGTTCCTTGGAACTGGCCTGGAAGAAACGAATTCGACCAAAGTTGTGGACCAACAACTGGGCGACCGGGACTGAGCACCACAAAGGATGGCAGGTTTTCGTTTTCGGTCCCCAATCCGTAAGAAATCCAAGAGCCCAGGCTAGGGCGCACCGGCTGGAGATGACCACAATTCATCATCAGCAGCCCTGGTTCGTGATTGGGCACGTTTGTGTGCATCGATCGAATTACGCACAGATCGTCAGCATATTCCGCAAGCTGCGGAAACAGTTCGCTGATCACTACACCGCTAGAGCCGTGGGGCGAAAACCGAAACGGCGAGGGCATAAATCCTGTGCCCTTCGATGGGTTGTACAGTTTGCCGGTCGGCTGCTGACCTTCATACTTGGCGAGCATTGGCTTGGGATCAAACGTATCGACATGCGAAGGAGCGCCATTCATGAACAGATGAATTACTCGTTTGGCGCGCGGCATGAAATGCGGCAGGTCACGCATGCCACCGGACAGTCCGGTGGCAGTGCCGCCGCGCGACTCTTGACACATGGCGATCGCCAGCCCGATGGCGCCGAATCCTGCGCCTGCCTTAGTCAGGAGATTTCGTCGGCTAAGTTTCAGATCAGGCATATTACTTTGTCCTCGTCAACAGCATCTACTTAATCGATGATCAGCATTTCATTCGAAGCGAGCATCGCTTGTGCAAATCTCTCCCACTGTTCATCCTTGTTTTGCCCCGCGTTGATATACTCGACTGCGGCTTCGATTTCTTCTCCATCGGGATTGCGAGCCAAGGCGGCCTGATATGCCAATTTCACGCGTGCTCGATCCGTTAGGTCCGGTTGCTTAACGACGCGACCGGAAAGATCTTTGGCCAAACGCACCATTAGCGGACTATTAAGTGAAAACAATTTTTGCAGTGCAGTGGTGGTTTGTGAGCGCCGTTCGCTGTGGGTATTGGGGTCAGGAAAGTCGAGCAATGTTAATAGCGGATCGAGCTCAAATCGGCTGATATAGCTGTACATCGTGCGACGATTTTCGTTAGGCGAACTAACTTGAATCGATCGGCCTCCGAGCGATCGGTCAAGGACTCCCGCGGCCGCGAGAAGGCTATCGCGCCATGATTCGACACTCAATCGTTTGCGATTGACGCGCCAGACCAATTTGTTTGCTGGGTCGAGCTTGCTCTTGGTTGCATCGAGGCGGCTGGATTGGCGGTAAGTTGAAGACAGAACGATTTCGCGATGCAACCATTTGAGCGACCAACCGTTTTCCATGAATCGAACGGCTAAGTCGTCCAACAGTTCCGGATGCGTCGGTCGCGAGCCGAGCTGGCCAAAATTGCTTGGAGTGTCTACCAACGGTTGCCCAAAGTATTGCCCCCAAACTCGATTCACAATAACTCGCGCAGTCAGCGGGTTCGCCGGCGACGCAATCGCGTATGCTAATTCCAGTCGCCCGCTGCCAATGCGAAAGGGTTTGCTCTGGCCATTTCCAAGCACGCGTAGAAATCCGCGATTCACCTGATCACCTTCGTTGGTGACATCGCCGCGGATCATTACTTTCAAGTCTCGTGGTGCGGCGTCGCGCACGATGTGAGTTGATTTTTCAGTATCCTTTGCTTGACCATTCTCTTTGGTTTCGTCGCCGTCTGAAAAAGGCTTGTTGAACATTTCGGTGCCCGCAAAAACTCCCGCCAGACCATAATAGTCTTCAGTCGGTATTGGGTCGTATTTGTGGTCGTGGCAGCGAGCGCAAGCGACTGTCAATCCCAGCAATCCACGAGATACCGTATCGACTCGGTCTTCCCATTCCTCAGCCATGACATCCGGCGCATTACGCCGATAGTATTTAGGACCAAGTCCCATAAAGCCTAGCGCTGCGACGTTCGACGAGTCGCGCGGATTCACCAAATCAGCCGCAATCTGCTGGCGGATAAATTCGTCGTACGGCAAGTCTCGGTTAAAGGCTTGGACGACCCAATCGCGATACAGGTACGCGTTCGGATAAAATAACTCTTTGTTGTCGCCCACGATATGGGCTTGATCTTCCGCAAATCTCGCAACATCCAGCCACACCCGTGCCCAGCGTTCACCAAAATGGTCCGATGCTAACAATCTTTGAACCGCTCGTTCATAGGCCGCAGGATTTGTGTCGTCGGCGAACTCCTCCATTTCTTCATAGCTAGGCGGCAAGCCGATCATATCCAACGTAACGCGGCGCAGCAGAGTTCTGCGATCGGCGGGTTCATTGGGAGCCATTCCGGCTTGCTCCAAGGTACCGAGAATAAACGCATCGATTGGTTGAGCGATCCATGTCGAGTTCACGACCTCGGGAGGCGCCGTTTTTCGCGGTGCCTGAAACGACCAGAATTCGCCCGCAGCCTTCCAATCGATCTTGTCGCCAGTTTTTTTTGGGGGCGCATGTGCTGCGGATTCCTCGCGAGGATCTGCAGCGCCCATTTCGATCCAGCGAACAAAGTCGGCGATCACTTTGTCCGGTAGTTTTCCGGACGGTGGCATTTCGGCCGTTTCGTATTTCAAGGCGGAGATGATTAAGCTGTCCGCGACGCGTTTGGGAATGACCGCTGGACCAGAATCGCCACCTTTTCGAGATAGCTCGCGAAAGTCCAATCGCAATCCTCCCTTGATCGAGTCGGATGCTCCTGAGTGGCATTCATAACAATGCTGAACAAGAATCGGCCGAATCTTGTTTTCAAAGAAAGCAACCGCTTCTGATTCGTCGGCGGTTGCCCAATGAATTGGTAGCAACCCACCAACGCATAACAGCAGTATTCCAAGTGATTTGCACATGGAGTTTTCGAGTTCGAAATTGTTGAGGCGGGATAAATAAAGGGACTCGGCCGGCCTTGGTGGTGATTGAGGACTACACCGTTCGGCTCAGGTGCCCTGTTGCAGGTCAAGCACATCTTACAAGAACCAAGCTACGTGCAGCAAGCGCGCCGCACGGTTCACTATGATTCTGGTTTTTGATTTTCTTCGGTGGGCGATTCTGGTTTTTGATTCTCATCAGACGGTGGCGGTATGAATTTGGGGCTCGACGTGTCCACTTTTTCAGTTTCCGACGAGATTGGCTGATTCCAAGTGTTGCGCGGCTCTGGCCGATCCCAACCTTGGAATTCGCGTTGAAAATCACTCAAGTTCTTGCGTAGTTGATGGTACGTTCCACCCAAGTTGCGAGCAACCTCGGGCAGTTTTCTACCAAATAACATCAACGCAATAACCCCGAAAGCGATCATCTCGGTGGGGCCTAGGTTAAACATAGACGGCGCTCGTGTTTATGAAGTGCGAATGTTTACTTGTCGTCAGACCGATCTTCAATCTTATCGACGGGATCGTCGGTGGCATCTTTCATCCCTCGACGAAATTCATTCGCACTTCGACCTAGGTTTCGCATTAAGCTAGGCAGCCGCGCGCTCCCAAACAAAAGCAACACGATTGCCATAAAGATCAACATTTCTGTGGGGCCAATTCCAAACATTTGTTAGCTTCCCAATGGTCGCATGGTTGATCGAGCGGATGACGAATTATTTCTCCAATGCACGAAACGGCGACCGTTCGCCGATGGCAATTTTCTGGAGTTAATTTGAGGTCACCACAACCTCGATGCCAACAACCGGCGAATGCTGGCTGGCCAAATTCAACGTGAATATGCCGCCGGAACCGTATGTCAGCTAGCCGAAATCTAGATCATTCATTGTAAGGTCGAGCGATTCACTGTCAAACGCTGTTTCTGTGCGCCGCAGCAAGTGGCTACCACCGACAACCGGTCCTTTGTTGAATTGGGGATCAAACACCGTGTATTTTTGAGGCGGAATTGTCGCCGGTGATGAACAGTTTCCTTTTCCTGGCGCGGTCCCACGACTATACTCATGCCTTCAAAATTCAACGTGGTTTGAGATTTCAACCCCAAACCCCTAAAAATTCGGAGGGCGAGTCTGTGGCTGCCGGTAAGTTTTTGTTCACAAGTGAATCGGTCAGTATGGGGCATCCCGATAAAGTCTCTGACCAAATTAGTGATGCAGTGGTGGATTTTTGCTTCAAGCACGATCCAATGAGCCGGGTAGCTTGCGAGACTTTAGTAACGACCGACCTAGCAGTTGTGGCCGGTGAAATCACTACACAAGCACCCCTGACTCGGCAGGCCGTCGATGCGCTGGTTCGCGAGGTTGTAACCGAGATCGGTTACGTAGGCAAAGACGAGGCCGAAAAAGCTGAAATCGGATTTACCGCCGACAAAGTGCAAGTCAGCAGCGTATTTCACGCGCAATCGCCGCACATTAGCCAGGGAGTCGACACCGGTGGTGCCGGCGATCAAGGCATGATGTTTGGATTTGCGTGCGATGAGACCACCAGCCTAATGCCGCTGCCCATCCACCTATCACACCGACTCGTCGAGCAACAAGCCGACTTGCGAAAATCTGGCAAACTGAAATGGCTGCGCCCGGACGCGAAAAGCCAAGTGACCGTCGAATACAACTCAGACGGCACTCCTGAACGTATTCATACAGTCGTATTGTCAACGCAACACGATCGCAGCGTGATGATCTCCAAGAAATCAGTCGATTATTTTACCGATGACGCTCGCCAAGAAATCATCGACAAGATCATTCTGCCTGTACTGAAAAAAGAACGAGCGGATTTGATCAAAGGCAATTTGGTAATGATTCCGCCTGGAAAAAAGCCACCAAAGCTGGGGCCGCAAGATATCGCTTGCCATATTAACCCAACGGGATGCTTCTTAGTGGGAGGTCCCCATGGTGACTGTGGATTAACGGGTCGAAAAATCATCGTGGATACCTACGGTGGCCGCGGCCGACATGGTGGCGGCGCGTTCAGCGGCAAGGATCCAACTAAGGTTGACCGCAGCGCTGCTTATATGTGTCGCTATATCGCCAAGAATATTGTTGCCGCCAAACTTGCCAAACGCTGCGAAGTTCAATTGAGTTATGCGATTGGCTACCCAGATCCGCTGAATATTTGGGTAGGCACCGAAGGCACCTCTGCGGTCAGCGAAGAAAAACTTGTGCAATTGATTCGCGAGCACTTCAGCCTTACGCCCAAAGGAATTATTGAAACACTCGACCTCAGACGCCCGATCTATCGTGAAACAGCACGCCACGGACATTTCGGTCGCGAGTTGCCCCAGTTCCGCTGGGAAAAAACCGACAAAGCCGACGCGCTGCGCAAAGCAGCCAAGTGAATCGCCTGTTCGTCCGGGATACAAGCTCGACGCGCATGCGAGTGCTTCAATCCTGGCGCGCACGGCACGCACTCGCTTGCGCGTCGGGCATGTATTGCAAACAAGAAACTACCTGTCTTGCCTGTTCTCTGCCAGCCTATAAAAAATAAAAAATCCCAAATCTCGCTTGACGAGCCGTATCGCGCCCCGATACATCACACAACTGTCGGGAAAATGGCATCGAATAGACAGCATAGTTCCTTCGGGTAGCAACTTTGGTGGCAACGGAATCGATTGGATGTATCCGTAATTCTGCAACTAATGCCTTTTTGGCTAAGGCGATCGTGTCGATTTTTCTCGCGCTCGGTTTGGTTTGGCCGAACCTTGTGCGATCGGAAAATCCTTCGCAATGGGCCTTTGATCAAATTGTTGGACAATTCCATATGCACGGCAATTCAGTGCATGGAATCAACCCTCAAATGATCGCGCACATGCAGAAGTTGGAACCCACAATCGTCGAACTGCTGAAATTACCTAAGTGCAACAAATTGGTCCATGTTGTGCTGTTTGATTCAGAATCCGAATATCGACGTTATATGCAACACTACTTTCCTAACCTTCCCAAACGCCGCGCTTTGTTCATCCAGGATCGCGGACCCGGGATGGTATTTGCCCACGTTCATCCGGATTTAGGTATCGATTTGCGCCACGAATGCGTCCACGCGCTGCTCAACAATTACTGCGCGTCATTGCCATTGTGGTTGGACGAAGGATTGGCGGAGTACTTCGAGGTCGAAGCTCCCGATCGAATGCAAAAGAACTCGCATCTCAAAGAGGTCAAAGATCGTATCGGCTCCGGATTGGTGCCGTCTTTGGTGGACCTCGAATCGATCGACAACGTATCGATGATGGGCAGCGGCCAATATCGCGATAGCTGGGCGTGGGTCCATTTTCTACTTCATCGCCGGCCTGCGACTCGAGCAAAATTGGTCGACTACCTAACTCAACGCGCTCAGGGTGAGGAACCGATGCCGCTTTCGAAATCGATTTCGTTAGCTATTCCCATGTGGCAAGACGAATTCATCCAGCATTTCCAAGCACTCGATAAATAAACTCCTGAGTTTCTGACGTTTCTCCGTGCGCATAAAACTATTTCAAGTCAACTAGCTCGCTAGCGCGCGCATTAGCGAGCCAACTGTCGATGATCAATTCTTGCTTTCGCTGCCGCCAAGCGGTTTCAGTGAGCACAGCGAGGTCCCACCGATTGAACCCAGGAACGTCGTCAAGCAACGCTCGTGTGCCAGCTTCGCGATCTTCGGTGGCGTAACCCTTGTCCATCTCGATATCAAAACGAGTCGACCAGTCGCCAACTCGCGTGTCCGGCAAGTTGTCGATGTCCTGCGATGTCCAGTTCGGCAGGTCAAGCTGCCGTTCGAGCCACTGCACAACCGGTCGAGTTACAAACAGCGGTCGATGGCTGCAGCGGTCGATGATTTGGAAATCAAAAGTGTTGGCGGACGAACCCAGCAGCCGAGCAACTCGCGCTTGCAAGTCCTCAAAAAATGGCTCGTGCGTGCGATGCATATTGACCACAGTATCGTCGCGGCCGTTGCAAATCAGCGTTGCGCCTCGTAGTGCGTGCAGAGCATAAACAGTTGCCGGGCGATCTCCCAGATAATCCAATGCGCGATACGGCAGGCCCTGACACATGGGCTTCGAATTGTCCCAGTATTCATCGGGGCCGTCGAGATTTCCGCCTCCGACCATGACACTTACTCTTGGTCGGCGATCGATCGCGCCCGCTAGCGAAACGATAAACGAGCCAAGGGAATAACCCATGATGCCGATTCGATTCGCGTCGACTTCCGGACGCTGGGCAAGCAGCGATACCGCTTGCATAACATCCGTGATCAGCAGACCGGCTTGGCGCCGCGCCAGCGTTGCATCGCCCTTGATTTGGTCGTGTGCGCGGGTACCGCTTTTCCTTTGTGGGTTGCGTTCGCCTTCGCCTGTTGGATCGAACGTGACAACAACCGCGCCGGCACGCGCATAGAGAATTCCGGCGTAGTAAGCGTACCAACTGAATTTGTCACCACCATGACCATTGACCACGACCAATCCCGGAAGTTTCTTTCCGTCGCTTGGCAGAGTATCGGGCCGATAAACGATCGCTGGAACTCGCATGTCGTATTGAGTGGTGTAGAGCACACACTCCGCCCGTACGCCTGGCGCAATTCGGAAATGACGATGTAGTTCCGTATGCAGCTCCGGCAATCGCTCGCCAATAAAGAACGTGTCCCTTATCTGACTACGCAGCGCATCTGCAGAAAATTGAGCAACAGTTCGTTGTTCGTAAATTGTCAACGCGATCATGGCACTCAGCGCAAATCGACAAAAGGCTAGCATGGCTCAACTCGTTGGCTACAAACTTTATTTACTCTCGACTAATCAGCGCATCATAATACAGCATCAATCGCAGATATTCGCCGCACTTTATGTGCACGCGAGATTGCTCAATCGTTTTTCCGACCATGATTTGTCCTCTGTTTATCTTCTGAGTAATCGATTGCCGCAATCATAATGTGAGCAATTGTCTCAATCATAATTTAGAGCAATTGAGGACAATTGCTCTACTCTCGGATCAATTTTTTCAGCTTGGCAAATCCTTCATCCCAGCGTCCTCCGCGGCGCGGTAAGTATTCGCGAATTTCGTTCGATTTGCGCACTAGCTCGCGAGCTTCCAAGATCGAAGCTAGTTCACCCGAGCCGATAGCCTGCATCATAACATTGCCAATCGCCGTGGCTTCAATGGGGCCGGCGACGACACGACGCTGACATGCATCCGCCGCCAATTGGCAGAGCATGCGATTCTGTACTCCGCCGCCAACCATATAGATGGTGTCGATTTGCCTACCGACCAATTGCTCCAGCAAGCCGAAGACAAGACGATATCGCAGCGCCAAGCTCTCTAGCGCACAGCGAATAATTGCCCCTTCAGATTCGGGTACCGGTTGACCGGAGCGTCGGCAATATTCGCGAATCGCCATGGGCATATTCTCGGGAGCGGTCAGCGAAGGATCGTCGGTATCGAAAATCGACTCCATGCTTGGAGTTTGCTCGGCCAAGTGTATCAAATGATCCCAACTCCAATCGAGACCCTCGCGGCGCCACTTGGCGCGACATTGCTGGACGATCCACAGTCCCGATATATTCTTCAGCAATCGGACGCTCCCTTGGACTCCACCTTCGTTGGTAAAATTATAAGCTGAGCAGTTATCGGTCAGGTTCGGCCGCGGTAACTCAGCCCCCAGCAACGACCATGTTCCACAGCTGATGTAGCACCAGTCGGGAGATTGTTGCGCAAATGAATCGGCTGGAACTGCTAGAACCGCTGAGCCGGTATCGTGGGTCGCTGGCACAATCACTTGAACATCCCGTGGCAACTGCGTTTGGTTAACGACCTGTGGCAAAACGGAACCGAGGCTCACTCCCGGCTGCAACGGTTCACCAAAAATGTGCTTGGGTACCTCGAATGCATCGGCCACTCGCGAACTCCAGCGACCTGTTTCTGTGTTCAGTAGCTGAGTAGTGGAAGCATTGGTAAATTCGTTGCACTTTTCGCCGCTCAACTGCAAGTGAAAATAATCGGGAATCATCAAGAACCTTTCCGCGATGTCCAGCAGTGGCGATTCTTCCAGCCGCATTGCCAGTAACTGATAAGCGGAATTGAATTCCATGAATTGCAAACCGGTTTCGGCAAATATCTCCTTTCGGCTCAGGCGTTCGAAGGCGCGGTCGAAGATATTTCGCGTGCGTACGTCGCGATAATGAAACGCTGGACCAACAACATCGTCATTTCGGTCCAGCAAAACGTAGTCGACGCCCCATGTGTCCACTCCGACGCTCTTGATTGCCGAGCCAAAGCGAGCCGCAGCCTGCCCCAGCCCAATCGCGACCTCGTCCCACAAGCCGAGTAGGTTCCACACCAACCGTTTGCCTTGCTGGATACCGCCGTTGCTAAAGCGGTGAACTTCTTCCAGTAGAATCCCAGCCTCGGCAACGCGTCCTGCTAGCACGCGCCCGCCAGAGGCTCCTAGATCCACCGCCAAATGAACTGTTCCACTATCGCTGGACATATCTCGACCCTTCTTAGCTATATGGCTAATCGATATGCCCACAAGCATCAGCCGACGCGCGCACTGCGTCAAGCGGCCGTCAAAAGATCGATTCGCGTCGCAATTATTCCATACACGGCGATGCGAGTGTTCGCGTTGCTGTGCAAAGGGAACTCTTGTTACGAACGAGCCACAAACTGCAATTAATCGCGCGATTCGATTGGCTCAATAAAAACAAAAGGACGCGAGCGGCAACCGCTCGCGTCCCCAAACATGCTGAACTGCTCAGTGAACCAGTTACTTTGCTTCGGCTGGCTTGGTAGGTGTTTCCGCCGGTGCGGCAGGTGTTTCCGCTGCGGGTGGCGTTGTCGGTGCGGGCGCCTCCGAGACCGGCATATCAACTTCGGCAGGCGGTGGCGGTGAGGATGGAGCAGGAGCGGTTGCCGCACCACATCCCAACAGCCCACTAATCGCCATTACACAAAATAGCTTCTTCATCATATTCTCCAGATTTCCAAAGTATCCAGGCTACTAAACAGCCAATTCCCAAGACGGTCGCGAAACTCTCGCAACTCTGGTCGTCAGCGATCTTTTGCGATCTTGATAGTTACTGACATAGTCGCGAACGCAAATATACATCCGATTCCGCAGAGGCACATGAGAGTAGATTCGCCCGCTTGGGAGAATATTCCCGAACGACAGGAAAAATTTGAAGAACTTCCCAAACTGCCGGCAGAAGTGTGCGGCAAAAAGTCAGACTCAGCAGCGATCCAGGACTGAAGCCTCGTCAATTCAAAGAACCTATCAGAATACGGAATCGACGACCAACCGAAAATTACTCGTCTGAATCGTTATCCTCATCTGACGACTCTTCACCGGAACTGCGGTGTTTAATCATCGTCACTTGATTACCACAGTCGTTGTATTCAACGTGGCTCATTACTTGACGGATCAACATGACGCCACGTCCATGCGGCACGTCGATATGTTCATCATCAGTTGGGTCAGCCAATTTGTCGGGATTGAATCCAGCTCCTTCGTCCCGAATGCGCAAGTACGTCGATGCGGGGCAAATTCTCAGTTCCACTTCGACCGATTTATCGGGAGCCTGTTTGTTGCCGTGAGTAATCGCATTGACAACCGCTTCTTCAATGGCGAGTTGCACATGAAATAGATCACTTCCCTCCCAGCCGAACTGTTCGAGTTTCTTAACGTAACTATCGATCAGTTTATGGCCGGCATCCAGCTCACTTGGGATGGACTCGTGGAATTTCCATTCCCATGCGGGTTCAGACATAACGGGCACTCCAGTGACTTGAATGCGTCAGTTGGCTTGACAAAGTTTGCAGCGTCACTTTGCCCTAGCCCAGCCCGATTGCCTTGAGTGCTTCCGCTTCAGTCTTCTTGATGTCCACGATCTTGTTCAATCGCGTCAACGTAAAGACCTCCATAATTTCCTTTTTCAGACAGCACAGGCAGAACTTTCCTGTAACTTTCTTAACCTTCTTGTCCATCATAATGATCTTGTTGAGCGCGGCGGAAGACAAGAAGTCGACACCCTCGAAGTTCAAAACGACATTCTTGAAATTATCTTTTTCGATGAGCGTGAACATTTCATCGCCCATTTCTTCGATGTTTGCACTATCGACAATCTTCTTGTCCACGAACCGTATAAGTGCCGAGTCGCCCAGCGCGGACACAATCAATCGGCGTCGCTCTGCCATCGAGTTACCCTGAAGTTGGAGTGTGTAGAAGACTTCGCCGCAGACCACCTTCTACGGCACGCTGCAAATAAACACGATTAGATCGTGGGTGTTACCGGGATTGTTCATACGGAAAGATGCTCGAACCCGCCACCAGTTCGCAACAATGATAACGTAGGCTAACCAGCGTAGTCTATCATTGCAACCGGCGGTGCGAAGATTCATTGCAAATTAGATGACACTGTTAACTTTTCATAAGCGAAAGGGCTGATAATTCGCTACAAACTACCGGGTACTTGGGGGCGGCGCAGCTTCCCACCTTTTTACATGCGGAAGTTGTCTCGTCACGGTTTCATGCCACTTGGGCGAGCGGCAGATGGGAATTTACCAATACAAGCCCGAAGCGCAAGCGAGTGAGAGCCTGGATTGACTGGTGCGTGGTT
>SYJV01000181.1 GCA_005798335.1 Planctomycetaceae bacterium | reverse complement strand
GTTCTACCGACATTATGTCCCTACGGGACGGTTGGCTGAAATTGTTCGCTATCGTTCTACCGACATTGTGTCCCTACGGGACGGTTGGCTGAAATTGTTCGCTATCGTTCTACCGACATTGTGTCCCTACGGGACGGTTGGCTGAAATCGTTCGCTATCGTTCTACCGACATTGTGTCCCTACGGGACGGTTGGCTGAAATTGTTCGATATCGTTCTACCGACATTATGTCCCTACGGGACTTTTCAACCTTGGTCAATCCTTGCGTATCCATCGCTAATCGATGTGGTAACTACCGTTCAATCGCTTTCGGTTTGATCGAGGTGACCTGAGCGATTGATAGCACGCATTAGACGCATACCGGCGAGCATGCTGAAGACGTAGCCGAGCAGCCCGAACAAGCTCATTCGCTGGAGACCCATGAACCAATTCGTTTCTAGAAACAACAGTGGCGGAACCTCGAACGCCAACAGCACCGACGAACCTAGAAAGAGCGAACTGGTTAACAGGCCGAGCACCAATCGATTTACTGATGGACTGAGTCCGCGGTGCGATAGATGGACGTCCAATCGCCCTTCTTGGACGATCTGCATCAGATTACTCACTTGTCCGGGCAGCGTCTCGACCAAATTCTCTAACTCCACATACAGTCTGCGCAGCCGCTTGGCTTGTCGAGTGGGGGACAAGCGTCGCATCCACATGCGGCGAAAGAATGGCTGCATGACTTCGATCAAACTGAAGTGGGGCGCCAGTTGATGCAGCGTGCCTTCCAGCGTGATCAGAGTCTTGATCAAAAGAGACGTCTGCGGAGGCAACGAGATCTGATGGCGATGCAAGATGTCGGTTACGTCGTTGAGCGCACCGGCCAAGTCGAAGGACTCCAGTGGCTGCGAGCCGTAAGTGGCGATCAAGTCGGCGACGTCGATCGACAAATTGCTTTCATCCAATCGAGGAGGCATGCGGCCCACGCGTTTGATCAGCGAGGTCAGCAGTGAAGCATCGCGAGACACCACGGCCAGCAGCATCTCTTCGATCGTCTCGCGCAATCGATCGTCGATACGACCGCACATGCCAAAATCCAGCAATCCCAGCCGA
The DNA here is from genome assembly GCA_005798335.1 of Planctomycetaceae bacterium. Taxonomy (GTDB): domain Bacteria; phylum Planctomycetota; class Planctomycetia; order Pirellulales; family Pirellulaceae; genus Aureliella. The sequence goes on along the minus strand of SYJV01000181.1, from coordinate 33,191 downwards.
TCGCCGTCGATGACCAGCACATTTCCGGGGTGCGGATCAGCGTGGTAAACGCCGAGCATAAAAATCATCTCGACGTAAACTTCAGCGGCTAATTTGGCCAATCGCTGACGGCGATCGTTGTCGACGGATTGGTCTGTGGATATGCTGTTGACCGCGACGCCTCGAATGAACTCCATCGTCAGCACGCGCGAAGTGCTCAACCTGGGAAACGACTTAGGAATTCTAATCGTCTCGAACTTACCCAGTTCCCGGGCGAACAATTGCAGGTTTTGCTGTTCGCGCGTAAAGTTTAGCTCGCGGCGCAAGGACTTCGACAATTGCTCGACCAGCACCTTCGGTTTCCAGACAGCCAATTCCGGCAATCGGTCGGCCAGTGCCGCCAGCCCTGCCATGACTTCCAAGTCTTCGCGCACTTTCGATTGAATGTCCGCATGCTGCACTTTGACCACGACATCGGTTCCATCGTGCAATTGCGCCACGTGAACCTGGCCAATCGAGGCGGAGGCAACAGCTTTGTCGTCGAATTTTGCGAACAACTGTTCGATCGGCAGTCCCAATTCCTTTTCGACCAAAGCGCGAACTATTTCGGGGCCGTCGGCCGGTACATCCGATTGCAGTTTTGTCAATTCGCTGGCCAGTTGAGGACCGATCAAATCTGGACGGAGGCTGAGTACTTGTCCCAGCTTAATAAACGTCGGGCCCAAGTCCGTTAGTGCCATGCGCACGCGTGTTTCCCGCGAGTAACTGGCCAGCGGCACTCCTTGTTCGTCCTTGATCCAATCGCGAATGAAATCGACGCGAAGTTGGCTCAGCCAATCGGCCAAACCATATCGCCGCAGGATCACGATGATTTCCTGCCAGCGGCGGACGTTGCGATAAAGCTGCGGAATGGAGCTGATTCTCATCGATTATTTTCCGCCAGGGATCTAAGATTTTGACATTGCCGGAAAAAAGGCGTTGACGTCTAGCGTTGGGGTCGCGCGTTCAAAATTCAAAATTGGCGGGACTTGAACTCATGCGTTACGCCAAACGCAGCCCCCGCCAATTTTGCATTTTGAACGCGCGACCCCTAGCTGAAACTCCAATTGTAGCCGGCGGATTCGCAAATGTGACTTTACTTCATTTGTCAGGTGGGTGTCATCACAGATATCGTGTCACTATCAGCGCAAGAAAAAAGCCGACGCTGGTGCATCGGCTTTAATAAAGTACTAGAGTCTAGAACTTGTTAGGCTATTGTCGCGGCACTTCGCCTGGTTCGCTCTGCGCACCATTTTGAATCGCAAAAACACGGTTACGATTTGCGATAAACAACGTTTCATTGGCGGCGACGGGAGTGGTGTAAACCGCACTGTCCATGTTCAGCTCGGCGATCTTATTAATTTCCTTGGAGACTTCGAAAATCGCAATGTCGCCATCTTCATCGCTGATGTAAACTCGATCCTCGACGATCAAGGGCGAGGCCCAGGACGCGGCGAACATATCGTAAGTCCAATGGGCTTTGCCAGTTTTTACGTCCAAGCAGTGGAAGACGCCGCTGAAATCTGCCACGAACAGCAATCCATTCTTGATGGCTACCGTGCCGCAAGTTCGGTGCATCGTCGTTTCGAAATCTTCAGGATTGTTGCCTACATAATGCCAAACCGCTGCCGAATTGGGATTGTCGCGCTGAAGATCGCCGTCTTTGGCGACGAGCGCCTGGAGCCGTTTATGCTTGATGGGAACATTAGGCTCCTTGGAATTGTAAACGATCGTTGGACTGACATCACCGCGCTTGGTAGGATCGATGGCCCACAGGTGACCGCCTCCTTCACCGTGTTCCGGATCTTCGCCAACACCGATGAACACCAACCCGTCGTAAATGACTGGAGTTCCAATCAAATGGTTTCGCGTTGCTGCGCCACCAAGGGCGTATAGCGAATCTTTGGGATTGCAGTCAAATTTCCACAGCAACTTGCTCTTGCCTTTTTCGCCTGCCGCCGCAAAGCTATACAGCCATCCGTCTCCGCCGGCAAACAAAACCTGAGCCTCACCTCCAAGTACAGCATACGCTGGTGACGACCACTGTCCGTGGAGTACATTTTCGCCCGGTGAATTGTCAGTCCACAGTACTGAACCGGAAACACGATCGACGCAGATAAAGCTGGGTGCGTTGGATGCCGGAAGATTGATATGCCCTTCATCGACACCATTGGCCGTGTTGACAAACAGCATATTGCCAGCGCACGTAACCGAGCAACTGCACATGTTGTGCTGAGATACACCGAGCTGCTTCATCATATTCACGTTCCAGATCACATCCGCTTCGTCCTTACTCTCATTGGCTTCGGTCTTGAACGGACCATCATTTTCACCATCGTGAAATCCTTCTGTGTCCAAGCACACAACTTCACCGCGGCTGGTCACGTACCACAGCCGATCGCCATCGACTAAAGGCGAGCAGCAAATGCCTTGATTGGGCCAGTCGTGAACGCGTCCGGTGGGTAGTTTTTCACTGGAATGTTGCCACATAAACTTGCCAGTCTTTTCATCGAACGATACCAGAACGCCCAGGTCGATATTGCTGGGATAGCGTTTGACATATCCAGCACCATTATTGGTGCCGACGTAGACGCGGCCATTGGCGATGACGGGATTGCCATACGTTTCCGAGCCGAGTGGCATCGACCAACGCACATTTTTTCCCGTTGTAACGTCCCAAGCAGTCGGAAGGTTCTTGGTATCCGGCACATTATTGCGCAATGACGATCCGGCCCACTGTGGCCAATCGCCCTTGGCAACCTTCAATTCTGATATCAGCTTCAACGCCTCCGCGGTTGCGTTGTAATTGGATTGCGCGTTGGCGCCGGAACCATGACAAATCGCGACAACCAACAACATCGCTAGTGAAAACAGCATTCGCATTGGTCTATGCCCTTTTATTTGTTGGGGTAAACTTCAACGTTATCGAGGTAGAATTCCGCATATTGGGCGTTCCCGAATAAACCGGGGCTGCCGTGTAGGTTGGGCGTTGCATCGGTCGCTTCAATGGTCCAAGTGTCTGGTTCTTTTTCGCCACGTTTCCAAGCTTTACCGCGCAGAGTTACCTGTCCATCTTTGGTTTCGCTTTGGAATTTCAAAGTGTACCATTGGCCAGCCTGCCACTGAAATGGAATGGTCTTAGCAAATCGCAATTCTAGACGAGGAGTCCAGGATCGAATCTGCAATTGATCTTTGGCCATCATGTCCAAAGTATATCGTTGATTAATCAGGCCCATATCGGCGCGCTGGTTGTTCTGAGTCGCCGAATTTACATCGGCCTGAACCGTGTAATCGTGCAGGGTTGTCCAGCCCATCCATAATTGACTGCGTGCCCCTCTGGGAATCGTGCTGATTTTCACCAATGCCGATTGTCCTTCGATTTCCTTGGGTTGGTGACGATAGGCGGCACCAATCCATGTTCCAGGGACTTTCTTGTCATCAAAGGTAAATTTCCAGGGAAGCGGCGGGATAACACGCACTCGCGCGACACTGGACAGTTCACCGACCTTGGCGGTGATCGAAACAACGGTATGGGCAGCGTCCGCAGCCGCTGTGTAATTGCCCGTGGCGTCGATCGATCCGCCTCCGTCGACCGTGAATTGTGCATCAGCTAGTTTCAAGTATCGCCCATTCTTGTTGTAAGCACGCACTTGATAGGGCGTTCGTTGGCCTGGGGCCAACATTGCCTCGACAGGCGCGATCTGAATATGAGCTACGGCGGAATCTTCGGTGACTGGTGATTCCTTAGGCGGTTCAGGAATGGGATCGGACTGGGCCGTCGCACCTTTGTTGCCGATGCAATAGAGTGACTTGCTGGTTGCAAGAAAGATTCGCCCGCCGGAAATTACTGGCGAGGCAATTAGTTCTTCTTCCCGAAGTCTCACGCGGGCGACTTCTTCCAAGCCTTTCTCTGAGGGCTTTAGCACCAAATAGTTCCCATTGTATTCGGCTGCGTATATTTTGCCGTCACCGCATACGAGTGAACTATGCATGATGCGGCCGATCTTCTTTTCAGTTATTACTTGTCCCGACTTGGGGTCGATAACAATAACGGCAGCGCCATCTTCTACCATGTACAGGCGTCCGTCGACCATCAGTGGAGCACTGCGTCCAATGGTCTTCTTGGGAATCTTCCATAGCAATTTATCTTCAGGGATATCGCCGGTTGCTCGACCATCAAGGGCAAATATCGCGCCAAGTACATTGGTGTCGCTCTTATTTAGCTCGCCATGTCCACAGTAGACAATGTTGTCGACAACGATGGGTGGCGTGTTGATTCCGCGACCCGATGCTTCATATTTCCAAATGATTTTCCCAGTCCGTGGCTGAATCGCATAGACAGCGCCATCGCCTGCTCCAAAAACCATGGCCGCTTGGCCGTTGAAAGTTGTAAAGACTGGCGTACTGAAAGTAGTATCTTCTGGTCGTGGTTTGGTGCTGATGAACCAAACTGCCGCACCGGTGCGTTTGTCGAACGCCACGAATCGATGCGCGGGAACCGCATTGTCGCCGTATTGCGTCATCACGCCGCTGATGATTACCAAGTCTTCGAAGAGGACAGGAAAATTCGTGCGACCACCGTAGGTACTGAGCATCCCATATTCTTCGCTCATGGAATGTTCCCAGATGATTGCGCCAGTTTGACCATTCAAACATTGAAATTGGCAGCCGAGTCCCAGCACATAGACATTGCCAGTTGATGGGTCTCCAACAACGCTGGACCAGCCAATTCGTTCGGCAGGTGCGTCGGACAGGAAAATATTGTGTACGCTCTCCCAAATCAAATCACCGGTGTCCGCATTGAGGCAAACCGTTCGTTCACCTTCTTTGGTCGATTCAGGAAATGCTCGGCAAACTAAGTAAACTTTTCCGTTCATCACGATCGGTGTGCAGCGCGAAGCATACTCGGGCTTGGACCATACAAGATTCTCGCCAGTGGGAGACCATTTGTCCGGCAGATTTTTTTCTCGAGAAATACCGTTGAACTCCGGACCCCGCCAATGTGGCCAGTCGCCTGCAATTACGCGGTCAGCATGTGGCTGAATTACCAGCCATCCGGCGAGCAGCACCATTGGACCTAACTTGGGCCAGACTGCCGGCAACCAGCTAGATACAGTTTTATCCTTGCGAAGCATCATCATTTAACCTCGTTCTTGATTCCAAACGTCAGGCAACGTGGAGGTGAGAATTGAACAGTATCTCTCGAACCAGCATTTCAATCCAGTAGCGGTTGGTTCAATCAGCGATTGCAGCACAATAGGGCGGGATTTCGTGGGGGAGGGCAACCCACTCATTGTAGACACAGTGCTCGGTCGAGAAAAGCCAACTATGCTCCAGAGAAACGTGGCTGGGTCAGCGAATCGCTGACCATGCATGTCACCATCACGATCAATGTCAAGTTTCGCGCACCTTCTCGTTGCTTGATGCCTTATACTCCAGCGGGGTTAAAGTACTCGGGTTCGTTGCCCAGGCTCCATTTGATATTGCAGCCCATGCTGGGTTTCTGTGGAAACGGAGGATCGGTGCCGGCAAGAAGTGCACTAATGGCCGCGCGAAGATCCTTGCCAGTTGCGGCAGCGCCTTGCTTTGGGCGAGTGTCGTCCATCTGGCCGCGGTAAATTAGGCAAAGATCCGCGTCGAAAAGAAAGAAGTCGGGAGTACAAGCGGCGCGATAAGCTTGTGCGACGGATTGAGTCTGATCGTAAAGGTAGGGAAATCGGTAACCTTGTATCTCGGCTTCTTGTTTCATCTTTTCAGGGGAATCTTCCGGATGCGAAGCGATATCGTTGCTGCTGATTCCCACAACCGCTACGTCGTTGCTTTGGCATGAATCAGCAATTTTTGCAAGTTCTTGGGCCACGTGTTTGACGAATGGGCAATGATTGCACATGAAAATTACCAACAACCCTCGCTTGCCTCGAAAATCGTCGCGGCGAACTACGTTGCGGTCGATGTTAGGAAGTGAAAAATCCGGTGCTGCTGTCCCAATTGGCAACATTGTACTGGCCGTGCGCACCATAATTTTTCCGTCCTCGTATGCGATTCCTGCGACAAAAATCGTTGATCAATATGCTTCGATATTCTTACGGGGTTGGGCCGCATTTACAAGTGTGTGGTGCTTGACATTTGCCGGTGATCCCCCAACATATGACTTATTGAAATAGGAACATTGCGGCGACCTCTTTTCTTCACCTAGAATTGAGGTCGTCTTTTTTTGCGATCGCAAGTTCGAGGTTTAGGGGATCAAGGAATGTCTGGTCTAGTTCCAATGACACGCGATGGCTACAACCGCATTCGAGCGGAAGTGGATCGGCTGGAAAATGAGGAGATGCCGAACATTGCCCAGAAAATTGCGGACGCGCGCGCCGAAGGTGATTTGAAAGAGAATGCCGAATACCACGCACAGCGTGAGAACCAAGGTCTGGTACAAGCCAAAATTAATGCGTTGAAAAATAAACTAGCGAACGCACACATCATTGATATCGCCTCGCTTCCCAAGGACGAAGTTGCCTTCGGTGCAACTGTCAAGGTGCTGGACATTGACCTCGATGACGAAGAGGAGTTTACGCTGGTTGGTGCTGGCGACGAGGATTATGACGCTGGAAAAATTCTTTCAACCAGCCCGTTCGGAATGGCGCTAATGGGTAAGAAAGTTGGCGAAAAGGTCGAAGTGCCCGTACCGAAGGGCAAAATTAATTTCCAAGTCCTTTCGATCGAATATCGCGATCTGTAAATTTTGTTTCGAGTGTGCAATTAACCGCGAGCTGCTGACCGTTCAAGTTGGTTTTACAGAGATCTACAAATTGTCGGTTCCTAAGCTGCTTGAGTATTTGATTCGGGCCGATTCGATCAGAATGAGCCAACATGTCGCGCGAGCCTGAAAGTGGTAAGTCAGAACTTCCCCCCGAACCGTCACTGGGACCAGCTTGTTTGGTGGTCGTGATTTTGGCCCTAGCCGTGGTTTGCATAGTTTGCGCGTTTGGCAGTTGGTTCATGTTCAGCGATCAGCCCGCGATGGCGGAGCGTGGCATCCAAGTACAACTAATCCCGTGGGTGCAAGCAAGTTCGCTGTCGCCCGAAGACAAGGCCAGCATCGTGAGGCAACTGGAAGATATGACGACGCTGGTGCGATCGCGGCAGTTGACCACGATTCAGCTCTCGCGATTGAAGAATTGCTTGGAAGATAACCCGGCCTTGCTATGGGGGGCCGTCGAGGAAATTCTGCGACAAGGCAAAGATGTGGGATTAACGGATACCGAGCTCGAAGCCGCGCAGCGTACTGCTCAACGCTTGTTGCGCATGACTGCCCAGCGAAAACTCAGTCGCAATGATATGGAGTTTGCACTGGATAAGTGCATTCAGCGAACTGCGGATCGCACAGGAATTGAAGTTGTAGATCCTTTGACTGGCGAGCATGTGCGAGAATTCTCGAAACGCGGCCAACAACTGGCCGATGCTCAGAAAATTCCGTTCGATCCGTATGAAAAACGTCCGTCCCAAGTACTCGAAGCCATGTTGAAGGAAGCTCTCAGCGTCAAGTAAACTCTGGTGGGCAAACGATTCACTCAGGACTCATAACATGGCATTTCTCACTTCATTAAATGGTGCCAAACGCGACCAGCGGCACGAATTGCACAAAGATACGATGATCTTTGGCAGGCATCCCGAATGCGACTTGGTGCTGGAAGTTGGGGCCGTTAGTCGGCAACACGCGCGAATCGTTCGCACTGGCCACGAATTTCGCCTGGAGGATTTGAAAAGCCGCAACGGTACATTTCTGAACGGGCGCTCAATCGCCGAATCCACTGTCTTGCAGGACGGCGACTTGATCCGCATGTGCGATCTAGAATTTTCTTTTCATCTCGATCAAGTTCAGCAATTGTACGATTCGTCCGTGGTCCGAGATGGATCGTCAACTTTCGGCGTGACCATGATCGACGACGGCGATGATTCGGCGTCTAAGAGCGTCACCAGTCGATTTGATATTCGCCCCAGCGGACATGGGTCGCAATTGACGACGACCGCCGAAGTGCGTTTGCAAGCAGTTTTGGAAATTATCCATAGCCTGGGTAGAGCTGTGGTACTGAATGAAGTACTGCCAAAAGTTCTCGATTCCCTCTTCAAGATATTTGTGCAAGCGGATCGCGCTTTCATCGTGCTCAAGGAAGACGACAAACTGGTACCGATTTCCGTGCGCACGCGCCAGCAGGACCTGCAAGAGAATTTCCGCATCAGTCGTACGATCATGCGCGAAGTTATGGAATCGAAACAAGCGCTGATCACGCTCGACGCTTCGGCAGACGAACGATTTGAGATGGCGCAAAGCGTCTCCGACTTTCGCATTCGATCGATGATCGTTGCACCGTTGCTGGGCAGCGACGATAACGCCATTGGTGCCATTCAGCTCGACACGCTGAACCAGCGTCGGCGATTCGAACCCAGCGACCTGGAAATTCTTGCGGCCGTTGCTATGCAGGCGGGCGTGGCCATTGAAAACGCTCAACTCCACGAGAAACTAGTCTATCAGAAACTTGTGGAAAAAGACCTGGAACTTGCCAAGCGAGTTCAGTTAGCGTTCATTCCTAGCCAAGCGCCCCAATTAACCGGTTACACCTTTTACCATTACTATCAACCGGCAGACCAAGTCGGTGGTGATTACTTCGACTACATCGATCTGCCCGATGGACGAGTCGCGATTATCGTTGCCGACGTAGTCGGCCATGGTGTTTCGGCTGCGATGTTGATGGCCAAATTATCTGCGGAAACTCGCTTTGCTTTGGCCACGCACGCCTTACCTTCGGCTGCGATCAATTCGCTGAACCTGCGAATTCACGCACTGGGCGTACAGAAGTTTATTACGTTCCTTTGCTTGGTCTTAGAACCTGCCACCGGCCATATCGTGATCGTCAACGCAGGGCACATGGCACCGCTGTGGAAGCGATCCCACGACGTCATTGAGGAGCCAGGCGAGGAGCAGACAGGACTACCAGTCGGCATTACGGATGAATTCGAATTTGAGCAAGCTACCATTTCGCTTTCGCCTGGCGAACGATTGGTATTGTACACCGACGGTATTAACGAAGCTCCCAACGCTGCAGGTGCTATGTTTGGAATTGAAAAACTACGCGAACTGTTGCATGGCACTGAATCCAACGTCGAAGTCATCGGTTCCGCAATGGTCAAGGAGGTCCGCGAATTCATCAAAGGGACGATGCAAGCTGACGACATGTGCTTGGTAGTTATGGGGCGTGAATAAGCTGGCATCCACAAAACGACATCGATCAAATCTTTCGTATGCGATTCAATAACAAAGTTGTGTTAGTCACTGGTGGTGCTGCCGGAATTGGACGCGGCTGCGTCGAGGTGTTTCATGCCGAGGGAGCCCGAGTCTCAATTGTCGATCGCGATGAACAGCGAGCGATTGGGCTGGCCGCTGAATTGAATTCACGCCGATCGGCTAGCGCAATCTTGCATGCCTGCGATGTCGCCGACTCCGTTGCACTGGAAAAGGGAATCGAGCACTGTGTGGCAGTTTTCGGACGACTGGATTGCCTGATTAACAACGCCGGAATCCATCCTCCCGACACTCCCATTGAACAGATGAGCATGGATGAAGTGCGTCGTGCGTTTGATATCAATTTTTTCAGTACCTACGTTGCCTCAAGAATCGCTTTGCAGCATCTGCGAACAACGCGCGGGTCGATCGTCAATATCAGCTCGATGACCGCTGTACTAGGCCAGAAGAACTCGGCCGCTTATGCCGCCACCAAAGGAGCACAACTAAGTTTTACCAAGGCGCTCGCGCTGGAAGTGGCCGCCGACGGCATTCGTGTCAATGCTGTGCTACCGAGCAACGTTGATACTCCGCTGATGCGAGCGTGGGCTGGGACGCTGGCCGATCCCGAGTCGGCCCTGAAACGAATTGCAGCACTTCAGCCACTGGGCCGAATGGCCGATCCAGCCGAAATTGGTCGAGTCTGTTTGTTCTTGGCAAGTGACGACGCCAGTTTCATTACCGGGCAAGGCATTGAGGCCGACGGCGGCGCCGCGCTGGATTATTAAGATCTGTTCGTGATAAGTGCGAGCAGCACAATGACTCGGGTCTTTACTTGGAGACTCGGGTCTTTACTTGGAATCGAGTGGTCGAAATCCTTGGATGCGACCGCGAGGTACAAGTCCCTCGACGGCAATTGGAATGTCCAAGCGATGCGCCCCAGCATTGCCGCCACGGTCTACAGCTTCGACGCGCAAATATACTTTACTTGGTAGATTGGGTCCAGCTTTCCACAGGTAGACTCCCGTGTTGCGCAAGTTGCTGGCGATCGTTGTCCAAGGTCCATCCTGATGATCGCTGTACGACAGGGAAATGGGTTGGTCGTGCAAATTGTTGTCTTCGCACTTGTAATCGATCACTAACATACCGACTTGGTGTCCTTCACCGTAAACCGCCCGCGTAATCTTTACGACAGGTGATATAGAGTCGACGTTGATCCACATGTCCGCGTCGTCGCCATTTTTGGGCCGATTGCTCACCAGGCCATTGTTGCCAACGACAACCATCCGAAATCCGAATAAGCCATCATCGGCGACTTGAATGTCAAACGGGCTCTCTCGATCCGGATCTTTGCCCCACTGCACCCATGTTCGGCCACCGTCCTCGGTACCCCAAAGTTCAATCTCCGCGACTTGAGAACCCTTCAGCGACTCAACCGAATAATCGAGACTGAACGCCCTTGATCGGCTATGGTACGCTTGGTTCAAGGGTGTCGGCGCGCGACGTACCTCTGCCGCTTCGGTCGAGAGTTTCTCGGCGATAACATTCTTTGCTGATGAGATGTCGCTCTGTGGATTAGCATCACCGATCGATAAACCATTTCCGAAAACGGCGTCTGGCGTATCCGTCGAGCGAGGGCGTGGTAATTCTTCTGCTTTGCCAATTGGCTGCACCGGATATTTCCCTCCAGACACTTGCTCTGCCGGCGAACGGCTAGTTCCGGTGGATTGAGTGTTAACGTTCGAATTGCCGATCGAAATCATCGAGCCGCTTGGCAGTTGTGGATTGGTGGTCGCGTTTCGGCTTAACGAACCTTTTTGATGGGAGTCGACCCAATCCCTCAGATCTTGTCGCACGGGCTTGACCTCTGCTTGCATATCATCGGATTTACCAGATGTGATGCCGGATGTTGAACCAATTGCGCCTGTGTTTGCGTTGCCCGAAGTAGCCGAAGCGGCGTCAGAATTTAGCGTCAAGGAAGGAATTGCACTGTTGTTCCATACCATGCCACCTGGTGTGGCAACGACCGAGGATGACGATTGATTCGCTGTTGATCCAACCGGACTTTTTGCACCAGAGAGACTGTCGCGTTGGCTGACCATTAAACCCGTGGGGACGGCCGCGGTCCTGGGCATCTTATAATTGAAGAGTGCTTCACCCTTGTTCTGAGCCCAATCGGAAGAAATCAGTCTCAGCCAAACTTCGCGGCATCGAGCTGGCGTAATTATTGCATGTCCGCGATACACGTCGCCGCTGCGATTCAGATCGGCAACGACGGTATCGGTCCAATTGGATTCGGCATCGATGCGGTATTGCAGGCGAACGGTTTGCAAGTCGAGGTATAGATCGTTAATTTCGAAAATTGCGATTAACCTGCCAGAGGAGTCCAAGTCTGCTTGAATCGTCGCCTGAGGTTTAGTTGTATCAACGATGACCCGCATGGGAGGCTGGCTATTGACAAACGCATTTCCAGAAATGTCCTTCGTTTGTACGCCAAACAAATAGGCACCTTCGCTGGCCGCGCGAAATTCAAAGCATCGCTTGTCACTCGACAGTTTGCTGTGGGGTTGCCACGAAGCCCCTTGGTCAGTCGACACAAACAATTGAACTTGTGCCGGCGCAACTCCCCCGGGTTCGACATTGAACGGGATCTTGAATTGAGCGTAAGGCAGAAACAGCCAGCCATTTGGTGCCGGATCAGCAGAACTTGCTACTGGCTCAGGGGCTGTAAAGGAGCCGGACTCGTTTTGAGCTTGGATTCCTGCGCAAGGGCTAAACGACAAAGCTGCGGTGGCAAGAGCCACGATCACCTTCTGATTTCGTTTTGCCATTACTCAACTCAAAAACATAAATGTGTCGCGGAAATGTACGAATGCGAACTCTGAAATTCGAGCATCGTCAATTTCATCGGCTGAGCAATGGTAATAGAATTAGCAATTGTACCGCTTGTAACGAAAACACCCTTGGGATGCGGCTGGGCTTTGCTATGATTTCATGATTGGGGAGTGGCGTGTACATTCCACGTGCCGTCCCTTGTGGTCCGCCGCAGAAAACCGCCTTCTGCTGCAGACTACGGTACGTGGAATGTGCCCGCTACTTTTTCGCCGCAAATTGCCAGCATTTATCTCGTTGTTAGATTGCTCGAGCGAACCGTTAACCGCCATATTCACCAAATCGCCTAGTGCACAGTTCTTCAATGCAATCCATTCAGTATCGATTCGATGTTGTGGTAATCGGGGCTGGCCATGCTGGAACAGAAGCGGCTGCGGCTGCGGCACGCATCGGAGCAAAAGTCGCTCTACTAACAACGAATTTGGATACCGTCGGCCAAATGAGTTGCAATCCGGCGATCGGCGGCGTAGCCAAAGGACAACTTGTGCGCGAGATTGACGCCCTGGGTGGACTGATGGGGCAAGCGATCGATGCGACCGCGATTCAGTTTCGCCTACTGAATCTTCGTAAAGGCCCTGCCATGCACAGTCCCCGAGCGCAGGCGGACAAGAAAGCCTACCAATTCTTGATTAAGCGAGTTGTCGAAGAATATCCGAACATCGAATTGCGTCAGGAATTGGCTGACGATTTGCTGATCGAACGATTGCCTGACGGAGGCCAGAGAATCGTCGGTGTTCAAGTCCGCGGGTCTGCCCAGTACTTAGCGCCGTCTGTAGTGCTTACCACCGGAACTTTTCTTCAAGCCATCATGCATACCGGCGAAGCGAAAACGCCTGGTGGACGTGCTGGCGAAGGGACGTCCGCCGGACTTAGCGGCAGCCTCGAGCGACTTGGCTTGCGACTTGACCGATTCAAGACAGGAACTCCTCCTCGTTTGAATGGCAAGTCCATCGACTACGCTGCAACCGAAGTGCAACCAGGTGACGACCGACCACAACCATTTTCATTTCTGACGGATCGATTAGAACAACCGCAGATTCCGTGTCATATTACGTATACAAACAACCAAGTTCACGATTTGATTCGCGCAAACCTAGATCGTGCGCCGATGTATACCGGGCAAATTCTCTCGCGCGGACCGCGATATTGCCCGTCGATCGAGGACAAAGTAGTGCGATTCGCCGAGAAACCACAGCATCAATTGTTCCTTGAGCCTGAAGGACGCGCAACTCAGGAAGTCTACGTCAACGGTATCTCCACCAGTTTGCCGCGCGATGTGCAAGATCAAATGATGCGCTACATTCCCGGGCTCGAGCACGCACAGATAATGCGCTACGGTTATGCGGTTGAGTATGATTATTGCCCGCCAGATCAACTGCTGCCGTCGCTGCAAACCAAAGCTGTCACAGGACTGTTTCTTGCCGGTCAAATCAATGGCACTACGGGCTATGAAGAAGCGGCCAGCCAAGGGTTAATCGCCGGTGCCAATGCAGCGCTTTTCGTCGGCGGACAAGAACCCTTGATACTCAGCCGCGACTGCGCCTACATGGGAGTATTGCTGGACGACCTCGTGACGCGCGGCGTCGACGAACCGTATCGCATGTTTACCAGCCGAGCGGAATATCGCTTGTTGTTGCGACATGACAACGCGGACCGCAGATTAACTGAAGTGGGATACCAAATTGGTTTAGTACCGACCGCGCGCTACGACAGGTTGAAACACAAAGAGGCAAAAATCGCTGAAGCTATCGAGTTGCTTGAGGACAACCGAATCGAACAGGTGAGCGGAACCAAATATCTATGCCGCAGCGAAGTGAACTGGGATGAAATGTGCGAGCGAATTCCTCCGTTGCGTAAGTTTGAACCCGAAATCGCAGAACAAGTCCAGCGCGACGTCAAATATTCGGGCTATGTCGCTCGCCAAGCAGTGCAGATCACGCGCCAACGTCGACACGCACAGAAGCGGATACCGACTACGTTCGATTACGAACGAATTGTCGGTTTGCGGATCGAAGCCAAACAAAAACTCTCGCGCATTAAACCCGTCAACCTCGATCAAGCAGGTCGTATCAGCGGCATTACGCCAGCCGATTTAGCGCTCGTCTTGGTCCACCTCGAATCGTCGACCGATTAGCGATTTCTACCGAGTAATCGTTTAGAATTTGCCGAGAAAAAAGTAACTTGTCAGCCTAGCCAGATATTCAATCAACAGTTCAGATGAGCCACGGTTGCAGCTAGTGTTTGTACGTCGCCGCAGGTTTTTAGATTCATGTGTTCGGCTGGGTCCGCATCTGCTAAACTCTCAGTTATCTAAAATCGCGTGATTGAATTGGTCGAGAAGTTTCTAAAGGCAGAGATTCTTGATGGACAAAACCACTGGGAACCAGAAAGTGGCGCGCCACAAGGTGCAGTTTTCAGTCCGTTACTGAGTAACCTGTATCTCAATGAGCTCGACCATCTGATGGTGTCCTGCGGATTCGAGATGACTCGATATGCGGATGACCTGGTGATTCAATGCAAGTCTCTCGCTGACGCCCAATCGGCCTTGGCCAAGGTAGCGGCGTGGACCTGTGAACGAGAGACTCACGCTGCACCCGACCAAGACGAAGATAGTCGACGTCGAAGTGGACGGTTTCGAATTCCTTGGTTACAGATTCATCAAGCACTGGCGATTTCCTCGCAAGAAAAGCCTGATGAAACTCAAGGACACGATCCGACATAAGACCCATCGAACGCATGGCGACAGCCTTTCGAAGATCATTGTAGATCTCAACACCACGCTACAAGGCTGGTACGAATATTTCAAGCACAGTTGGCGAACCACGTTCCCTGAACTGGATAGTTATATTCGTGGACGATTGCGTAGCATTCTACGTAAACGCGCCGGTCGCAAAGGGCGTGGCCGAGGCCAAGATCATCAACGCTATCCTAATAGCTTCTTCGCGGAGCAGGGGTTGCTGAGCTTAGTGGACACCCATGCTCGAGAATGTCAATCCTTCCAAAGGCAGCCAAAAGCTTAGCTATCGACTGGAGAGCCGTATGCGGGAAATCCGCCCGTACGGTTCGGAGGGAGGGGAGCCGCAACTCAATGTGGCTTCCCTACCCCTATCGTAAATTAAGCCAAGAAACTTTTGCTCAGGTGCTTATTTCCAATAGACATCTACGAATGTCATTTCGTGAGGACGCAGGACAATGGTAATTGAGTCGGATTCAGCGGTGACTTTACCCAACTCCTGTCCGAGGTAATCGACGCGATGGGCTGTGGAGACTTCGCGTGGAAGGCGAACGATCGTGTTGGCGCTTTTGCCCTGTGTCTCCGTCAAGTGAATACGCAATCCTATGTCTCGCCGATTGGAATCGACCAGCGGTGAGGCTAGTTGCATGCGCACGTACTTGGCGTCGACATGCATGAACCATTGACTTTCGGACATTTTTCGCGACGGTGGTTCGACATCGATCGCGTATTGCCTGTCGAGGAACTGTTCAGCAGCATGCAGCGGATAGGGCAGCTCAACCCCCACGCCCAGTCGCCGCTGAATTTCGGTCGTGCCTGAGACGGCCAATAGCGTCTCCATAAAACGCATGTCGACTCGTCGATGGAAAGCCAATCCACCTGTAAATAGTTGAGTACGGTAGTCGGCTTCGTCGATTTCAACTAGCAATGGCGAGACGGTTTGTCCTCGCGACCAAGTTTGTTTTTCACCGCCAACGAAGCTGGTAATTATCGCCGACTCGTTGGGCCACGCAGTACGCAAAACGTACGCAGACTTCCATGGATCAGCCCCCAGTTTCGCAAGCGCGTCCAGACGAATGGTCATGGCAAGTACACGTGAACCGCGCAGCACTTGATAGTCGATTTCGAATTTCGCTGTTTTCTGCGAATCGAACCACAGTTCACCTGTGGCCCGTATCAGTCCAAACAAATTTGAGCTGCCGAGCATCTTGGTTTCGCTGTGACGCACCTCGGAATACTGGGCGCCGGAAGTACCTCCATGCGTTTCTCGCCTCGCGATTTGGATACTGAGTCGATTTCCTCGCTTGCCAGGCACATGTAGACTGCGCAGGTGCCCACATTTGGGATCGATTTGAGCTTCGAGGAAATCGTTGTACAGCAAACCATTGACCTGTGCGAGCGGTTTCTCTTTGCGGTTGGCATTTTCGGTTCGTGGTTCGAATTTCGCACACAGCACGCCGAAAGGTGGCACGTCAATCATGCTCGTTCGATGGTCTCCAACCCGTCCCGTAGCATAACACCAGCGTGCATCGGTAATGGGCATGCTGTCCTTTTCAGTCCTAAAAGGAGTTCGCAGTGGGTTGCTGTGCGGATTGAAAACGAGCGTATGGTGGGAGGGCTGGCGCGTGGCGGCGCTGGGCTGATAACCAATCGCGCAAGCCAATTTTGACATCAATTGCTGACCGATATCCGAACAATTCTCTTCGATCGACGTAAGCACCTGCGACAATGTACTGGGCGAATCGAGCAGCGAGTCAACTTGTTCGAATAATTGATGCAATTCAGAATACCAATCGGCCAGCGGGCAGGCC
The DNA here is from genome assembly GCA_005798335.1 of Planctomycetaceae bacterium. Classification (GTDB taxonomy): domain Bacteria; phylum Planctomycetota; class Planctomycetia; order Pirellulales; family Pirellulaceae; genus Aureliella. Next base: position 16,462 of record SYJV01000181.1, on the reverse strand, counting down.
GTATCGGGAGTTTGCAAGGGCTCCACCTGGCCATCAGGAATTATGCTCGCCCCGTTGGCATGCACGAGCATCTCAATCTGTCGACAAAGGTTGGCGAGATTCACCAGCGAGCGACATTGAACGTGCAATCGATGGTAGGCCACAACGGCTTCGATCAAGTCTCGCGCAGACGATTTGCTGGGTAGATCATTGAGCCAATCGACTTGAAATTGATTTGCGGGCAAGCGTTCTTGGTGATAGGGTGAATCTGTTTTCTCGAAGTACTCGTTCACATTGATCCAGCGTCCGAGTGCAGGTGTGCGCCGGGCTATCCGATCGAGTAGATCGAAGTAGCATGAGTACCGATCGGGCCAATGTGCCAATATCAGTGTCGGCACGTTTTGGTGGTCGAGTGCTTCGCCGACTTTCCAGCCGAGCGATAGATAAGTGCTGATATCGGCAGCGTCGACGATTTTGGGAGTGAGTGCACTGACAAATGTTCCATCGCTGGCTTCCCACGAGATTTTGGCTTGACTGCCTTGCGGGTAAGTTCCGTTGGACCATGCCACGACTAGCGCGGCGCTGAATCCGCTGCGTTTTAAGTGCAAGGCCATTTCTGGCGTGATGCCATACGAAAATCTCGTAAACACCAAGGGAGGTGCCAGCCCCAGTGCTTGGTACGCAGCTTTTCCACGCGCCAAGTCGCGCATCAGCGTTTCCATGGCCATCAGTCCATGCGCTCGTTCGTTCAGCAACCCGCCCGCGATCGCGATACGTTTTTCAGCCGAGGCATTTCGGATCGTCGAAAAATTCTGGCTTTGTTCGTTAGCCATTTGTTGCAAGAGATTGGCCGAAGCGACCACGGTTGTTGGAACCGTTCTTTCAAGCTGCATCGTTAACGCCGAGCCAAGTGTAGTTGAGGCCAGCAGCGTAGTGTCGATGAGATTTACTTCAGACGAATAGTAATGGTCGCGTTCTTGTCCGAGCTGGTCAAAGCACGATTGCAGCATGCGTTCGGCTTTTTCGAGATCTTCTTCTAGCAACGCCCCTGCGGCTTGAGCCAATTGATCGTCAAACAGAAATTGATCGAGATTACTGGAGTAGCGCAACTGGCGAGTTAGCAACTGAATTTGCAAATAAGCATAACCGAGCGCGGCAAAGTCTTCGCACCATCCATCGATGTGGGACGCGACATCGGGGGCTTGGCACAGTTCGAGAATCTTGGTTTGCATCGTTCGCCAGCCCGCTTGTGCGTCGATTACCAGCCCACCGCCGTCCGCAACGTTTTTGCGGAAGTCGTTGGGCAAGAGATCGCGACTGATGCTTGGCACCATGATCAGATGCCCTGCCAACTCTTGAGGCGGTTGATCGGCGCGTTGCCAGCGTGGTGAAATACGAGTTTTCGCCAACATGGCCGGATGCCACAGCGCAATCCATCCACTCAGCAAATTGTCCGCTTGGTCGGATGGTAGAGACTTGGGAAAGTCATCCAGTCCGTAACCCGGCAATAGAAAGGTGCATTCGCGTAGCATCGTGAGATTGATCATCCTAATTCCTCGAGGCTCCCTAATAAAATGTTCTGCTCGTCGTTAAATTAAATAGGAGCATGGCTGCGGTTGAACTGCGGGACTTTAGAGTATGCACATCAACCGCCCGTTGCCAACCGACGAAAGGATTGCTGCACCCCCAGTATGGTAGAGTCGTGGCGCAACTGTGGGTACAAAGTGGACAATCCTGGGGTTGGAAAGGTCAAAAAATTTGACATCAGGGGGAGCGACTCGATAAAGTAAATGGGGTGAGGGATTCTAATTATCAGGCGCTCAAATTGAGTTCTCATCTAGTGAGTGCCGAGTTGGACCGTCCGGACACATTGCGGGATAAGCTCGCTGAAACATCAGTTTTTGCCAGTAAGGTACCTACTGAGCAGCTTTGGGAAGAAATTCATGGCGAAGATATTGTCGGTTTGGGGCATTGAAATTGGACAAAGCGCCTTGAAGGCTTTGCGCTGTCGCATGAACGGCGATCAGGTCTTTGCGGAAGCCTTCGATTACGTCGAGTATCCTAAGATACTCAGCCAACCGGACGCGGTACCAGAGACGCTGATCAAGGAGGCGATTCTAACTTTTCTCAGCCGCAATGATCTGAAGAACTGCAAGGTAGGCATTACCGTGCCGGGCCAAAGCGGTCTGGCCAAGTTCTTTAAACCGCCACCCGTAGAAGTGAAGCGAATTCCGGACATCGTCAAGTATGAGGCCAAACAGCAGATACCTTTTGATTTGAACGATGTGATTTGGGATTTCCAGCAGATGGCTGGAGGAATGATCGAGCAGGGTTTTGCTTTGGATACCGAGGTCGGCTTGTTCGCGATGAAGCGAGAAGCCGTCTACCGTTATCTGAAACCGTTCTTGGACCGAGAGATCGAAGTTGATTTGATTCAGCTCAATCCGCTCAGTGTTTATAACGCGATTACTCACGATCGTCTGCCCGAGTTGGTCGAGGACGAGCCCTACGACGCGGATCGGCCACCTAAGTCAACAGTGGTGTTGGCGATGGGAACCGACGCAACTGACTTGATTGTGACCAATGGTTATCGCGTTTGGCAGCGCAGTATGCCGCTGGGCGGTAATCACTTTACACGTCAGTTGACCAAAGATTTGAAACTGACTTTTGCCAAAGCGGAACATCTTAAACGAAACGCGTTAGAGGCGGACGATCCTAAGCTGGTCTTCCAGGCGATGCGTCCGGTGTTCAACGATTTGGTCACGGAGGTTCAAAGGTCGATAGGCTTTTTCCGCAGCTTGAATAAGAAAGCGGATCTTGGATCGATCGTCATGCTGGGTAATTCTGTCAAGCTGACGGGCTTGCCTCAATTTCTAGCAAAGAACCTCGGCATGGAAGTCGAAGTCGTCGATTCGTTCCAGAAGTTAACTGGTCCGGACGTACTGTCGGCTCCTGCCTTCAAAGAGAATATCGCTTCCTTCGGGCCGGTCTATGGTCTGTGCTTGCAGCAGCTAAATCAGGGACCGGTACTCACCAGTTTGCTACCGCGCGAGATTCTCAAGCAAAGGCAGATTCGTGCTAAGAAGCCTTGGGTTGTGCTGGCATGTGCGGCATTGCTGATGGGAATGGTTTGCAATCTGATTTTTGCAAACGGTCGATACGTAAACGTTCGTGAAACGAAATGGAAGGACGCGATGTCCTCCGCGGAGGAAACCAAGTCAGGCAGCTCGGCAGAAAAGAGCGCTGACGACGGCAAGAAAAACGCGCTGTCACTGCTGACCAGCTTGGGCAACGAAGTTGCGGGCAACAAAGACCGTCGCATGTTGTGGGTTGAGCTGTTGTACGTGTTGGGCCAAGCGGTAGATCGGTCCCAAGTGCTCCCCAATGGCCAACTGCCACCGCCGACAAAGTTGCCTTATCAAGAGTTAAAGACAATCTACGTCAAGACGATTGAGAGCAAGTACTACGAAGATTTGACAACGTGGTACACGCCCACTGTCGCAAAGGAATACGAAGCGGACCGACGTACGCGATTAGATTTCTTGGGTTTAAAGGATGAACGCGATGCCGTTCCTGCCGATGCCGCGGCAATCGACCCTGCGGCGGATGGTTCTACCCCAGCAGACGCAACCGCTGCGCCGGCGGCCGAGCCTCCTCCAGCGGATACCGCGGCAGCAGCTCCTGCGGACGCAGCGGCCACCGACGGTACCGGCGACGGACTTGCGGCCGAAGAAGGAGTTGTCACGGGGCCTAGTCCTTCCGGAAAGGGTTGGGTAATTGAAGTGCAGGGCTACCATTTTCACAACTCAGCCCCAGATACGGCTGACGAGCCTGACAAGTATCGTCACTACCGTCAAGACGGTGATGAGTTGGAAGACTACGTGCTGAAGACCTTGGTTCACAAGCTAGAGACCGGTACCGTATTGCTGCCTCTGGTTACCAAAGAACAGCAGACAATCGCCGCCAAGATTCCGCCAGAGTTGCAAGTCGGCGAACTAAGAACAGAAGTCGAGTTCACCTACGCAGAACTTGGAATTAGCTTTCCTCTGATCGTTCGCCACACAGATACCGTAAACTATTACATGCCGAATCCTGATTACTTGCGAGCGATTGGACAAATTGCGTCCTATTTGGGGCCATCGGGAATGGGCGGCATGGGAGGAATGGACGGTTCGAGTGGCATGGGCATGCCGGGCATGGGTGCGGATATGGGAGGTGGCATGGCGGGCATGGGTGGTGGAATGCCGGGGGGAGGTGGCATGCCTGGCATGGGTGGTGGTATGCCTGGCATGGGTGGTGGTATGCCCGGTATGGGAGGCGGCATGGATGCTGGCGGAATGTCCGGAGCAGGCATGGCCGGGATGGGTGGTGGTATGGGCGGGCTCGGAATTACGGGACCATTGGTGGGAATCGACGGCAAGCCGATTCCGGAGGATATGCCCAAAGGCTGGAATGCTCCTAGATGCGATTTTACATTGCAGTTTGTCTGGCAAGAGAAAACTTTGACGAACCGCGTGAAGAAGAAAGCGGATCCGAACTTCCAAGAAGAAACAACCGAGCCCACGGAAGAAGCGCCTGCAGCAGAAACTACCACCGAAACTGTCGCCGCATTGGTGCCATAGTTCGACGAACGAACGATCTACGAAAAAACAAATCTGAAATAGAAATTAGCGGGCGAGAACTATGAAAAAGCTAACCGCGTTTTTCGGAAAGCACCGTTTCTGGGTCGCTCCCGGCGTAATGCTCGCGATCGCATTGGCTGTTTTTTTTCAGCCACGTATTAATGCCAACAAGCAATACGCGATCAGCGATAAACAAACTGCCATTCAAGCGGCGGAAGGTATTGGCGTTGAGTCAGCGGGTGATGAGGCTGCTGTAACTGCCCCAGCTCCTTCCACTAGAGGTTGGGTAATCGAGATCGAGGGTTACCATTTTCACAACTCAGCCTCAGAATTAGCTGTTGAGTCGTGCAAACCACGCGGTGACGTGTTAGAAGACCATGTGCTGAAGACGATGGTTCACAAACTAGAGACCGGTACTGTACTGCTGCCTCTGGTGGCGCCTTAGCTCTACGAACTTGCGATTTAAGAAAAATCAAATCTGAAATAGGAATTAGCGGGCGAGAAATATGAAAAAGCTAACCGCGTTTTTCGGAAAGCAGGGATTTTGGGTAGCCTCAGGCGTGACGATCGCGATCGCGCTGGCCGGATTTATTCTGGCCCGCATCACCATCGACAAACAATACGCTGCTCAAGCGACGAAGCTCGATGCGCTGTACGGAGAAATCGAATCTATCAAGGGTTCAGTTTCGACGCACCCTAATCAGTTTTCACATGACCAGATGCAAGCTCGTGCTGTTGAGCTGATCAAGGGAGTCGAACAAGGTTGGATCGAGTTGTTTAATCGCCAAGCGCCCACACTGCGGTGGCCTGACAAAGAGCTCGGCTTCGACACGATGACCAAAAAGCTCAAACCCTTCCATCCAAGTGAAAAACTGAAGTATCCGTTTGATGAAACTAATAAGGAACCTTTGTCCCAAGGTGAACGCGGGCAATATGCAAGGTATTTCCACGAACGATTCTCTACCCTGTTTAGAGAAATTGGCTGTACCTGGATAGGAACCAAGCCTTCTATTAATTCCGCAGCGGGGGGAATGGGTGGCATGGACAGCGGTGGCGGCATGGGGATGCCAGGTATGGATGCCGGAGGTGCTGGTGGTGGTATGCCAGGCATGGATGCTGGGGGTATGGGAATGGGTGGCGGTATGCCAGGATCGGACATGTCCGGGATGGGAATGGGTATGGGCATGTATGGGATGCCCATGCAGACCGATGTGGTAATTTGGCCAAAGCAAGTCCAGGATACATTGATATCAGAGATTCAATTGTGGCGGACCGAATACCCGACCGCTCATGAAATTCTGTATACCCAGGAGAATATTTGGATACTCGAAGAGCTGTTCAAGATCATCAAGAAGGTCAATGGTGACGCTCGGCAAAACTACGAAGCGGCCATCAAATCCGTGCAGTTTCTACGTATCGGCAAACCAGCCGCAGGTCGAGCTGGTACGATCACACCCTTGATGGCTGCGGGAATGGGTGTTGGAATGGATGGTATGGGCGGCATGGGAATGGGTATGGATGGCGGTATGGGTATGGGTATGGATGGTGGCATGGGAATGGGCATGGGAGCCGATGGTGGAATGGGTGCCGATGGTGGCATGGGAATGGGTACGGGAGGCGAGGGCGGAATGCCTGGCATGGATGGTATGGGTATGGGCATGATGATCGTCGTAGATCCGGCAGACCGCCGTTATGTGGACAGCAATTACGAAGCGATCCCGGCTGAGGATATTCGCACCAAAGTCCTTTCAACTGTAGCCTCCGACGCATATTTTGCGGTCGCCAAGAGAATTCCAGTGCGCATGAGATTCATCATGGATCAACGCAAGATCCAGCAACTGGTAACTGAGTGTGGCAACTCGGATATTCTTTTGGAGCCTCGCCAAGTTCGTGTTGGTAATACATCTCCCGCTCCGGTCGCAGCCATGGGAGGATTCGGAATGGGCATGGGAATGCCAGGTATGGATGCAGGTATGGGTGGTGGCATGCCAGGTATGGATGCAGGTATGGGTGGTGGCATGCCAGGTATGGATGCAGGAATGGGTGGCGGCATGCCAGGCATGGATGGTGGTATGGGTGGTGGCATGCCCGGTGGTGGTATGGGAGGTATGCCAGGAATGGGAGGTTCAGCATCGGGGATGGACCCAACTGGCTTGGTTAACAAAATCATGGGCACAGTTCCCGGTGGACAAACGATGGACGTGCCAGTCGAGATATTTGCCATCGTTACGCTGGTCAATCCACCTGATATCAAACGACTGAACCTCGACAAGATTGATGAGAATACGACGTTGTCGGATACTGTGGAGAAACCATCTGAAGAAGCCGACGCAACCAAGGCTCCAGACGATGCAACTAAGGCTGCCACTCCGGCGGCCGCAACTCCATAGCGGCAAATTGTCTTGCTGTGGATGCTGTTGGACGTTCGAGAATCGATTAATGCAAACGAGCAGGCATGAGCCAGGCTTTTCAAATTTAACGTGGTTTGTTTGGTAGGAGTTGAAGATGTTTGGCAAGAAGAAAAAAGGCGGTGCGGCCAAGGCCAAGGATCGCAGCATGTCGGGATCAGCACATAGTGCACCCGGATTCTTTTCGGCTCACGTCGAAAAGATCGTTGTTGTCGGAGTCCTGCTCCTGTTTGTTGTGATGCTCTTTGAAGGCGTCGGCAAGACTGGCTATGATGCGAAGAGAACTCCCGACCAAATGAAAAAAGATTCAGGCGACATCTTGAATCAAGTTCGTAACGACAATCATTGGGATGCGATCAAAGACGAACCGAATCGCTCTGTTGATCCCAAGATCGTCAAAGAGCGCATCGAAGAAGCCAAAGCCCCTGTCGTGGAAAGCAACTATGTCGTACCAGTTCTCGAACTGAAAAGCGAAATTGACATAACCAAGCGCAGTGACCCAACGATCAAAGCGCCAATTAAGGTGATGGGATACACGTTTTGGGGTTCAATTATTACCGTCGGCGACCACACATGGCAGGATCCTCTAAAAGATTATGAGGATGCTCCACGTTTGGAATCGAAATCCAAGAATTCGGATCGCGGTCGAAAAGGACGTGGTGCAGGTATGGAAGGAATGGGCGTCGATTCCGGGGCTGGGTCAATGCCAGGGATGGATGGATCGATGCCTGGCATGGAAGGTGTAGGAGCTGTTCCGCAAGGACCTCGTAAATTGTTTCCCGCTTATGACCGTGGGTTCCAGATTTTCTCAAGCGCTATGGGAGGAGGAATGTCGGGCATGGATGCTGGTATGGGAATGGGAATGCCTGGAGGAGGCATGGACGGTGGCGGTGGTATGCCCGGAACCGACGGAACCATGGGTGGCATGACTGAGGAAGCCCAGAAAAAAGCTATGGAGTTGATTGGTGTAATCAACATTCCGCGCCAACCGCCCAAGCGCATGGTGCCAACTCCCAGGATGTTCAACATTGTGATGGCGTTGGTGCCGCATGAAGAAATGGCGGCGGAGTACGAAAGAATTTTCCGATTTTCGGGCGGCTACCAATACATGCGTGATCAACCGACTTATCGTGGGTTTGAAGTCCAACGTGTCGATGTGACGGATAATCCCTACCGCGAAATCAAGGAAAATGAATGGGTGAAGCTTACCAATCGGAAGGACCAAAACTTGATCCTTGCGGGACAACAATGGAAAACACCAATTCCGATTGGTCAACGTAGGGCCTGGATTAACTCGCCCGGTCTCGACCCGGCTATTTACGGTCAATACAGGATGCAAGAATTCGCCGATCCTCTCGCATTGGACCCTTACTTGGTTGTAGTAAACCCCCCAGTTCTGATGCGTGATTATCGGCGTTGGACCAAGCATCCGGATATTCCATGGAGTTTGGAGGCGATGATGCGCCGACAACAAGAGGGATTGGTCAACTACGTAGAAAAAGACATAGATACGGAAGCTATACCCGTTAATCCTGCTGCAGGGATGGGGATGGGAATGGGAGGTATGGACAGTGGTGGAATGGGAATGCCTGGAATGGGAATGCCCGGAATGGATGCAGGTATGGGAGCGTCCGGTATGGACGCTGGCATGGGGATGGATATGGGCATGACTGGAATGGGAATGGATATGGGTATGTCCGGCATGGGTGCGATGGGATTTGCCGCGACAGGAACTGGTGCAATCGTTCCCAAATACAAAATGATTCGGTTCTATGATCCACTTGATCTAACCGATATCAAAAGGGTGTATCGATATCGAGTGGCGGTTGTTATGGATGACCCCAATTATCCTGATCGTGACCCGTATCTTCCCGAGCGAGATTTGCCGGGACCCATGCTTAGCGACTTGCACGATGATGTCCTAAAACGCATATCTAAGATTAAGCGAACCGACGATCTGAAAATTAAAGCTGATGACGCGAAATTTAAAGCGAGTTCACTAGCAGACAAGAAAAATTACAAACGCGTCAAGCGTACTAGATTGATGTCAGCTTGGAGTGAACCGAGCGACCTATTTCGAGTGGAAGGTCCTGCAGAAGTTGTGGTGGGTGAAGTGCAAAACGCACGGCCGACAACCATCGCCACTGCCAAAGGACCGGTTCAGGTACTGAAAGATCCCAAAGTCAAGACAGTAGTAACTACCTTAGGACTTCATGGAGTAATTGTGCCCCTGGTCACGGACCGACTTGTCGGACGCGGAGCGGTCTTAAATGGCGAAAAGAAGGAAGTTGAGATCATCAACCCATTGACTAAAGTCGTCAAACTGTTGAAACCTGCGACCAAATCGGGCTCGATCTCCGTCAAATCAGATTCGACAATTGCCGATATTCGCGGTGCGGAGCCATTGTTGAACAGTTCTGGCGACGATCCTCTGTTCGATATGGGTGAAGTGTTAATTGTGACTGGCTCGGGCAACGTGATCGTGAATAACGATTGGGACGACCAATTTCAGTATCGCATGTACACATTTGCCGATGAAAAAGAGGCCGCCAAGCGGGCAGCGTCGAATCCTGGTGGAATGCCCGGCATGGACTCTGGGATGGGAATGGGAATGCCTGGCTCGTAAGCTTGGGTCGGCAATCCAAATGGCACATCAAGACGCCCCCAGTTTCGTTAACTGGGGGCGATTTTGTTGATGCGAATTCGAACATGCTCGGCCAAATCGATAAGATCATCAACCCGAAGTTGCTCCGCGCGGCAATTCTCTTCCAGTTCAAGTTGTGCTAGCAAGTCATCAACATCGCTCTTTGATAGACGATCTTTGGTCGCGGCAACTAGCGCGCTGCGCAGAAACTTGCGGCGGTGAATAAAGATTCCGCGCATCAAATTGTGAAAAAATTCGGTATCACCGATTCGATCGCGCAGAACCCGCGATGGCCGAATATCGATGATTGCCGACTCGACGTTCGGGCGTGGCCAAAAGACCGAGGCTGGCATTACGCGGACGATTTCCGCTTGTGCTTGACACTGTATCCAGATGCTGAGCGCTCCATAATCTTTGGAGCGCGGCAGAGCTACGATACGTTCGGCAAGTTCCTTTTGGATCGTGGCCACGATGCGATTTGGCCACGGATCGCACCCCAATAGATTGGAGATAATTGGAGTCGCGACATTGTACGGCAGGTTTGCGACCAATTTGAACCGCGCACCGGGAATCTCAGCCATTCTGGCTCGAACCGCTTCGAGCACGATTTCATCAATATGGTTTTTGTTGCGCAACGCATCTTGGTTTAGCAACGTTACATTGGCCAGTTGTGCGAATTCTTGCTGCGCAATTGGTGCAAGTAAGCGATCGATTTCGATAGTCACTACATGGCCCGCTTGTGCTGCCATGATGGTGGTCAACGATCCCGTTCCTGTGCCGACTTCCAGCACCACATCGCGAGCAGATAATTGTGCTGTTTTCGCGATCAGCGCAACCAGGTTCAAGTCGATCAGGAAATTCTGACCGAACCGCGTTTGAGGTTTGACCCCGGCGGCCGCGAAGCGCTTTTGTAAATAGGATAGGGTTTGGCGTCCCGACATTCATTCACCTACCTTGGTCTGAGCAGTTGGCATAGTTGCGATCGGCAATATCTTCTCCATCATCACTAGTTGTTGTTCAACGTATTTGGCCAGCAGGTCCGTTTCGATATTCACCTGGCCGCCGATTGGCAAATCTCCAAGCGTTGTGGCGTGCAAAGTATGGGGAATCAGGGCTACCGAAAAGGTGACCGGTGAAACATCGACCAAGGTTAGACTCACGCCGTCCACGGTGATCGACCCTTTCGAGGCCATTTGACGCGTCAAGTTTTGAGGAACTTCGAAGATCATCCGGCACCAACCGTCTGCATCGTCTCGCGAGACTAATCGTCCCACGGCATCAATGTGACCTGAAACAATGTGTCCCCCGAGCCGCATGCCAAGCAGCATCGAGCGCTCAATGTTCACAAATCCTCCTGGGTAACATTTTCCGAGGTTCGTGCGAGATAGTGTTTCTTGGCCAGCTTGAAACGCGAGACTTGATTCTTGAAGCTCGACCACAGTTAAGCAGCAACCGTTGATCGCCAAACTGTCCCCAACGGTTACATCCTTGAATGCAGCCGGCTGCGCAATAACCAGTCGAATGCCACCCGGTTGCTGAATTATTTCCTGAACCTTAACTTTGTCTTCAACCAAGCCCGTAAACATCAACTAGACCTCTCGGGGCAAACAAATACTTTACAACGCTGGTTAGCCGCCTTGGCCAACTATCATCCGCCCATTACCTTATGCTTCCAACCCCAAATCATGAACGAACAAGAGAGAAAAGAGACTAATTTATGAGCATTATTCAATCGGTGCATGGACGTCAGATTCTTGACAGCCGCGGCAACCCCACAGTCGAAGTGGAAGTGGAGTTGATGGATGGTTGCGTTGGGCAAGCGGCGGTTCCCAGCGGCGCGAGCACCGGAGCGCACGAAGCTTGGGAATTGCGAGACGGAGACAAAGCAGTATTTCTCGGCAAAGGTGTGCTCAAAGCGGTCGATAACGTGAACGGGCCAATTGCCGATGCGATCATTGGTCTGGACGCAAGGCAACAGCGCGAAATCGACCGCGTCATGTGCGAACTGGACGGTACCCCGAACAAGAAAAACTTGGGTGCCAATGCAATTCTCGGCGCGTCGCTGGCTGTCGCGAAAGCCGCCGCTGTATGCTGCCAAATGCCACTGTATCGTTATCTGGGAGGCGCCGGTGCGCACATTCTGCCAGCTCCGATGATGAATATTGTTAACGGAGGTCAGCATGCTGACAATTCCGTAGATGTTCAGGAGTTCATGGTAATGCCCCTTGGATTCGAGCGATTTAGCGACGCCCTGCGCGCCGGGACCGAGATTTTCCACAATCTCAAGAAAGTTCTCTCCGAGCGAAAACTGAATACCGCCGTAGGTGACGAAGGGGGATTTGCTCCGGATCTGGGCAGCAATCAAGAAGCGCTCGATTTGATCATGGAGGCCATCGGCCGCGCTGGCTACGAAGCCGGCAAACAGATTTGGATCGCGCTCGACGTAGCGGCTACCGAGTTTTATGATGCCCAGTCCAAGAACTATACAATCGACGGAAAGAAGCTGACCGGTCCGCAGATGGTCGATTTCTTGGCAGCTTGGGTCGCTAAATACCCGATTTGCTCGATCGAAGACGGATGCGCGGAAGATGATTGGGAGAGTTGGAAATTACTGACCGAGCGCGTCGGTAACAAAGTTCAATTGGTGGGCGACGATCTGTTCGTGACCAACGTCGAACGACTGCAGCGCGGGATCGACCAACATATCGCGAACAGTATCTTGATCAAAGTCAATCAGATTGGTTCTCTGTCTGAAACGATCGATGCGATTCAGTTGGCCTCGCGGAACGGATATACTTCAATCTCAAGTCATCGCAGCGGTGAGACCGAGGACTCGACGATCGCGGACCTGGCAGTTGGGTTATCAACTGGCCAGATCAAGACTGGTTCGGCATCACGCAGCGATCGCATGGCCAAGTACAATCAGTTGCTGCGAATCGAAGAGGACCTTGGTGATTCGGCAGTCTACGGCGGCAAGCTATTTCGCCGACGCAGTTAGGATCGGAGTGGGTCGCGCGTTCAAGATTCAAAATTGGCGGGGCAGTTTGCGGTTACCGCTACGTTCATCCCCGCCAATTTTGAATTTTGAACGCGCGGACCCTCAACGCTAGATCGTTGCCTCAACGTGATGCCATGCCCGTGAAAGTTCAGGTCCCAAGATGCGATTATTTGAAGGGACTCCGTTAGACATTCCGCCAAAGTGCGAACACTGTGGAAGTCTTGAATCGGAATGCCGCTGCGATCCGAAACTCAAGTCTCGCATTGCTCCGCAAAAACAAACTGCCCAATTGCGAATCGAGAAACGGAAAAATGGCCGATTGGTAACTGTCGTCAGTGGATTGTCGTCGACTGTCAACGATTTTGACGAGCTATTGTCGAAGCTGAAAAGTAGTTGTGGTGCAGGCGGGACGATCGATGCCGACAATCTAGAAATCCAAGGCGAACATCTCTCGCGCATTGAAGAGTTGCTGCTAGAGATCGGTTACCGCGTAAAGTCTTCATCAACGAATATGCGTAAGCGATAATTGACTTCAGAATCGCGCCACCGGGCGAAAACGTGATGGTTTACACCAGGCAGACCGTTCCACCGGCATGGAACGAGATTCCAGAAAAATATTGGTCACCCACTACCAGCAACGAGAGCTATACGGTCAAAGAGGGCGAAAATACATATACTTTAGTCTTGAAAGACTGATAGATTTGACGACTTGCTTTTCGCCTGAACAATGTAAGACCCCGGCGCGGGAAGCTGTGTATACCAATTTGCAGCGCGAGCGCGTGAATGACTTGCGACGATTCCTGCAATCCAGGCAAAACAACTCGCTTGAGCTTCCAGTTGGTACTCAACAGTTTCCCGTCGAGGGCATAGCCTGTCCGCTCACTTAGACCAGCCTAGCTACAGGGAATTTTCGCGATGTTGCGACCGCAAAATGAACTTGGACCGTTTGCTCAAAATAAATTGATTGCGAGGCGTGATGCGATCCGGTGCGGAATCGCCGCAGCGACCGGCGCGTCGGTTGTTTCTTGCGCAGTAGCGCAACCTGCGATCAGTGCGACATTGCAGCCGCAGGGCGCGGACGATCGCCAAAGGTCACCGCACCGCTTCGACATGAAAAAATCGATCAACCTGTGGGCATTTCCTTATCCACAGCGAATGACTCTACGCGAATGTTTGTTATTGGCCAAGCATGCAGGTTTCGATGGGATCGAACTGAATTACGACCTAGATAACGATCTTTCTCCCAAAGCTGGAACTAAAGAACTGGTCGCAATTCGCCAGATGGCTGACGAAATCGGGATCGAAATCAGCGGTTTGTGTTCGTTTCTGTTTTGGCCCTACCCGTTATCAAGCAATGATCCCGCCAAACGAGCGCGAGGAATCGAGCTGGCTGGAAAAATCGGTCAAGCGGCTCATGACATGGGAGTTGAAAATGTCTTGGTGGTACCAGGCGCGGTTCATATTCCTTGGCGCGACGATCACGAGCCGGTACCCAACGACATCTGTGACCGCCGAGCTCGCGAGGCGATAGGCACCTTGCTGCGACAGGCCGAGAAGTCCAAGATCTCGCTCAATATAGAGAATATTTTCTTCAATGGTTACTTGATGACACCCATGGAGATGAACGATTTCGTCGACAGTTTTGGCAGCCCGCACGTGCAAGTGCATTTCGATACCGGAAATATCTCGATGTTTCAACACGCTGAACATTGGGCCGCAATCTTGGGCAAGCGTACGAAGAATGTCCACTTTAAAGAGTTTACGAAGAAGGGGACCGATTATTCTCTAGAGACTTTTCGACCACTTCTAGACGGCACTACGAACTGGCCCGCCGTAATGTCGCAGCTCGAAAGCGCCGGATATCGCGGCTATGTTACATTCGAGTACTTTCATCCTTATATTCATTATCCCGAAGCCCTGATCTACCAAACATCGGATTCACTCGATCGCATTCTCGGCCGGCCAGACCAGTGAACCAAAAGCGGCGGACATGCCGTGATCGCGCGGTACAATCGGCACTTACCGGTGCTTAGTACGCTGCACACCAGCGACGCGCTGAGCACAGTAAAATGGATGCTCGACCTGTACATTAATCAAGCAAGACTTTGAAGTAGTTCGCGGGTTATGCGAACTCGAGTCATCATGATTTGTCGGCGTATGTGCGCAGATCTTTGCCAGGGGCAGCGGTCCGGTCAGTTCGGCGGTTTGTTCGAACGACTTGGTCGAGGCCAAATCAATGTGGTGGCTGGTTCCAACGAAAGTTGCGACCGAGTGTGAGGATCTGGTCGATGCACCTATGCTCCGTCGACGAAGGGTCCTCGGAAAAAACCAGAGTTCGCGGGCGGCTGGTATTGAATGTCCAGCGCTGGCAGACCAATTCGCTCTCCGTGTCGCTGGCGACTTCGCATTGCCAGATCCAATTGAATACTGGTCAACAATGTTCTTTCAATCGGATACGGTTGGTCGCCCGCGAAGAATCGTTCAATGTTGTACGTGAGTGGATTAAAAAAGTTGGCACCGGGTGGCGGTGGCAGATAGAAGCAAGTCGAAACCGGTTCTGGCTGTCCTTCGACAGTTGCTGCAAACGCAAAATCAGACACGGCTTCGACCAAGTTCAAGGCGGCTCCGCGAGTTCCATCCTGGTATTCAACTAAGATCGCTTGGGGCCGCAGAACTTGCTCGCGTACTTCGCCGAAGTTGGCGCTGGCGCACCGCCGGATGGCCGCCTGCAACAAACGCCAGGACCATTGGCCTGCATCACCGGCTTTCCAGACCTCGTCGCCAACAAGAAAACGAACCGAAGCCACTCCGGTTTCACCTCCGCGTCGTCGTTCAAGCATGCACTGCAACGTCTCCAGTGCGTGAAAGAAGTAAACCTCTTCGGCACTCCGGTCGTAACCAAACACGACCAGCCCTTCTTTGAAACCAACGTCTAGAGGTGGTTCGATCTCCGGAATGCGCCACGTGACCGGCAACGATGAACCTGCCATCAACGGGAACTTTAATTCCTTGGCCAATCGAACCATGTCGATTGCCTTTTCGTGGTCGTACGAAAGATGTTTATCGACAAAAACCGGAACGCTGCGCCCTGATCGCCGAAACACTTCAACAATTCGCTGGAACATTTCAAAACGCGGATAAAGTATCTGCCCGCGATCATTCATGGGATATTCACCATGCTCGATGATCAGCAGAACTCCATCGACGTCTAGCGAGGATGCGCCCCCCAGAGCTTGCTCGACAGTTTCGCACAGTTGAATTCCGTGCTTGGGGCAAACGGACTTTGACAGGTCATCTGGCGGATACTGATCATTGAACATCCGTACCAGATCAAAGGGAGGTTGATGATGAAATCCATTATGGGAATAGCCAAAGAGAAAGCGACCGGCGATGTGGTAAGCATGTGAACGAAGCCGGTAGATTGAGTTGATTGATGCAATACGTGGCCGCCGAGTAATCGGAGTTCCCTGTTGAGCCCCGCTCACAGTTTCGAGCATTGGCACCAACGCCGCCGAAGTAGCTGCCGTCGCAGTACAAGTCAGAAAATCTCGACGATCCATAGTCATAGAGCTCTCGGTTAGACGTAAATCTGTTCCACAGTTCTCAACAGGCAATCTAGATGGACAGCGCCACTTGCATTTGCATTGGAAAGAACAAGTCGTTGCAGCAAAATCGTTTAACCCGCAGCCGCTAGGCGAGGATTGGGTTGAGCTTTCGAACTTATTGCAAAGCCAAGCTCAACCCAATCCTCGCCTAGCGGCTGCGGGTTAAACGACGAAATGGCTAGGGCGAAAAGCCATGCCTTGCACAC
>SYJV01000180.1 GCA_005798335.1 Planctomycetaceae bacterium | reverse complement strand
GCAAGTGGTCAAAGCCACAGCGAGTGGTAAACGCTCCTCACGAACGACAAGACGATATTCTTCCGCCTCTAGCGAAAGCTAGCAATCACAGGTAACATCGACCTGTAAATTGCCCGTAATTTCAAGATACGAGCGAGTGAGCGAGTGAGTACGTGCCAGGACTGACGCACTCGCTTGCGCTTCGGGCCTTTATTCGTGCATGCCTTGATAAATTTCCGTCTTTGCTGCACGCCCGATACTAACGACAATCGGAAGAGATTGAGGATCACGCGGGTTCCACTCGCACGGTTTGGTTGCCGAACAACGATCCTCCACCAAGGTCGGTTAAGTTCTGACTGGTCAGCTCATTCAAACCGCGCTTGTCCGGCGCGAGTTTGGGCCACCACAAACCGACGGCGATGACAATTCCAGATCGCGCGTCACTGGTCACGATTACTTTACGCTTGATCGAGCCCACCGAGCTGGAGATGAGTACGGTGGAGCGGTCGGTTATCTGATAATTCTCGGCATCGGCCGGATTCATCAGAATCGTGGGTTCACCTCCGGCTGCATCGATCAGTTCCTGAATATTGCCCATGGATGTGTTGACCCAGTACGCGCCTGGCGGTGATATCAGACGCAGCGGAAATTCGTCCGTAGGCTGGACCCGAAAGTCGATTTGCCTGGGTGCGGGAGAAAATCTGATCTTGCGATCTGGGAAATTGCTGCCATCAGCATACGGGCGGTAATCGTCAGGCAGCGATACACGAATGCTGCGCTCCTTAGCCAGCCGTTCAAAAGTAATCGTCCGCAAATGTGGGTGCGGGCTATCTAAGAGACTGCGTGCGATCTGCTCAGCGGACCAGCTAAGCACCGGATCGGTTAGCCCCATGCGCTTGGCGAGCTGTTGAAAAATCCAGCTATTCGGCCGGCATTGGCCTTTCGGTTGGATCACCGGTGCAGCCCATTGCAAATAATAGTGACCATAGGCGGTGTAGATATCTGGGTGTTCCAGGAATGTCGTCGCCGGCAAGAGATAGTCCGCGTAATCGCCAGTGTCGGTCTGAAAGTGATCGACAACCACCGTCAACAGATCCTCGCGCATTGCACCACACCGAATCGATGCGGTATCGGGAGCCACCGCCAGAGGATTGGAATTAAACACAAACAGAGATGAAATCGGCGCAGCAACATCGTTCAGAGCATCGCCAAGTTGGTTTTGGTTGATGTGTCGGCGATCGGGTTTCAATAAATGCAGCCCAGAGAATTTGGTGGTATTAAGTCCGAACGCGCCACTGGTCGACAGACTTGCTCCGCCGCCACGATGTTGCCAGGCTCCCGTTAACGCCGGCAACAACGTGATCGCGCGCATGGCATTGCCGCCACCTTCGTTGCGAGTCATGCCATAGCCGACCTTGATGAAGGTCTGTCGTTCCAGGCCAATTTGGCGCGCGATTTCTTCGATCCTTGTTGCCGGCAAGCCACAAAATTCCGCAGCGCGATTTATTGGCCACCCGCAACACGCTTGGCGATACTCTTCCAAATCGTTGGCGCAGCGAGCAAGGTAATCCTTGTCTTCCAAGCCCAAGTCTAGGATGACTCCGCCGATGGCCAGTGCCAGCGCCGCGTCTGTACCGACATCGATCTGCCAATGTTCGTCGGCAAAGCGACTTGTTTCGTTCCGGTAGGGATCGATATGCAGAATATGAGCCCCGCGATGACGAGCTTTGTTAAGCCATGGAACCAAATGGCTGTGCGATCTCAGAACATTGATACCCCACAGGATGATCAGTTTGCTGTGCGCGACATCTTCGGTCGGCGTCGCTAATTTTTGCGGACCGTAGTTGGCTTCCCAGCCTGCACTGCCGGTCGTGGCACAGATGGTCCAGTCGAGTTCCGCTGCTCCGAGCGCCCGAAAAAACGCTAATGGGTGATCACGCTCGACCAACCCCATCGTGCCCGCATAGCTGAACGGCAACACGCTTTGTTCACTGTGCCTGGCGATGTTCTCTCTTAGTCGGCTGGCTATCTCGTCTAGCGCCTCCTCCCAACCAATCTCCTCAAATCGACCCTCTCCTTTGGCACCGATCCGCTTTTGGGGAACGAGCAACCGATCTGGGTGTTCCTGCCGTTGCGGATACTTGACCATCTTGACGCATGCAAAACCCTGCGTGATCGGATGATCTGCGTCGCCTTGCAATTTTATCAGGCGCTCGCCATCGAGAGTCAGTCTTAACGAACACGTGTCCGGACAATCGAGCGGACACACCGACGGCAAGACTCGCAAGGTGCTCGAAGGAATACTCTCTACCGATTCGAGTTCGCTCTCGACAACAAGACTGGACATGTTCATTTGCCCTCAAATCTAGAACCAATTTTGCAAACACCGAGCAGATTTCGACCGCCTGCGAAGAAAGGAGTATTCTCGCCGGAACAATGTTCGGAGCAAGTCGGTCGTCTTATCAGCAGCTTGAGCCAGCGGCGGCCAGGAGTGGCCTTCCCAAGACTACCAACGACCAAGTGTAAGACGGTCACGCTTGGCCGTCCTGGGTATGTTTGATAGCCCGACTTGCACAAAGTTGGACGACTCGCGAACGCTTGTTGCCGATTCTAAATATCATTGCTTGGATCGCGGCTTCAACTGTTTATCAAACCAACCGATCATTGCCGACATCATCCGTCGGTTTCCTTCGGCGTCAAAACCATGATCGGCCCCTTCGATCGTGAGCAATTCACTCGGGACTGACACTTTGCGAAATGCCTCGTGGATTTTCTGACTATGCCAGATAGGAACTAGTTCATCTTTGTCGCCGTGCACCAACAAGGTAGGAGCATCGTCGGCGGTGACATGCAGCAGAGGCGAGAATTCTGGCGATCGGCTGGGTTCAAACTTCAAAGCGGGAAATCTCTCTCGCAGTGGGTTGGTCGGATCGACGTAGGGTGCCAAGTCGGTTGGCGGAAACACTGCAACGACGGCAGCCACATGTGGTTTCGTTTTCGGATCAGACGTACTCTGTGCGCTGTTGGTTTGCGTACCAAGCAACAATGACAAATGGCCACCGGCGCTAAAGCCGAACACGCCCAGTCGTTCTCGATCAACCTTGATTTGCTCCGCGTGGTCCGTCACATATTGCAGCGCCAGCCGAATATCGCTAGCGATTTCCGGAATCAAGTAGCGCGGGCTGCTGCCGTGCCGGATCGCGATAACAGTAAACCCAGCGTCCAGCAGCGGTTGAAATAGTTTTGCCAACTGGTCGTGCGGTGCCCAACGAGAAACCCATCCTCCGCTGACCATCAGCAACAACCCCACGCCGCGCGCGTTCTCTTTCGGCCGAAATACATCCATCGTCATAGCCAAACCATCTTTATGGCCATAAACCAAATCGGGAACAAACTCATACGTCGGTTGGCCAGTCGCCGCTCGCTCCTGGCCAAAACATGGTCGCCCGAACCCATTCAATCCTGGCCAGCCTAACAACACTACAATTAGTAGCGATTTGCGTATCATTGCCTCTGCCTTCATTCCAGTTATTAGATCGACAAGGCCATCGTGGCTTTAGTTAGTTCCCGAATTAGTTGGACAGCGCCACCATTTTGCAAATACAAGCCCGAAGCGCACGTGAGTGAATAACTTACAACGATTATGACAATTCATTCGTTTGCGCTTCGGGCTTGTATTCCGCCAAAAGGTGGCGCTGTCCAACTAGGATTGCCTCGCCCAACAAAAATTGCCACCACCAGCAACAAGTTTCCAACTGAGCGAGCAAGACTAGAAATAATCGCCAAAATTGTATTGAACTGCAACTGTTGGGTTTCAATCAAATACGCTTGAATCACAGTGAAACCGACCGAAGTCATTAGGAGAATGCCAACGGCTAT
>SYJV01000179.1 GCA_005798335.1 Planctomycetaceae bacterium | reverse complement strand
TTAAGGTCAACATCATCTATGGCAAGGGCGCTTCTGGAACGCAAGACTTTGTCGAATTGGCGTCTGGGCGGCCAACGCTATTGGTCATTGTGTGCGGCACGAATCGTCCGGCGGCCAGTCTCACGCGCTGCTTGATGAACTACGCAGAGATGCAGGGAGAAAAACTGTTTGCGGGCGCTGTCTATTTGGACGCGGACCCTTCGGCGGCCGAACAATATTTGCGGCAAACTCCAAGCTGGTGGGGAGTTGGCGTACCGCTGGGGATTTCGCTCGATGGCGCAGAAGGTCCGGGCAGCTACGGTTTCAACCGAAACGTGAATGTAACAGTTTTGGTGGCCGACAAGAATCGAGTAGTGTCGAATTTCTCGTTGATCCAACCGAGCCTAGTTGACGCACCAAAAATCCTCAAACAGATCGCTGCTCTGATTGGTGGACGCGTCCCGAATATCCCTGAAGTTGAGTTTCTCAGCATGCCGACTCGTAAACCTCCGCAGGTCCCATGGCCAGCCGCTCCCGCCGATCCCAAGTTTCGTCAATTAATCTGCTCTGCCCTAGCCGCTGAGGACCAATTCAGCGCGCAAGCTGCAGCTCGCAAGCTCGACGATTATGTCGCATTGGATAGTGACCGCCGATCGATTCTTGGGAGTTGCGTGTCAGGTATCATCGAAGGACGGAGCACAGCAACACTACCTGACCATCCGATCGTTCCATACATTAGGGATTGGGCTCAACGATACGGCAATCAGAGCCGAGAGTAGACCGATTGTCCCCAATCGGTTAGCAGCTTCCGCAGGTCTCTCTTAGTCGGACAAGCTCCACTTTCTTGCGGCATACAAGCCCGAAGCGCAAGCGAGTGATTTGTCGTAATCGTCGTAATCGTCGTAATTTATTCACTCGCTTGCGCTTCGGGCTTGTATGCAGCAAGAAAGTGGAGCTGTCCAAGTAGAATCCCACTGAGCTAACCAAAAAAGCGAAAGGCGTCGCGCGCAAGAATTGCACGCGACGCCCTTTGATAATCAAATTGCAGATCGTAGTTAGTTCGCAGGACCGATTAATGGTCCCTCGGTTCCTAAGCCACCTTTGAGTTCCTGAATCGGCTTGTTTGGTTCGAACGGTTTTCCTTCGGGCTTCGAAGCAGCATCTTCTTGCTCGGCGGTCCAGTCGACGCGTTTGCGCGATAATCCTATCTTACGCTCGTCGATGTCGACTCGCAGGACTTTGACTTCGATGACATCGCCTACCTTGACAATCTCTTCTGGATTCTCAACTTTGTGCTCGGCCAATTCCGAAATGTGGAGCAGTCCCTCCAGGCCGTCTTCTAACCCAACAAAGACTCCGAAATTCGTGATCTTGGTTACGGTTCCCTTGACCAACTGATTAGGTTGGTAGCGTTGTGGGATAGTGCTGACCCATGGATCTTCGTCAAGCTGTTTCAGCCCCAAGGCAATGCGACGACGCCCTTGATCGACCGAAAGGACTCGACACTTGATCTCTTGTCCCTTTTCGACGATTTCGCTGGGATGACTTACCTTGCGAGTCCAAGACATGTCGGACACGTGCAACAGCCCGTCAATTCCTTGCTCCAGTTCCACGAAAGCGCCGTAATTCGTCAAATTACGCACTTTGCCGGACACGACGGCACTCTCCGGGTACTTTTCCATGACCGTATCCCAAGGATTGGCCATCGTTTGTTTGATTCCGAGGGAAAGCTGCTGGCCTTGCGCGTCGACGCCGAGAATCTTGACGTCGATTTGATCGCCGATCTGCACCATTTCGTTCGGGTGATTGATGCGGCGAGTCCAGGACATTTCGCTGATGTGCACCAATCCCTCGATACCCGGTTCCAGTTTGACGAACGCACCATAGCTCATCACGTTGACGACTTCGCCCTTGACAGTCGCGCCGACTGGGTATTTCTCCGTAATATTGTCCCATGGATTTCGCTGCTTCTGTTTCAGGCCAAGTGCAATCTTTTGCTTCTCGCGGTCAATTTGCAGCACTTTGACTTCGATTTCTTGATCGATAGCAACCATCTCGGTCGGATGGCCGATCCGTTCCCAGCTCATATCGGTGATGTGCAGCAAACCGTCGATCCCTCCCAGGTCGACGAACGCACCGAAATCCGCGATGTTCTTGACCACGCCCTTGCGGATCTGCCCAACTTCCAGCTCGGACAATAGGTGCTCGCGGTCTTCTTCGCGTTGTTTTTCGATCAACGACCGGCGGCTGACGACGATATTGCGACGCGATTCGTCGATTTTCAGAACTTCGCACTGCACGACGCGGCCGATAAAGTCGGCGATATCGTTCGGGCGCCGGATATCAACTTGGCTGGCCGGCAAGAACACATTGACGCCGATGTCCACCAGCAAACCACCTTTGATTTTACGAGTGACCGTACCGGTAACCACCTGGCCTTCGTTGACCGAAGACATCATCTTTTCCCACTGCAAAATCTTCTCAGCCTTACGTTTGCTGAGCGAAATCATGCCGTGGATGTCGTCGGCCGGGCCAAGTTCATCCTCCATTTCTTCGATGAGGACTTTGACCGTCTGGCCTACTTCGGGTTGTTCTTCGCCCTCCGACCACTCATTGCGATCGATCGCTCCTTCACTCTTGAATCCAACATCAACGACTACAAAATCTTCAGTGACTTCAACAATCCTGCCTACAATAATTTGGTTGACGTCAAAATTCTGGTTCAAATCCTCCAGATTGCCCAACAACACATCTTCGGTTTGGTCTTCCGGTAGCAGAGCATCCAATTGAGCAAAAATTGAATCATCTTCAAGAGAACGAATGAGATTGCGATTAACCATTTACTTGTGGGATCCCAACCTCCTGCAACATGTAATCGTCCTTAATAGGCGAGCTTGGGCAGATTGTGCAAGAGGCGCAAAAAGGGGGTGAGCTCGCAGGTACCTGGCTGGTACGATACCACCCGTAGTTTAGGCACTCGCGTAAGATATGGAAATCTAACAGCATCTGCGATTTGCTACAACGTCAGCGAGCGGCCAAAGGGTTGCAAAAACCAGCGAATTTCGGCTTACGTAAAAGTTGGTTTTCGGGGCATTGGCCCAGCGGACTTGCGATTGTTGGCTCGACAGGTACTTGACACGTTTTGAACCATTCCAGATTTCCGATCTCGATTCCTATTCACTCGAAGGATGTTGCATGACCCAGTCGATTTGCAGGAGCATTGCCATCGGAGGAGACCACGCTGGTTTTTCCATGAAAGTTCAAGTTAGCAAGCTTTTGCGCGACTTAGATTGCGCGATTATCGACTGCGGAGCGTTTGACGAGAGCCCGTCGGATTTTCCTGATTTTGCCGAAAAAGTCGCCCGTGAATTGCTCGCCGGCCATGTCGAGCGCGGCATTCTGGTATGCGGAAGCGGAGTAGGAGTCAGCGTCGCAGCCAATAAAATACCCGGCATCCGCGCAAGCTTATGCCATGATACCTATTCTGCTCATCAAGGTGTTGAGCATGACGACATGAATGTACTGTGCATTGGCGCCCGTGTGATCGGCCCCGAGCTTGCAACCGAGATCATTCGTGCGTTTTTATCCGCGCACTACGCACCGCAACCCCGACATCGGGCGCGCGTCGAAAAAATTCTGCAAATCGAGCGCCGCGCACTGGCTGGCGAATATTCTGCTTAGGCGCAATACCGTTCAACGAACGTGGGATAAGCTTCCAGCTTGTCAATATCTTGTGCAAGCAATGGTGAAACTCCGCTACTGGTTGACAAGCTGGAAGCTTATCCCACGTTCGTTGAACGGTATTGTGCTTAGGCGAGCTAGTACTGCCATGATTACAATCTCAATATTCGAGCGGTTACTCAATTCACTTGAGTGCTGAATCATCCAAAAAAGGCAGGCGGCCGCAAGCGCGGATTAGCTCTAATTTGGTGCCTGCCGAACAATTGCTGTTCGATCTTGAAAAAATCAAGCGACGGTCCAATGGACGTTAGAAGCGGCACAGATATTCAGGCTTGCCGACATCGAGCACTTTTCCTGACACTCAAACTTCGCGTGGCTTGACAAAACGTGGTAGTGTTTCATTGGCACCATGGGATCGTATATCCCGGCCACAAATTCGTCAAAGACGGACGATTCGAAAAAATCGATATAGCCAGGCGCAGAAAACAGAAGTTCTACCGCAGGCGATATTTCCAAGAATCTTTCAAACATGACTGCCGACCGAAAACCACCCAGCAGAATAAAAGCACTGCAGCAGCGATTTCTTCGCTGGCTGCGCGGTGGTGATGGATCGCCTACAAAGACGAAGCGGCGTGAACTCGACCTCGCGGTCCTCGATCCACGCATCTATTACAGTGCGTCGATCATGCCAGTCGAGTTCTTCGCCGACGCCGCCCCGGCGCCAACCGCGCAAGTCGATCCCGATTTGTTGCAGATGATGAGCGACTGGACCGCCGCAGAAAATTCTGCGGTGCTACCTCCGCCCGGAGTTAGCTCGAATAATCCAACCGAGAATTCCGTAAGCACTTCAGGTTCCGGCACCATATCAGCAACTAGTACTTCAACGACC
>SYJV01000178.1 GCA_005798335.1 Planctomycetaceae bacterium | reverse complement strand
GCAGTATAAGCGATTTCTCCTGAACCCGGCAACCAATTTTTCAGCAAAGGAACCTGCACATGTCGTGAGCCATCCGACATCTCCTAGGACCGGCGGCAAAAAGATTAGCGGTAGAAAGAGGCCAAATGAAATAGGATCATTGAATTTGGTCGTCAGTGATCGATTGTCGAACACAAAATTCTTCGAACCAAGATTTTTTTACCGAAAATCTTTTTGCCGGAATCGTTTGCACCGTGCCTCGTACAGTAGCGATTGCCGTGGAGCGGCGGCAAGTCAATTGCGGTCGTTAATAAGTGCCATCGACGCGATCACCAACCAGCCGAGAATTAAGGTTGCTCCACCACTGGGAACTATTGCCCAATGTCCCATCACGCCAAAGATTGACATGCTGTAAAGCCCACCGCTGAACAGGGTGATTCCCAGTACCAGACAGATGGTCGCGGCGGCGCGGCGACGATGATTCTGCGACTTTTGTCCGCTGCTGCTTGGATAAGCAGTCATCCCCAAAGTCAAGATTGCCAATGTATGCCACAAGTGATACCGCACACCAACCTCACATTGCGACAATCGTTTGGCGATCTCCTCCGGTGCCAACGATTGCTTGGCGAGAAATTCCTCCATGCCATGTGCGGCAAACGCACCGATAGCCACGGCTGCGGCACCTAGGATGCCGGCAAGCAGGACAATCCAGCGAACCATTAGCGTAATTCCTTGTCCTAGTCTTCGTCCTGTCCGTCGGGATTCTCGATTGGCAACGACTGGCAAATTGGATCGGATTCGCCGGCAGCTTTACCACCGGCTAGCAGGTTTCGTACGCTGTCGATCAATCGATCCATCGCAAAAGGCTTGCGAATATAATCATTTACGCCCAATAACTCGGCATATGCCTTATGGCGATTGCCTTCGTTGGCAGTAACCATGATCACTTTGATCGAATCGTTGCCCTGCCGCCGCAGTTGCTCCAGAACCAAGAACCCGCTGCGTTTGGGCATCATCATATCCAGCACCAGCAAGTTCGGAACATGCTTTTCCACCAGCGCCAAGCCCTGATTGCCATCGCGCGCAATCATGACTTCGTAGCCGTTAGCCTCCAGTGCATAGCGCATGGATTCGCCAATTTCGAAGTCATCATCGACGATCAGAATGCGAGCCTTGGAGCTCTCTGGCAATGATTGAAGTTGCTCTGAAGTAGATTGATTTTCGATTGTCATCAGGCGAGAAGTTCCTAATTCGCTCAGTGGCGGGAAAATGTGGGAGTGCGGCCAACGCTGTTCGCGGTTGTACCAGCGATCGTTATCGCCGCACGTCCCCGAGGGCTCACCAATGTGAGTATACTGCAAATACCGCAGGACATTATAAACTACATTCGCTCGACAGGATCGTCGAGAGAACCACCTTTTTGTATTGGCGTCTTTCAGTGACAAAACGCGCAGAGGAAACCGACCTCAATCGCCAGATTCTAGACCACGTTTATCATCCTCAATATCAACCTGTAAAACCCAAAGGAATTCTCGCGGCGCTGAACCTCGATCCAGAGATTTATCCAGAATTGCGCACCGCGATAAAACGGTTGGTCGCCAGTGGACAGTTGGCTTTCGCACGCAATCATCTGGTGCTCACGCCCGAGCAAGTATCTGGCGACTCGAAAGTGGCTCGCGGTACTTTTCGTCAAGCGGCCGCAGGTTTTGGCTTCGTTCGACCAGTTCCAACCGGCAAGCTGGGCCCGACCGAGGATATATTCATTCCAGCGTCCGCAACCGGCACAGCCATGGACGGTGATTTAGTGCAAGTGCGTTTGCGCGCTAACCAGCGCAGATCGAGCGGCGGAGTCGAAGGTATTGTCGTCGATATTATCGAGCGCGCGAGACGCCAATTCGTCGGCACGTTCGGCATGTCGAATGGACAATCCGTAGTGTGGCTGGATGGAGTAGTTGTCGCTCAGCCAGTTGCGGTCGGCGACGTTCGCGGTTTGCCTGTGAGTGAAGGAGACAAGGTTGTCGTCGAGCTGGTGAGTTTTCCCGACGGCGGTGCGCCCGGCGAGGGAGTCATCATGGAAGTACTCGGCTCGAGTAAGAACCCGGCTGTCGATACTCTGGCCGTAATGCGCCAGTTTGGGCTCGAAGAACAGTTTCCCGACGCGGCGATCCAATCGGCTCGCGAGCAGGCGGACGCCTTTTCCGAAGGCGAGGTGCCTACAGACCGTCGCGACCTCACGTCCATTCCAACGCTGACCATCGATCCCTATGATGCTCGCGATTTCGATGACGCGATTTCACTGAGCAAGAATGAGAAAGGGAACTGGGAACTGATGGTGCATATCGCGGATGTATCCCACTTTGTACCCATCGGGTCGCCGCTGGATGACGAGGCCAAGAAGCGTGCCACGAGCGTGTATTTGCCGGATCGAGTGGTGCCGATGCTGCCGGAAATAATCAGCAATCATCTAGCGAGCCTCCAGCCCGATCGCGTTCGGCTGACCAAAACTGTACTAATGGAATTGTCCGCACTAGGGACTTTGCTGCACTGGGAGGTTTTCAATTCGGTTATTCACAATGACAAGCGACTGAACTATGAACAGGTGGACCAGTTCCTCAGTAGTCCAGAGCTGTGGAAGGGGCGATTGACACCTGAGATTTGGCAGTTGCTCGGCGACATGCACACGTTGGCGATGGTGTTGCGCAAGAACCGTTTGGCCGATGGCGCTTTGGAACTGCATTTGCCAGAGATCAAGATCGAGCTGGACAAAAATGGAAAAGTGAAAGGTGCCCGATTAGTCGAGAACACGGAAAGTCACCAGATCATCGAAGAGTTTATGCTTGCCGCGAATCAAACCGTCGCCTCTTGGCTGGACGATTTGGAGATTCCATTTCTTCGCCGAGCACACGCTCCGCCGGAAAAACGCAAAATCATCAAATTGACTGAGTTTATGCACGACCTGGGAATCCGCTGTGACAGCCTCGAAAATCGTTTTGAGGTTCAGCGAGTGATCAAAGACGTCCGCGGTAAACCGAATGAAGTCGCCGTGAACTACGCCATCTTGAAGTCGATGAGCAAAGCAGTCTACCAACCGGAATTAGAGCAACATTATGCGCTGAAGTTCGAGCATTATTGCCACTTCACCAGCCCTATTCGCCGTTATCCCGATCTCCAGGTGCATCGCACTGTTCATCGATTGTTGACAGGTACCCAGCCCGCTGGCGATCCATTTCCGCTGTTGATTGGGCTGGGGCATCATTGTTCGGATCAAGAACAGAACGCCGAGCAAGCCGAACGAGAAATCACCAAGATCAAGTTGCTGCACTTTCTCAGCAAGCGCGTCGGCGAGATGATGCCCGGCGTGATCAGCGGCGTCGTTCCCGAAGGTTTCTATGTGCGCGGCACAACGCTACCGGCCGAAGGTTTCGTATCCATCTCTTCTCTCCCCAGTGATCGGTATCGATTCGAGCGCCGCGGACACGTCATTGAAGGATTTCGAAAGGGCAATCGATTTCGACTGGGTGATGAAGTAGTTGTGAAAGTCGAGAGGATCGATTTGGCCCGCCGTTCCTTATTTTTTACTCTGATCGAGAACCGCTCTGCCAAGTCCGATTCGTCCGTAGAATCCGCCAACCGCCGCTTGCCTGGAAAAAGCGTACGTAGAGTCACGAGATCAACAAATGCCAAGCGTTCAAGTTCACTGCCGCGCAAGTCAAAGACTGGCAAAGCGGCGAGTCGAAAAAAGAAACGCAGTTGATCTAGGCGCAGAGGAACTCGCGATCCCTAACCTATCCAAGCTTGGATCGAGTAATCAAATCTCGGCTGATAGCTGCTGTATTGTTGCAGCCGCAGGCACTCATCGCGTTAGTCAATTCAGATCGAAGCAGCTCCAACACATTCTTAACACCAGTTTCACCCTCAGCCGCTAACGCCCAAACATACGGGCGACCGATCAACACAGCACGCGCGCCCAACGCAATTGCTTTCAGAACATCGGTACCGCGGCGAATTCCGCCGTCGAGATATATTTCAACTTTTCCGGCGACGGATTGAGCAATGCTCTCGACCACATCGATCGTTGCAGGCATGGTATCCAGTCTTCGTCCTCCGTGATTCGATACGACAATGCCCTGCACTCCCTTCGACACGGCACGCACAGCATCATCGGGACGCAGCACTCCCTTGAGCAACACAGGCAAGCGAGTGATGTCGCGCAGCCAGTCGACGATTTCCCAGGTCATTCCCATATCCCATACGCTCGCGTTAAAACTGATCAACTCGTCGTGAGTCATTTGTTCAAAATTGCCGACGAATCCAAAGTCGCGCAAGTGTTTTATCATCATCTCGCGCGGCAACGTGAATCGATTTCGGCGATCCGCGTCTTTCCATTCTCCTAGATCGACAGTCAAAATGATGGCTCGAAATCCTGCCCGCTGGGCGCGCTGAATCAGACGTTTGCCGATCTCGCGATCTTTGGGTGCGTACAACTGAAACCACTTTGGACCGGTACTCGCTTGAGCAACTTCTTCGACGCTGTCTAGAACGCTGCTGCTGATGCCCATAATCGTCTTGGCGTCAGCCGCTGCGCGCGCGGCGGCTAAAGCGCCGTCGGCGTGGTACATCCGCTGGCCAGCTACTGGAGCGAGGATTACGGGCAACGAGATTTTTTCTCCCAGCGCCGTCGTCGATAGATCTGGCTGGGTTACTCCGCGCAACAGCGGCGGCACGACGTGAATTCGCTGGTACGCTGCCAAGTTCTCGCGCACCGTCACTTGATCCGCCGAACCGGTGCTGATGTACTCAAACGTCGGTCGAGGTAAGGCTGCTCGCGCGAGCGCCTCGTATTCGTAAACAGCCACAGGCTCAACAGCCGTGGGCGACTGGTTCACTACTGCCGAAAGTTGTTTCGGTTTTGGAGCGGAGCCTGTGGCTTGAGACTCGTTGGTCTGCGGCTGAGAAGAATGGGCTTGTGCTGCGAGTGAAGCTATTGTCGAGCCGGCTCCACAAGCCACTAAGTGCGAGAACTTTCGCCGATCCACGAGAATTACTCCTGCGCTACATGGCACTGATTACAGGTTTGTGTGAGCAGACGATGATCCAATCGATGGTGTTCTGCTCGATAGGGTGATAATTCTGCTGTCTCACGATTAACTTGACCGCGCGCGTATTCCAGAGGAATCGTACGTTGGGATGATCCAGGCATTTGCGGTAAATCGGTGTCACCAGCCCCAGTCCGCGTCCGATCGGTTGATGCGTACGATCCACCGAATTGCCAGGAGCAGGTAGAGCACTTTCAAATTTGACGCCCAAGCCTACGAGCCAATCGTAGATATCCCGCCGCGAATGATCGCAATAGTAATCGACCCAAGCACCGTCGGGATCATCGCCCCAAGTGCGAAAATCTCGCTTGGCCAATTCCGGAGAGTCCTCGATACCTTGCGCTCGCTGCTGCGGTGTGTCGACGATCGCCAAACCGCCCTGCGACATTGCCGCATGCCCGCCAAATACGGACGCAATATCAATCACCGTCACTCGCAGCCCCGCAGCGCCCATTTCCGATGCAGCCGAAAGACCTGCAATTCCAGCTCCCACAACGATAGCATCCAACTCTTCCTGAGCGCGTGAGAATCCGTTTGCACTGCACACCCACGCCGCAAATAGCATGCTCGATAACCAGTAACACTGCGGCTGGACAGGCATTCTCATAGATAAAATTCAATCGAATCAACTGTGGCTGCTGACAGACTTCGACTAAGACTTCGCACCTCATTATACCAGAGCATCGTTAAGTCGTGGTTCGGTCTGGGAACAAACGTTAGCTGCTTCATCCAGACCTGAGGCAAGAAGCCTCGTGATTCGCACGACAAGTCAACAAGTCTGCGGATTCGACTACCTCTTCGCAGAAGCTTGGGTGTAAAGCTGTCGCAATAGTTCGGTTCGAGAATTGCCTACTTCGGCAAAGCGCCGCATCCATTCGGCGACTTCGCGTTGCGATGGCCGTTTGCCCAAGATGGATTGAAAGATGCTTGCAAACCACAGTGGATTGCTATTTCCAACTTTGTCAAAGTACTCCTGAGAAGCCATCAACTCTAGTGGCAGGCTGGCAATGCGATCACTCGCACCGGGTGTCATCGTCCATGTGACCCACTCAAGTGGAAATGGCTCACGTTCGAGGTATTGGCGATAGACTTGCGCGACCTGCTGTTGCAGCAAGGTGTTGAGGTTGGGGTAGCCTGCCGTAATCACCTGGGGAGGAGCTCCTGCAAGTGCATTGCCGGTATTGCCCACTGTTGTTGCCGGGGCCGACAGCAGCAGTTTTACTTGATTGGGATTGCCTTGTGTCAGCACGCGCGCGGGTTGACGAGTCTCCAAAATAGTCCGACCACCCGACGATATAGTTGCGCGCACTTGATAAATGTCCTGCGGTGTAATATACGCAGGGTCGTAATTGATTTCAAAAGGAATTGTCGGGGCGCTACTATTTAGTCTGTACAAGACTTGCCCATTTCGCACGACCGCGAACGGACGACTGACGTTTTCTAGGTTGATCGCAACTATGGCGTCCGGGGATAACGTAAACCTCTCTCTATAGATCAATTCGCCGCGTAGGGCAGACTGACTGCCATCCAGACGTACCTGCACTTTGTGGAGCGATCGATTGATATGATCTTGAACGATCAGACTTACGAACCCCTCTTTGTCAGCTCGACGCGTCAATTCTTCGCGCAGGTCGTACAGGCCATCGTTGACGATCCCAACCTGGAAACCATTCACCGTAATAATGATGTCACCGGGTTCAAACCGCATCCGACTGGCGGCAGATCCCGGAGTGACCGAACGAATCACGACGCCAGTCTCGGTGTTGTCGGCTTGCACGCCCAGTTTCCATTCCGGAACTTGGGCGGAAGTCATCCCGCCGGCCCATTCGCTGGTATCTTGCCACTGCGAGAATCCGAAATCTCGATCTCGTGCGCCACTATCAACAAATCTCGATTGAGCGATTGCCAGGGCACCATTGGCCAGCGCGATTGCGATTGCCATGACGAAAACTGCGATACGGTCGCCAGACAATAACCATCGGCGGGACATGACAATCTCCTGAACAAAACGACTAGGAACGGTGTGAGAACTATTGCGTTTATTGCGGAGCGAAATCTGGCTCAGCGCAACTGATTGCCTTGCAATTGATCCAATCCCGCGCGCAGTTTTGGCAACTCGGCGGGAAAGAAACCGGCGCGAATGGCGTCTAATTGAGCGGTCTGACAAAGTGCGAAATGCACGAACTCTTGGCTGGCTTTGGCCTGGGCGTCCGTTTGGCTCATGTCGACAATCAGAGTCAAGTAACGAGTCAGCGGGTATTGGCCACTGAGAACTGCCTGATCGTCGCTGGCGACGGGTTTACCACCAGCGAACAGCGGCACGCTGCGCACCGATTTTCCTGAAGCACGCAATCCGCAAACGGTAATCATCTCCGGATCGGTGGACACGGCGCTGAGAACCTCTGCATTCGACTGGAGGATTTGTCCCCCTTCGCGCATCGGAGCTCCTGCGAAAACAAATTCTTTGAGGAAAGCGTGAGTTCCACTGGTTTCCGGACGCAAGACAATCTTTACGGGCTTATTCGCAATCGGGCCTGTAGTGACGCCGAGCGTACTCCAGGTGGGTATTTCTGCTGAGCTCTCTTTCGTGAATATGGCTCGCAATTGATCACCGGAAATGGATGGCAGCGGATTGCTGGAATGCACCCACACGCCCAGCGCTTCGCGGGCGACGATGAAACGAGTCGGCTGTTGGACGCCGGCTTTCTTCAATTCCTCGATCTCGTCGTCTTTCACCGGCCGCGAGAGCATCGCCACAACTTTGCGATCACCGACGATCTGTTTTAACGCATCCGCGGAACCAGCGGCAGTAATTTCGATCGCAACGTTTTTATGAAACTGTTTGAACCCAGTCGACCACATGTGAGCGACCGTGTCCATCGCAGTCGAACCAACCACGCGCACTTTGCCGGATACTTCCGTTGTCTTGCGATAGGGCTCGATCGCCTGCAACATGCCATACAACTCGGCGATCCCAGCGGAATTATTGGGTGCCTGAGCCGCCGGCACTTGCGCATTCAGGCATGTCATCGGCGCGAGAATCGCGCATAACAAGGCTACGCTGGAAACAGATAAAACGCTCGTACGTGCCATTGAAATCACTCCTTTGCAAACCGCAGTCAAACGTCACTCGCCCAGGCCACGGCAATATGTCATCCCTGACCTCAGCATTTGTCGAACAGACGAATTGTACGACTCGCAATGCATCCATGCGATTACTGATCCAACAATTTTTGACAACTTGGCCAGAATTTCGCCAGCGTTGGCTAATGCTAGCATTGCCGCAATTCTTCTACCAGCAGTTAGATGGACAGCGCCACTTTCATTTGCATTGGAAAGAACAAGTCGTTGCAGCGAAATCGTTTAACCCGCAGCCGCTAGGCGAG
>SYJV01000177.1 GCA_005798335.1 Planctomycetaceae bacterium | reverse complement strand
GCAAGTGGTCAAAGCCACAGCGAGTGGTAAACGCTCCTCACGAACGACAAGACGATATTCTTCCGCCTCTAGCGAAAGCTAGCAATCACAGGTAACATCGACCTGTAAATTGCCCGTAATTTCAAGATACGAGCGAGTGAGTCAATTCAGGCACACGTCAATCCAGGCACTCACTCGCTTGCGCTTCGGGCTTGTATTGGTAAATTCCCATCTGCCGCTCGCCTAACTGGCGGCAGTCATCCGAAAAAGGTATCGCGGATTGTCCAATGGATCGGTTTCCTGAATCAGCAAAACACTGCGAGAAAGAACTTGCGAGAAGTGGCCGGCAACCGTTTGCGGTGCGGGTTGATAACTTCCGCTGGTCAATCGCAAAATCGCCATCGACGGCGACTGCGAGCGGGCGTCGATCAGCCAGTATTCTTCGATGCCCGCTTGCGCATACAGATCGCGCAGCAATTTAGTGTCCTTGCCGACTGATGACGAACTGACAATTTCCACCACCAGTTCCGGACTGCCTTCCAGTTCAACGTATCCGCTGAGCTGCCCTCGGACCAATTTCACTTTGTTCTGTCGAATCGATTCGTAACTAACGAATACTGCATCCGGCTCCGACGACAAGTCGGCGATCGGATGGCTCAGCCGAACACCGTCGGGAAAAAAATAGCCGTTGTTTTCCGCATCCACCAGTTGGCTTAGCGCGGCGGAAAATTTGGTCTTTACCTGATTATGCGTGAAGAGCTGTTCCATGGCGAGGTCGACCCACAACTGACCTTGTAGAAAGGAAAATCGTCCGCGCGAGGGAAACTCTTCCGAGTCAGCCCAACGGCGAAACGACGCCAGATCACAGATCCAGTCGGGGATGAACGCTTCGCCGGCAATATTGATCCCACAGCGCGGAGCAGTTGCCGGCGGTAACAATTGAATCGCTGGTGACACAGCAGGCGGTTCGAGAACGTTGCTCATGAATCAACCTCAATGTACTCCAACGACCTAATGGCAATGCCTCACCAGAGTCCATTCTGATTAGATACACAACTCAACTGCATCAGACGCACGAACCAGCATTATATCCCAGCATCATATCACTTGGTCCAAATTGCAACAAATCCCAGCCACATTATCCAATCGATAGGGGTCTGCCCCGCAATTCGGAAAGAACTCTTGGTCAAGGAACCAACCACACCACCGACCAGCGTCCGCGCGGATCTGCCGCTCGCCTTATAGTCGGAGGCTTATAGCCAATTGAAGCTTGCCGCCAGTGCGATCGAAGAGCGAGATCCTCACGATAGGAATTCGTTCGAGTTGAAGGGAGTTGGCAGCAAGAAGATCGAAGTGAGCAGGAATGCGGTGGGATGAATTGTACGACAAACTAGCATTTTCGAAGCATGACGCCAGACGAGTAACCGACATCGACGAACAAGATTCGATTCAAACCCTGACGTCGTTGGAACGGCTGGGACGTTGACTTTCTAACTTCGATCAAATCGCTGCCCGCTCTCAGATGTTGGAACGATATTGGTCGTGAGAAATCTCCAACTCCGGTCACACTGGCTGGGCCAGTGCCACACAACGAAAACCACTTGGTCAGAGCCACAACGGCCACAACGCCGCCGACCAAGTGGCTCACCAGCAATTAGAACTCAACGGTCTGTCACCAGCACCCCCCTCCGTAGTCACAGCTAGTCCATTCCGTAGTTGCATAAACTCCAAACCAATTGGCCGCAGGCACTGTTCCTTCAACTGCAGGGTTCGTGCCCGGACCATAGGTGTACCAGCACGAGGCGCAATCCATATTAGCATACTTTATGTAGGTAATATTGTCGTCACCGTCGCAGACGGTACCGCTGTTCTGACCAGATACGTTTTTGACTTTACGACCGACAAGCCATGGACTAAAATCGGCGCAATACTGACCCACACCGTACTGTCCCGCTGCCCCTGGTGACCACATGTAATTCATCACAATGCACCCATAGTCCGTACACGCAGGAACCTGCCCAAATGCCGTCACCATGGTTGCTGTCACCATGCTGACTGCTAGTAATAGGCATCCCAGGGTTCGATACATTTTCTTGCTCATGCTCTCGACTCTAAGAATGGCCCAATTCGCTATCGTTTGCTAAATGGTTAGTACTCATATTCCTAGTTCAACTCGTTTAATGCTGCTCACACTGCTCACGAACCCGTTGCGGGCTTTTTCTTCGGGGCAGACAGTTTGTAATACCTGGTTTTCAATTTGGAAGCTGCCGAGAAATCGGCTGGAAATGGTTGTGAAGAGCTGAGGGTCTCTATAATTTCTAGATCGCCGTTGGCAAGCCTTCGAAGTATGCCGTTCCTTGGACCAGAGCCACCATGAACGACCTCGTCCGACTCTTTGCTGATTTCAATCTGCACAATTGATGTACTGGGGGCAGGTGTGCGTACTATGAGCGAAAAAGATCGCTTCGATCCATCATTTGCAATGAGTGCGCCTTTTTCGCTACCCATTGGAATCACGAATCTACCCCCAATAGTTTGAGGAGCTGCGCGATTCTGAAAGGAATATTCTTTGATTTCCCATTCGCCTCCGTACGGATTGGGGCGAGCTGATTCTTCCGCCCAAGAATCACAACATAGCACAGCAATGGCGAAGTAACTGACGACAATAATTCTAGTTACAAATCGGACCCTCATCAGCATTTTCCTTTTTAACAGAAAACCAAGTAAACAATAGCGCTGCCGCTAAAACGAAGGCGCTACATATCCCAAGCACATGGTCGCCGCTTCCCTCTGCTGACGACTCGTCCGGTTTCACATTTGGACCGGCGTCAGATGCCATCAACGGCAGAGAATTGTCCGACATATACGTAAGAACCGAGGGAACTTCATTGAAATCGCGGAGAGAGAGAATTCCTTTACGGCAAGCAATTGCTCTGTCGCCATCCAATACAACACCAGCAAAGTCGAATAGTTGTACCCCAACTGAACTCGCGCGCGGCAAAAAAATCGCTGCGAGACCGCATTGGCCCTTGCTAGCATGATTTACAAGACGCCCACCTTCACTCGTTATAGAAAAGTCTAATAATAACCACGGCATTTCCATAAACATTTTGTCGTCAAGGGACAAGCGAATAGATTTGAGCGACGATCCAAGATATGGGAAATCATCCCATTGTCAAGATTTTTTTGCTACTTTCGGGGAGATAGCGTGGATCGCAATTCTGTGGATGGAGCTGAGCGAAACCACACATCCAGACGCATGTCGAGCGTCCAACAACACGGGGTTGTTGGAGCGCTGACTGGGAGCTATTTCGCAACGAAACCCGAACGTCGAGGGCACGCGTTGTCGCTGCTAATTGTGGCTCCAACGGGATGAACTCGGATGGAAGCTTTAACGGCCTGTGGATCCAAAACCAAGCTCGGCAGAAGCCGCGCTCGTTCTGTGGAACACGTCGCTGGTAGATCTGATTATGCCACTCGCCTAAGCTAGAAAAACTAAACTTGCGGCATGGAAAACCCCCGATACATTCATCGTCTACCGGGAGTACGCGATCCCCTGCACTTCGGCTTCGATTTCCGATCTAATAGTCAGCGAAAAATCTGGGAAGCAGTTGGTAAGGCGAGCGGCAGATGGGAATTTACCAATACAAGCCCGACGCGCAAGCGAGTGAGAGCCTGGATTGACGCACTCGCTTGCGCGTCGGGCTTG
>SYJV01000176.1 GCA_005798335.1 Planctomycetaceae bacterium | reverse complement strand
TGCCGAGTTGAGGGCGCTGGGCTCATATAATGGTCGCCATCGATGATTTCGTGCCGCTTGCCATCATCGGGAAAGCACTGGTACTCTCGGTACGTATATTTGCCAGTCGTATTAACAGGAGCATTCATACTCGCGCCGATCAAAATGAGTTGCCGATGCGTGCGATTGAAGTGGAGCATAGCACGATCGTTGCAGGCATTCAAATTATACTGCCCACTTCGACAACAATCCCAACTCACCGGTTTACTTTTTTCCTACCGTGTCGCTGCGACGGACCGAGATCAAGGGCTGCGAAAAATACTCTTTGGCAGAAACCTCTTTGAAATCTGCGAGCATTTGTTGGGCGCTGGCGATCTTTGAGTGATCGTCGGAATTGAGCTGCCAAGACGGATGCAAGCGGCAGCGAACTTGGCTGGATTGGCCATTTTGTTGAATCGTTCGAGTTAATTCTGCGGGCAACATGCCTTTCTCGGTAATCGCCCGATTCAATGCCAGGCGGACGTACGGTGGAAAATGAGGAGGATACATGGCGCTCAGCCGAGCCGACCAGTCGGCAAAGTTGGCATACTGGCGAGCCATCTCTGCATCGGGCGGTGACTGCAACGAAGCTTGATAAGAGAATTGCGGACCGCCGACATGCACGGCGCCTGTTTGCTCATTTATTTTCACTTCAGTTGCCGGTGCCAGCACCTTGGCAAGCTCACTTTGTTCGGCTTCCTTTCGAGCTTCCGTCAACCATCTGCTCAGCTCAGCGGTTTCAATGGGCGCTTTGATCCGTCGATGCGGATCCAGCAGCGTTATCCGCCCTTGACCGGCATCGACAATCATCACGGCCAACGAATCATCGCTCGCAAAATCGAAACAGACTCCCTGATGAAACAGCGTGATATTCTGGCGAGCAGGTTTGGCGGAGTCCCCAACAAATATATCGGTATCCACTCGAAACGAAGGGGGTGCAGCAACCAACGAACTGATCTCTGCCAATGTCACCACAACTCCGAAAGTAAAAACTCGATGCCACGAGAACATGCTTCACCACGATATACGCGACCAACGGAACAACCATTACCTAACGCGGCACACATCGACGGATGCCGCGCCCAAGACTACAGTTTCAGTTCGACCGAGTCCAGGCTGAACCGATTGCTGGCATTGGGGTAAAGTCAGAGTACCGTGTAAGAATTGTCTGGTCGAAATCTCGTTAAGGCGCAATACCGTTCAACGAACGTGGGATAAGCTTCCAGCGCTTCCAGCTTGTCAACCTGTAGCGGAGTTTCGCCATTGCTTGCACAAGATATTGACAAGCTGGAAGCTTATCCCACGTTCGTTGAACGGTATTGCGCCTAAGCGCGCCTAAGCGGGGTTTAGACCAGCGGAGGCCGGGGTGTAGCGACAGAATTCGTGTCGGCTGTTTGGGGCGAATCCGTTGATGGCTTTGAAGTGCAAATAGTGGGTCAGGCGAATCGATTGCGGGAAAATTTCTATTAAGTTAAACGTGTTTTTTTCTTGCTCGCGACCTCTGCCACGCCGCGATGTCGACGTGCCCGATTGAGCGATGATGATGCCGCGTTCGCGATGAACTCCGGGGTAAAAGTCGAGCGAGTTACCGATATAGGAACGGTGCAAGTGACCACCCAAAATCAACTCGACTTCTAACTCGATGAACCTCATGATCGCTCGCCGCGATTTGGGCATCGTCGAATCTCGCAAATAATCGGGCGCGGGCGCGAAGTGGTGGTGAGCCACGACAATTCGCGTCGCACCGGTTGGCGTGTCATGGAACGCTTGCTGGCAGAAATCCAATTGCCAAGAATCGATTCGTCCGTTAGTAATCGCGGTCCTGGGAGCGGTAGAGTCGAGCCCTACAATTACAGCCGACGGAAGTTTCAGCACTGTATTGAGTTCGTCGCAAATTAGCTCGCGATACAGCCGGTGCGGGTAAAGTAATCGTTCGCGCACGCGATAGAGTGGTACGTCGTGGTTGCCCGGAACTACTAATCGCGGAACGTTCGGCAAACGGTCGAGAAACTTGCGAGCATCGATAAATTGCGATCGTTTCGCTCGTTGCGTCAAGTCACCGCTGACAACAACCGCGTCCAACTTCAGTTGATGAGCCGTCTCTAAGAGCGCTTCCGCTACTGGCGGAACCAATGGAGGTCCAAAGTGCAGGTCCGATATCTGAAGAATGCTCAGCAACGGCACATCGGCTTGTTGCAGTACGCACGGCTTGAGAATATCCGATTCGATCAACGGAGTCTCCTGTTCATTAAACGTAACCAGTCCAACATTTCCTACCAGCCGATGCACCCCATGGCTTGACTGAACTTCAAGGTTAGCACATTCTGCTTATTCCAGGTTGGCAGTCTGTCAGAGATTTGAGATCTGAGATCTGATATTTAAAATTTGACATTTGAAATCTCTTAAAGCAAAGACTTCCAATAAGTGTAACACTGTTCAACTAAGTAGACCCTTTTCCAGACGCATCCGTTTCCTGATGGGTCGATTACGAGTTTTTGGAGGAAGCATGTCACTCAGTAAACTCATGCTACTGGCCGTTAGCGCGATGATTCCGCTGGTAGATGTTTTCCTCGCGAGTGCTGCGCAGTCCGATCGACCCAATATTGTGGTAATGTTGGTAGATGATATGGGAGTGATGGATACTTCTGTCCCATTCCTGACTGATGCATCGGGAACCGCCAAGCGTTATCCGTTGAACGATTATTATCGAACACCGAACATGGAGCGACTTGCGTCGCAAGGAATTCGGTTCAACAACTTTTATTCGATGAGCGTTTGTTCGCCGACCCGAATATCTTTGATGACCGGGCAAAATGCGGCTCGACATCGTACGACTAACTGGATCAATCCTGATCGCGATAACGGTGGTGAACAAGGACCGAGGGAATGGAATTGGCGCGGTCTTAAGAAGGGTGACACCACGCTCTCTGGCGTTTTGCAGAAACATGGTTATCGCACGATTCATGTCGGCAAAGGGCACTTTGGTCCGCGCGATTCCGAAGGCTCTGAGCCCCGGAACTTGGGCTTTGACGTCAACGTGGGAGGCGCGTCCATTGGAGCGCCAGCCAGCTATTACGGCGAAGAAAATTATGGCCATGCTGGTGCTCAGCGCAAAAAGACTGCCCCAGCCGCCGTCCCGGGACTCGCCAAATATCACGGAACGCCGACGTTTCTGACCGACGCGCTGACGATTGAAGCCAATGCGCATGTGGCGGAAGCAGTAAAAAGTGAAAAACCATTTTTCCTATACTTTGCTCAGTATGCCGTGCACGCGCCGTTTAACTCCGATCCTCGATTCGCACCCAACTACCGAGATTCGGGCAAGCCAGCGGCCGCACAGGCCTTCGCAACACTGATCGAAGGGATGGACAAATCTCTAGGTGATGTCATGGACAATCTCCAGCAACTGGGCGTCGCCGAAAACACACTGATCTTCTTTGTTGGCGACAACGGCAGTGATGCTCCGTTGGGCCACCAACACGAAGTTGCGTGTGCGGCTCCGCTGAGAGGCCGCAAAGGTGCGCACTACGAAGGTGGTATGCGAGTACCATTTCTCGCCGGTTGGGCAAAGAACAATTCACAACACCCGGCTCAATTGCAACTGGCGATCCCCGCGGCCAAAATTCAATCTCAACAAGCTGCCGTGTTCGATCTGTTTCCCACAATTCTCGAAATTGTCGGTGCAGCCAGCCCTCGCGATCACGCGGTGGACGGTAAGAGTTTACAGTCTTTGTTGAAAGGACAACGCGATCTTCAACGGTCGGAAACTTTTCTGATGCACTATCCGCATGCTCCCCATCGCACTGATTACTTCACTGTCTTTCGTGACGGCCAGTGGAAAGTAATCTATCACTACTTTCCGACCGAAGTCTCCGGCAATTCCCACTACCAACTCTTTGATCTCGAGAATGATCCGTTCGAGCAGCACGACGTTGCATCGGCACAAAACACGGTACTGCGAGAAATGATGGCCAAGTTAGTAGCAGCGCTAGCAAGCCATCAGGCGGTAGTGCCCTTGGACAAGCAAAACCAACCTGAAATTCCAATGGTTCCTTGACAGGAGTTAATTCGCATTCTGTGGAGACAATCGTCGAGGAACAATGAATTGATATCACGTGTTGTTGACCACAGGATCATCACCGGCATAATCTGCTTCATCGGTTGTTGGAATTCTACTACAGCCGTTGAAGCTCAAGTCAATGTGGCAAAGCCCGGACTGGCTGTGGTTCCATTTGACGCTCAGCAAGCCAAACAACATCAAATCCAGTGGAGTCGATTTCTGCGGTGCGAGATAGAGAGATCGAATCG
Source organism: Planctomycetaceae bacterium (assembly GCA_005798335.1). Classification (GTDB taxonomy): domain Bacteria; phylum Planctomycetota; class Planctomycetia; order Pirellulales; family Pirellulaceae; genus Aureliella. Next base: position 6,631 of record SYJV01000176.1, on the reverse strand, counting down.
AATCGACATGGATTTGGTGCTCGTTCCGCCGGGTGAATTCCTGATGGGTTGCTCGCCGGAAATGCTGGAGGCGACCCTGACCTGGGCGGATCGCGTACGACAACTGGCGCCTGGTACGGAGCGCCGCAGAATACAGGACGAAGAGCGCCCGCAGCATCGAGTTGTTATTACGCGTCCATTCGAATTGGGACGAACGGAAGTTACCATCGGCCAGTACCGGCGATTCGTGGAGCAGACAGGTTATGTTAGCGAAACGGAGAAGTTTGGTGGCGGCAACTCGGCGCTCACCGACGAGAAGGATTCGCGCAAAAAAACAGCGGTGTGGAAAACGCCCGGCTATCAAGTAACTGACAACTCGCCGGTAACACAAATTACCTGGAATGACTGCGTCGTGTTTTGCAATTGGTTAAGCGGCGAAGAGAATCTGCCAGCCAGTTATACGGTACAAGTCGATGCGACTTACAAACTTGTTCCCAGCGGCGTCGGCTACCGTTTGCCAACGGAAGCGGAATGGGAATTTGCTTGCCGCGCGGGAGCGACTGGCCAATATTCCTTTGGAAACGATGCAGCTCAATTGCCCGAGTATGCTTGGTTCGACAAGAATGCAGATCATGTAGGTGCAGGCAAGGTTGCCTCCAAATTGCCGAACGCTTTCGGGTTGTTTGACATGCACGGCAACGCGTGGGAAAGGTGCCAGGATTGGTTCGCCGCCGACTGGTATTCTCGCAGCCCCCTGGCTGACCCGGCCGGACCGATCGAGGGCGCTCGCCGCATCGCTCGTGGCGGCGCTTGGCATTACTTTGATCTCCACTGCCGATGTTCCTATCGCAACAACTCCTCTCCGATCGGACGAACGGGAAACATCGGATTTCGCGTTGCGCGTACGATAACCGTTAAGCAGGATTGACATCTCGTACGTGTTGCTCGCGCACAAGCTTAAGCCCCATGGAAAAAACTCAATTGGACAATTGTATTGCCTGCGGCGGTGAGGTCACAATTTCGCTGCGCGAGGTGCGCGATCCAGATAGCCTAGACGCCTTCACGATTGGGCGCTGCGCGAATTGCGGCTTAGGAAAAACGGAGCCAGTTCCGCAGGACCTCGGAGTTTATTATTCGGATCAGTACTATGGCAATCGACACGGATTCACTCAGAATTTATGCAACCGTCGAAGGTTGCGTTGGATCGAGAGCCAAAGACCAGATCACAACCAGCGAAGGTTGCTGGACATTGGCTGCGGCGATGGCAGTTTCTTGCAACTGGCGCGGCAAGCTAACTGGGAAGCGTTTGGAGTGGAGCGTTCACCACAGTCTGCTCGCATGGCCGGCCTGGAGGTATTCGAATCGATCGCGCAAGTCAGCGGAACTTTTGATTGCATTACTTTGTGGCATGTTCTAGAGCACCTAGAAAACCCCGAAGAATTTCTGTGTGCGATTCGGCGGTTGCTGTCCGACAATGGAACCTTGTTCATTGCAGTTCCAGATTTCGGCAGCTTGCAGGCGAAGTTGTTTGGGAAACATTGGTTGCATCTCGATGTTCCCCGTCACTTGTTTCATTTCACTCAGCGCTCGATTGCTCACATGTTCGATCGACACGGAATCGCCGCACAGCGAATGCGCGCTTCGGAGTTGGAATACGACTTGATGGGCTGGGTTCAAAGCGGGCTAAATTGCGTGTATCGTCATCCCAATCAACTGCTTAAGATATTAATGGGGCGGAAAATCGAATTGAACTTCATCAGCCGCGCCATTCATCTCGCGCTAGGTGTGGCGTCGAGCTTGCTGGCTTTCGTTCCGACCGCAATCACCGGATATTTAGGCCGCGGCGGAACGCTGGTTATCGTCGCGAAGCGAAATCAGAACACAGCCTAAATGGACAGCGCCGTTTTCATTTGCAGTGGAAAGAACAAGTCGTTGCAGCGAAATCGTTTAACCCGCAGCCGCTAGGCGAGGATTGGTTTGAGTTTTCGAACTTATTGCAAAGCCAAGCACAACCCAATCCTCGCCTAGCGGCTGCGGGTTAAACGACGAAAAGGCTAGGGCCAAAAGCCATGCCTTGCACACAAAATGGCGCTGTCCAACTAACGTCCTAACAGCCGGTAAAATTCAATGCATCAACCAAGGAATTGCTTCTGATATGTTTAAGAACCGGCGTGTGATTGTCGTGATGCCTGCTTATAACGCGGAAAAAACACTGCTGCGAACATGTGAGGAGGTAGATCGACAGATCGTCGATGAAATTGTTTTGGTCGATGATGCGAGTTCCGATGCGACGGTTCGGCTCGCTCGAGAACTGTCACTGCACGTAATTGTTCACCCAAAAAATCGCGGTTACGGAGGTAATCAGAAAACGTGCTACCGCGCTGCATTGAATCTGGGTGCGGACATCGTGATTATGGTGCATCCCGACTATCAATATACGCCTCTGTTAATTCCAGCGATGGCGTCGATGATTGGCAATGGATTGTATGATTGCGTCATCGGCAGCCGAATTCTCAGCGGCGATGCGCGCCGAAGTGGAATGCCTTTGTACAAGTATGTGTGCAATCGCGCTCTGACGCTGGTACAAAACATGGTGATGCAATCCAAGTTAACGGAATTCCATACCGGTTATCGCGCTTTTTCTCGCGAGTTGCTGTTGGCATTACCGCTTGAAGAGAACTCCGACGATTTCGTGTTTGACAATCAAATGTTGGCGCAAATTCACTACTTCGGATTCAAAATTGGCGAAGTTAGTTGCCCGACGAAGTACTTTGCAGAAGCTTCTTCGATCAATTTTCGCCGCTCGTGCCAATACGGCGTGGGGTGTTTGTCCACTGCCACCAAGTATCGTTTAGCAAGGTGGAAATTAATCCACAGCCGATTGTTCCATTCCCAAGGCGGCAAATTGGATATCACCCAGTCACCTGCGCCAGCGCCAACGACCGACAGTGCACCAACAGCCCAGGGTTAAGTCATTTGCCTTGGGCGTCGGGTGGAGACAGACCCATACGAATATCGACGAGCCCCGTATTGCTTTGCGCTGGACCGGGCGTGCTACGTCCGCTGGCTACGATGGTTTCCAGGAGAGCGGTCAATTCTTGGACTTTATCGGGATGCGCTGCGAACTGATTGTTGCGTTCACCGAGGTCGCTTGCCAAATCATAGAGCTGAGGCGACTTGAGCGCTCGCGCGCCCGATGAGCCTGGGCGCGGTTCGCTCCAGCCTCCTGAGTCGGTACACAATGACAGTTTCCACGCCCCTTTGCGAATTGCAAACGAACCATTGATTGAGTGGGAAACCAAGTGATCGCGCTTAGGTGGCGCAGCCGAGTCTAGCAACGTCGGCAAGAAACTAAAACTATCTTCGGCAGCATGAACTGGTATCGAAACACCTGCAATTTCGGCGGCGGTGGCGAACATATCTACCAAACTAATCAGTTGCCCACTCTCGCGAGCCGTTGTAACTCGCTGCGGCCACCGCACAAGAAACGGAACTCGGTGACCGCCTTCAAAGATATCAGCCTTGTGTCCGCGCAGTGGACCGCTGGGGTGATGGTCCTTATTCGCCAGTTCATCAAACTTGGCCTGAGGCGAACATCCGTTATCACTGGTAATGACCACAAGTGTATTGCGTGAAATTCCCTGTTGATCGAGCGCACCGAGAATTTCGCCGATCGCCGCATCGGTCTGCACGACAAAGTCCGCGTACGGGTTCATGCCACTGCGTCCCAAAAAATTCGGTTGAGGCAGAATGGGCGTATGAGGTGACGCCAAGGGCACATACAATAAAAACGGTTTTCCATTGCGCGATTGCACTGCATGGCGATTGATAAAGTCGACCGACTTTCGTACTAAGGTCGGTAACACATCCGCCGCTTCGAAGCCCGGTGCAGTCGGACCTTTGCGAGTTTTCGGGCCATCGCGGCGTCCGTCCATCATCAAGAACTCGCGATCGTCAGTAGGTAGCGCGACAACTCGATCGTTCTCAATGAACGTATAGGGCACCATGTCAAGCGAAGCGCTGATGCCAAAATAGTAGTCGAAGCCCACGCTGTTGGGACCGTTGGAGATCGGCTGTCCATAGTCAACATTGAAGACTTGTTCGCGCGGTTCGATATTGAGTTCGGTAAGCTCCTTGCCGGGCAACTTCGCCCAGTTCATGCCGAGATGCCACTTCCCAACGCAGCCAGTATTGTAGCCAGCCGATTTCAAGAGCATCGCGATAGTCATCCGGTCCTGCTCGATCAACCGTGGGCTGAGTCCTCCAAGCACACCCTTTTTTAGTTTTGATCGCCAGTTATATCGACCGGTCATCAACGCGTAGCGAGTCGGAGAACACACCGACGAAGTTGTGTGCGCATCGGTAAAGCGAATTCCTTGAGCGGCTACTCCATCGAGAGTGGGCGTGGAGATCTTTCCGCCGTAACAACTCGGGTCGCCGTATCCAAGGTCGTCTGCCAGAATGAAAACGATGTTCGGCAGAGGAGCCTCAGCCGCGCACAGCAATTCAACTCCAGTCTGCCACACAAACGCAAAAACGATCGCTAATGCAACTATTCTAAGATCCAAGAATTCTCTCCGTTAATAGATCGATGCGGTTACTGATTTCGCCGACGGGTATCGAGGGTGCGTGTCAATGGTGTACGACTTGCAAACGCAATTGCTAACGATTCTCGCTTGTTCACTTGCTCGTCGCTGATGATGGATTTGCCGAAAAGGTGACAAAGGGAAATACCTCAGGAATATGCGAGTCCCAGACTCCGTGCGAACTAAGTGCCCAGCCACCAGAGTCTTTTGCGGGAACTGCTTCGCGATACTGATTAAATCGCGAAAAGTCCATGCGCCAAACGTCGCCGGGCCTGGGCGGTAATGCTCGCTGGTCGCCAAGCATGAATGACTTCATGCCTTTCCACGGAAACGCTAATTCGACGGTCCAGCCTCGATCGCGATCGCTGGAATCATTTAACGTACCATCGATTTGTACGGCAAACTGGGCGCCGGGAAAGTCCCATTTCAAGTATGCCCATCGTTGGCCGCGTGGATGATTTTTTAGTCCCACTCCGTTAAAAGGCTGGAATTTTGTCTGTGATTTAGTTTGGTCGAATTCGGGGAGCTTTGCGAAACCACTGGACTCGAAGTTGTCTTGCCAAATGAATAGCCCTTCGTAGACTGTTCCATGCGCGTTGATCTCAAATTCGTAGTAGGCATCGGCTCCTGCCACGAAGAACTCGACGTCATTGTCGTAGTAAATCGGCGCATCTCGCTCGGTAAATTTGGCCTGCACGAATGGTTCCTCGATCCAATATCCAAGATACAAAAACTCGTCATTCCAAAGCACCGAGACACGAGTATCATGAATCGTCTGCTGGCCATGAATTAAATCAACGAATCTCGGCGAGCGATGCGCATGACGCCAACTGACTTCGTCTAGTTTGCCGTCCACCTTGATCGGGCCTACCGTTCTGCTAGCTTCGATGCGAACAATCTCGCCCAACGCTTTCGGCGGAAACTGCGGTTGAATCTTAGACTCTACCTGCGCATACAGTAACCCATGTGAAGAAACCAACCATAGCGCCCAAATAAATAGCAGGCTTTTCGCACGAAGCAGATGAATTCTCGGACGGCCATCGTTTGAGCGAAAACCTAGACTGGCTGGCGGTGTACTGCACATTTGAAGACCCTTTCGGATAGCCGAGCAATCACCATGGCGGCAAGTTACCGCTTCGATTCTGGTTTCGCGGAGGCTCGAACCGGCTCGCGGCTTCATGCGATTCCATGCGCTTCTTCGTACTGTCGGATCTTGTCCTCATGTTCGAGCGTCAAGCCGATATCGTCCAAGCCGTGTAACAAGCAATGGCGTCGGAACGGCAGCACTTCGAATTCCAACGACAACCCGTGCTCATCTGAAATGAGACAGAACTCCAGGTTGATCGTGAGTTTATAGCTAGGATGATTTGCGTGCCTTTCAAAGAGATCATCGATCACCGATTCGGACAACCGAATGGGCAGCAAACCGTTCTTGAAGCAGTTGTTGAAAAAGATGTCGGCGAAGGAAGGCGCTAGTACCGCGCGAAATCCGTAGTCGTCTAGAGCCCACACTGCATGTTCGCGGCTGGAACCCGAACCGAAATTGCGGCGCGTGACGAGAACTGAAGCTCCGTTGACTTCGGGTTGGTTCAATTCGAATTCTGGGTTGGGCGAACCGTCATCCTTGTACCGCCAGTCGAAGAACAAGAACTGTCCAAAGCCAGTCCGTTCGATTCGCTTGAGAAATTGCTTTGGGATGATCTGGTCAGTGTCGACGTTAGCTCGATCCATGGTGGCCACTAAGCCGGTGTGAATCGTAAACGGTTGCATAGTTGGGTTGCTCGATTCTTAATATCGGAGTTGCGATTGACGAGTAGTGTGAATTAGGGTTCGATCAGTCACTGCAAGATAGTCAGTCAAGCTGTCTGGGATTTAAGTACAGGCACTGAAATTAGTTTATTCACGCTTTGTAGTTCCAGTGGCGAATGTCGATAAAACGACCTTCAATAGCGGCGGCGGCGGCCATAGCGGGTGAAACCAAATGGGTTCGGCCGCCTTTGCCTTGTCGCCCTTCAAAGTTCCTGTTGCTGGTCGAGGCGCAGCGCTGGCCGGGCTCGAGGCGATCG
>SYJV01000175.1 GCA_005798335.1 Planctomycetaceae bacterium | reverse complement strand
CTTTCAAATGCCGACGAACGATGTCAGCCTTCTGTAGTGCCGTAAAACTTCTTCGATTCTTAGACATGGAACACCTCCGGAAAGTGGATTATGTTAACCCAAATTCCAGAAATTCCACTTCCAAAAGAAGCAAGACACTTGTATTGGTAAATTCCCATCTGCCGCTCGCCTTATCAGTAATTCTACGAGACCTTTTGCTGGATCTTCTCCGGGGGCAGTGCATTTCTAGGTTGTTTATCGGATGACGAAGGAGTAGCCTTCGTTTCGTATTCGTCCAGCAGTACGGATGGACAAACTTCGGTGTCGCCACATTCTTTGCACGCAATACGGATCAAGTCAGAACTGGAGAGTCTAATACCGCTATCGCTGCAGAGCTGATACAGCTTCTTCATGTGTTCGCAAGGCATAATAGCATTCCTGGTCGTAAGCGATTTTCCGATCCGCGCATTTGATCAATTAACAATTATAGAGAGTAGAACGATTGCCCCCAATCGTTTTGTCTGGTTGCGTTTGTTGCGCAAAATTCCGCTCGGTAATCCCGGGTTATGCACGACTTTGCTTGGGTCTTGCCTAGGCATTCCCGGGCAATTGAGCCATTGAAGACAATTGCACTATGCTCTGGAAATCGTTGCAGGCGTTAGATTTTTCGCAACTCCCCAAGTATCGCTATCCTCACTGACCGATAACTCAAAATCGTCAGCGGTCCGACAAACGAAAAAATCCGAATAAAGAAACTATGCACCGAAATCCTGTTTCCAAACGCTCTGTTGTGAACGGATTGTGGAGTGCGTTTGAGCGTCTCCCATCGTGCAAGATTTGGTTGTTTCAGTGAAATTCAAATTGCTGTGGCGATCGTTGATCTGGTTGCTGTGTCTGCTCAGTGCTTGCAATAGGACCTACTATCGCAGGACGGCTGATCGCGACACGCAAGCCATCCTTGCTGAGAAAGGATGTGCCACGACCTGGAATCTCCTGCCCGACTTTTCTATTCAGCCCGATCAGCGGTCGCGATTCTACGATCCAACCTGTCCCACGGATCCGAATTTGCCGATTCCCGCTCCACGCATCCACGATTATTCTATGCCGATTCTCGCGACGCCTGCCGCGCCGCAGCGACAATTGGCTAGCTCTGAGGGAGAATCCAATTCGACTTCGCACGCTCGCCCAGGTCAGGATCGAGCCGCCGATCAAATATCACTTTCCGATCCTAGTTCAAGTAAAAACTTAGAATCCGACCATCTACGTAGCGGGTTGCGACCCTTGGCGCCCGCAAGTGACGAAGTGCAGAGTTTGGTATTGGTATCACCCGGACATTCGCATCGCACTCCACCGCGATCCGGCATTTTTGACTTGAATCATTCAGCGGTTGTGCCTGCTTCGGTCGTGTCCGCCGCTCCGCAAATCAATCAACAGATTCCTCCCACAGTTGCTGAAGACTTGCCGCGCCCAGACCCTGCCGAAGCGTCCCAGGACGTTGAATTGAGCGCGATGCGGATTGCACCGATTCCACCCACCGCATGGGAATCGCTCCCTTCGACTTGCTTGCGGCGCATGCTTGAGTTCGGATCCGTCCGTGAAGAGTTTGAGCGCAGCTTTGATCGAACCGTCTCGATAGATTTGCTCGATCCCGCTCCGCGATTAACGCTGGAGAATATTCTAGAGCTGGCGCTGATCAATAGCCGAGATTACCAGACTCGCAAAGAAGTCTTGTATCGCGTCGCGCTCAGGTTGACGATTCAGCGATTCGATTATCAATTGAAGTTCTTTTCCCGAGGCAATGGATCGGCGGCCAATTACACGCATAATCGCTCCGATGGAATCACTGTTAACACGTTGGGTGTGCCGACGGGGATCGGTATTGAAAAGTCTCTGTACACCGCGGGCGATTTAGCGGCTCGTTTTGCCAACGATGTGGTGCTGACTTTTAATGGTCCAGCAGGATTCGATTCTTCTGTCAGTTCGCAATTGCTGTTTGAATTGTCCCAGCCGTTGATTCAGCGTGACATTCGTTTCGAAGCACTGACCCAGGCCGAACGCGACGTGGTATACGCGGCACGCGATTTTGTACGATTCCGCAAGATTCTGTTTCGCGATTTGGCATCACAATACTACAATCTGTTGCTATCGTATCGCAATATCGCGATCGATGCGCAAGATTATTTCAGCAATCTGCGCGGTTTCTATCGGTCCGAGGCCGAGCTGAAGCTCACCGGTCGCGTCCCGCGATTTCAAGTCGATCAATTCGAGCAAAATGCGCTGCGCAGTCGCAGCAATATCGTCAATAGCTGCAACGGTCTGGAAGGATCGCTGGACCAACTGAAGTTCCGAGTGGGTTTGCCCACCGAGATGCCGCTGAATGTCGACTTGTCGGAACTTGAGAATCTAACTCTTCGAGACGAAGCCACTGTTGCGGCAGAGTTGGTTCGTCGATCACTGGACAACATACTTGCCGAGCAATCGCGCGAGACAGGCAACGTAGAAGCGGTCCTCAGCCAAACCGCCGAATTGGCTCGCCGCGTTTTGACTCTGCGTCAACTTCAGCAACGGCTCAGCCCCGCAGCAGATCACGCCCAAGCGGAGTTGCTCGAAAATTCACGGCTTATCAACCAACTCAATGCCGAGGAAGCTCTATCCTTAGTCAAGCAAAGTCGCGCTGTTTTGGCGGATGATCTACAACATCGCCAGGACGAATTGGTGCTGATATTTTTTCATCGCCAGGAGTTAATTGAGTCGATTGTCCGCGCGCTGCGATTGCGAACGCAGCAACTGCGGACGACAGACAAGTCGGACCCCGGCGCAGCCGAAAAACTGGATGTCATGTCCGCGAGTTTGCTGGAAAAGAGTTCTGCGTTGGCAACAGCCATGGCGCAAGCCAACAGCAATCGCCAATTTGACCGCCAAGCTGAACTGGAACGCCAATCGCGCGACTTGCTGGTTTTGGTTGAACAAAGCCAAGTTGTGGCGGATGAGATCTTTCGTGCGGAGAAAGTCGCCATGGCTGCTTCGCCCGCCGAGCTGAAGCAGTTATTTGCCGAGGTCCTGCGCACCAGCACGAACATCATTAACTCGGATGTTGGCGGATTGGTTCCGGTCGAAGTCGATATGGATCAAGCGATGCTAACGGCGCTCGTCCAGCGATTGGATTTGATGAATCGCCGAGCCGCGTTGGCAGACGCATGGCGGCAGATCAAGTATGCCGGAGACGATTTGCGCAGTATCCTGAATGTACGGGCTTCGCAAGCGATTCGCACGCGCAGCGGCATCGACGATCCGTTCGATTTCACTTTCGACAACAGCACAACTCAGCTTGCGCTGCAATTCGACGCACCTCTGAATCGTCGCGTTGAACGGAATCGGTTCCGGACGACGTTGATCGACTATAACGTGGCACTGCGATCGATCATCGAGGCCGAAGATAGTATTAAACTTGCCATCCGCAACGACATTAGGCAACTGGAACTCGATCAAAATCAGTACAGTATCGCGATCGCTAGTGCGGCATTGGCCTACGATCGCGTCATTAGCACGCGCGAACAATTGCGCATCGGTTATGGCAACATTACCGCGCGAGACTTTTTGGAAGCCCAGCAAGCCTACACATCGTCACTGAGCGCGGTGGCTCGTCAGCATATTGGGTATATTCTCGACCGCATTCAATTGTTCCTCGACGAAGAACAGCTCCAAGTGGACGAATTAGGATTCTGGCCCGAATTGCGAAATGAGCAGTTTCCGATTATCCCTAATCACGACTTTCCTGGAACTGTCCCGTGCCCATACGATCGCCTGCCCGCAGGGCCATGGTACAGCAATTGTCTATTGCGCATGGTACGCGTCCCCAGCGGGCAAGCTGCGTCGCTAGCGCCTGCAAATGCATCCGAGCCAATCAAAGTACCGCACCATGCAGCGACCCGACAATAAAATTGCCGAAGAATTGCATGACTTGCTCGCGGCGCATCGGCCTGAAAAATCCATCCTCAAACTAGCCCAGCACAGAGCGCCAGCGGTGAACCGCAAAGCGTCGCCCTAGGAGCGCTGCTATTGAAATTGTTCGGCCGTCATCGACATTACGATTGGTGCGCTGGAATCGTTTCCTTTCAACAGTTCGATATCACGCACAACAGTGCGTTGTTTGGGACTTACGGCCAGATAGCGAATTTGTTGACCGCGCAAACGGAATGCGAATTGAGATTCAGGAACGTCGATTCTACGAATGTAGTCAGCGAAATGCACGCCGTTTCTCAGTTCATGATCTTCGGTTTGACCGTCCATATAATGGAACCGGACAATCAAACTGGTTGAACCGGCACGCGACGCGGGATGGCCCCAGCCGCTGACGCCGCTGAGCATATGCAGGCTCTTGAGAACCATATTGCATGGCAAAGTCACGCTGCGCGGCATTTTGGGCGGCAATGATCCGTTGGGACCATTCAGCAACACAATGTTTGGACGAGACTTGCCAATCGGATCGATCACATGAAAGGGAACGCCGCCAAAGACTTTCGGTTTCCAGTCATCGAACACCATCCGATCCGGACCGTTATCGCCGTCGTGGAATAGACCTTTGGTGCTGACCGCTGTCGCGACGCTCCCCAGCGGCAACGGAACAAAGCGTCCCTTGCTGGTTAGAAACTCCAGTAAGTCGACCATGTCCGGTTGCTTGATCTGTGTTTCAATTCCTTCGGGCATCACGGATTTGTTGGTCGAGGATAATTGCTCGACGTCAACACGCGAGATCGAATGACGCTTGCCTTCTCCATCGATTAATTCGATCGCTGTCAGCGACTCAGCGGCCAGCATGCCCGCGATAACTTTTCCGTCGTTGGTCAAAACCGTATAGCGACGGAAATTCCCTTCTACACTTCTGCTCGGATCCAGTATGTGGATCAAGAGTTCCGCTTTGGGATGCACCGCCATTCCCGTCAGGTCTGGACCAATCTCCTGGCCTTCGCCCGAGTGCCTATGGCAGTTGCCGCAGTTTTTCACAAAGATCTGTTTGCCAAGCGTTGGATTGCCTGTCGCAAGAGTCGCCGAGCGAAATTCGTCGATTACTTTTTGGCGGTCCGCATTTGGCAAGCCGCCAGTATTGGCGAGCATGCGATTGGCTGCTGTACGAATATCACGGTCTGGATGCGTGCGCAGCGTTTGCCGCTGGTCGAGTGATAGGTCGGATATCGTCAAGAAACCTTGCGAGACTGCTTCCATCATGTGCGCGGTCGACTCAGGTCGCGCCAGTAACACCGTCATCGCATCAGCGCGCATCGAGGGAGTCAGCCGTCCCCAACTACTAACGAGCGTCCGAGCCAAATTGGTTGCTCGACTAGCAGACAGAGCGCGAATAATCCCTGAAGCAACGGCAGGCGACAATTGCGGTGTCACTTGTTGCACCAGTTGGCTGACCACTTCCGCGTCGTTGGGGGAAATGTCGATGACATTTTGGGCAGCAGCAATTCTCTGTTGTTCGGACAGGCTGGCATTGGTTACTGACTCCATCAAGTCGCGCTTTATTTCAGCGGCGTATTTCTTGAGTTTGTCGCTCCCCCAGTTCCCTGCCAGTTGCACAAGCTGACCGCGCGCGGATATCGGCAGTTGAACAACGAGCTGATCAAGTTCCGCTTCGAGGATCTGCGTCATTTCAGGTTGATAGTCGCGAGGCCAGCCGAGCGCCAGTCCCCGAATTACAGCTTGTGCGATCGTAGGATGAGCAGCGCGAGCCTTCGACAGGAGTTGAGTAAGCTGCTGTGTATTCGGTTTGCCGCGCGCCAAGTGTTCAGCCAACACGGTGGCGATTTCGATTCTGCCAGTTGGCACGGCGACTTCGCCTCCTGCGGTTGAGGTGCTCGACTGAAGGTTCGCTCCCAAAAGTCCAGCTAGAAACGAACTGGCATGGCTAGCTCCGGCGCAAATGATCGCTTCTTTTAACCATCGATCCGCAACGTTTTCTGGCACATGTGCCGCGCGAGCCAGCAATTCGCCTGCCTGAGCATTCTCCGGCATATCGGCTAGTGCGAGAAACGCCGCCAGGCGAACTTGAAGATTGGAATCGGCTAGGATGCCTGCGTTTTCAATAGCACTGATCGAGTGCTCTGATGGTGGCAGGACGAGAACGGCATTGCGGCGAACTCCCGCAGACTGATGCCGAAGTGCGGCCGAGATCGCTTGCATTACATCTTTCGCTTGCTCGTTGATGGCTCCGATTCCCTTCAATGTCCACAGCGCGTGAATAGCTCCTACATTCAGACCAGCGGCATCCATTGACGGCTCTTTGACTAGTCTTAACAACTGGCCGATGACATCCCTATGATTGTGTTCCACCAGCAAGCGCTGTGCATGTCGTCTCCACAGCCGGTTAGGATGCGATAGTGCGGTGACCAAGCCTGCCGCATTTTCTGACGAAAGATCCGGCGAAGGTGCGTGCCCAGCGTCGGGACCATCGTAAACGACGCGATAGATGCGTCCATGTTTCTTGTCGCGCAAATCCGTTTCGTAGGCATTGCCTTGACCGGTGGAAAAACCTTGGGGCGTCGGGTTGTGCTGGACAATAAAGTTGTACCAATCGATGACCCACACATTTCCGTCCGGTCCAACTTCGGCCATGATGGGAGCGGACCATTCATCGTCGCTTGCCAGCAGGTTGAACGGGTTGGTGTCGCGATAGGTGGCTCCCTCGCGACGCAAGACAAAGGTACCTACCAAGTGACCCGTTGGACCGCACACAAACGCCACGCGGTTCCACCAAGACTGTGGATAATTCCGCGCTGTATAGAGTGCGTGCCCAGCACCAGCGGTGTATCCCCCGTGATGATCGACTTGCCGCACATTTTGAGTGATCGGCTTGAACAAGTGCGTGTCAAAGATTGCATCGGCGATTAGAGATGCGCTCCAGCCTCGTACTCGTTCATAGTAACGATTTGGAATCGGCACAAAAAAACTGGGGGCTCGATTAGCAGTCGAGGCGAATACCAACCCTTCTTCGCTGATTCCCAATCCCCAACTGTTATTCGTCGTCGAACGGACGAATTCGACACTTGGAACTGCTGGTGCCTGAACGCCGTCCACCACAAAGTTGAAGGGACCTTGCCGGAATCCGGGATGGCTGCCGCCTGCAAATTTAGGGCGCGAGTTGTTGTAGCCTTGCATGGCCCAATAGCGATTATCGAGTCCGTATTGGAAATTGCTGACACCGCCGTGCGTATCGTTCATGGCCCAACCAGTAATCAGCACATCGCGCTGGTCGGCGCGATCATCGCCGTTAGTATCGCGCAGGAACAGCGTTTCGACTCCCGCGTGTACAATTGCGCCGTCACGGTAGAACTCGATGGCCGTGGGTACGCTGAGGTTTTCGGCAAATACGGTGAATTTGTCCGCTCGTCCGTCTCCGTTGGTATCTTCACAAATGCGAATCCGGTCGCGGCCTTCACCTGGCGGGCGCAATTCGTTGGGATAATCGATGGTCTCGCACAGCCACAGTCTGCCTCGATGGTCCCAATTCATAGCAATGGGCTTGCCTTGAATCTCGGGTTCTGAGGCGAACAGTTCCAAATGGAAGTTCTCAGGTGTAACGAAGTGTTTGATCGAATGCGAAGGCGGCAGCGGTTTCTGCATGCGTGACTTGTTCTGGCCCAAGACTCCCCAACGTTCACTTACAGGATAGTTGGGAATTTTTGGTCCCACATCTTCGTATTCAAAAGGTACCAAGTCGCCAGCCAGTGTGGTCATTTCTGGTACTGCAAATACTTCTTGATCGAGGTAGGGTTGATTTAGTGCCTGGTCGCTGCCACACGCCCAACGAATTCCTCGTTCGACAAGAGCATGAAACCCCGGATGCCCCCAAGTGCGATGATCGTGTCCCCAGGCAGTGTAAAAAACTCGACCTGATCCGTGGGTGCGAACCCATGTCCAGGGCTCGGCGGATCTGCCTTCAGCCTGGCCACCCTGCTCGCGAACTTCCAAGATGATTCGATTGCGATCGTTGTGTTTGGTGTGAATGTAGGTTTCATCGAAGCTCTGAAATCCCGAAAAACCGCGCATGATCGGGTGATCGGGTGCAACGATCTTGGTAGCCATCGTTTCTGCGCCGTGTTTTAGAAACTGGGCGCCCACCAAATCGATGTAGGGGGATGAATTCAAGAAACAATACGATGCGCAGTGTAAAGGAACAAAACCGCCGCCTTGCGCAACATACTCCAGCAAGGCCGATTCTTGTGCAGGTTCGATGCGCGTCGTGTTGGCGTACAGTATTAGGCCATGGAACTTCTTCAAGTTATCGAGATTCAGGTCATCGGAATTGTCTGAATACTGAACGCGGATTCCGCGACTTGCCAGAACTGGTATGAGCTGCTGAGCGCGCGCGGCTGGTTGATGATGACCGTTGTCGCCCCAGAACAGCACTTCTAAGCTTTCTGGCGGGCCCGTCTGAACGCCTTGAGCTCGCTCAGGATTGCTCAGACTGAGAATTGCGCCAAGTAGGAAGATGACCCCAAGCGGCCCGCGATTCGCTTGTTTAACCCCAATACCGTTCAACGAACGTGGGATAAGCTTCCAGCTTGTCAATATCTTGTGCAAGCAATGGCGAAACTCCGCTACAGGTTGACAAGCTGGAAGCTTATCCCACGTTCGTTGAACGGTATTGTGTTTAACCCGCAGCCACAGGCGAGGACAACTGCGGTAAATCGCGTAAACGTAGATAGTCCTCGCCTGCGGCTGCGGGTTAAACAAGCAAATCGCGGGCCGCTTAAATATGAGCGGGATCATGAGCGTGTTTCCGAATTTGGCGAGTTTGCCGAAAAAGTGAGGTTAAAGCACCCTTCTAATCTTAGCGGAAACAACCGTTGATTCGATCCCTGCCGGTGTTGCGAAACAAGTTGGTAACAATTAGTCCTTTTGTAAGAGAGCCAGAAAAGTGAATAAAACACAGCGAATCAACACGATCCCTTGAATAAGGCGTATAGTGTATCGAAGGGTGGTTGCGCGATACGCTCCCCCTTGAACCACGAAGCCGTTCGAACGAGCTGGCTCGGACGTGACTGGGCAGTGACGTTTATCAACGCGTTTTGATGGATCCTGCCGCGTGCCGACGAGTCAGATTGATTAGTTGAACAGCACGAGGGCTTTAACCGGGAGTAGTAGGGATAGCAGTTGATGGCAGAACCAGGAAATATACCGCAGCCGACCGCAACCAATTCTCGCTGGACCACAGCTACAAATTGGTTAATCCTAAGCGGAATAGTATCCATTATTCCGCTGCTAGTGGTGCAGATGACAGCCCTTTGGGGAAAACCTCACCTGCGATTCTATTTCGTCGCCTGGCTGGTTTTCGCCGCATTTATTGCCACTGAACCGCGAGTGGGATTTGCGGCATCACATTTGCGAAGAGTGTTTTCGATAGGATTTACCGTAGCAGGGATCGCCATGAGCCTTGCCGCTGCGTTCATGATTTCACCTGCGACGAGCCAGCTTGCTGCAATCATGCTAGTAACGGGTTGGATACTAGTTTGGTTTGGAATAGTCCCCTGGACGCGATTAATTGCGCTCACCGGTCTGTTGTGGGTTACCTGGCCACCTGCGGGGCTGGATACACGTTTAGTCGACATGCTTTATCGCAAGGCGGCGACTATGTTGAGTCCGTTGCTCGATTTGATTGGTACTCCGAATTTGCTGCAAGAGTTGCGATTAGACTTGCGCAGCGAACGCCTCGATTTGGCTTCGCACGCTTTCTCGTGGAATAGCGTTTATTTGTTGGCTTTTTGTGCACTGACGCTGCTGCTGTGGATGCGTCGCCCGTTCGTTATGAGTTTTTTCACTTTGGCAACGATTCCAATCTTGGGGTGGCTGAGCAACTCTTTGAAGATACTCTTGCTGATCTGGGGGCGCGAATCCTTTGCAGCCGACTGGTCGATTGGGGCAACTGGAGTCTTTCTGAATATCGGTCTGTTCGTATTGTCATTCCTGTTCTTGGTGATCTTGATTGACGCATTATCGTTTCTGTTTGAGCCGCTGCCGGTTGAATTGTCTCAACAAGCGACCGTCGGTTTGCATGGTTTTTACAATCGCGTCGTAATGTGGCCAGGAAATCTGACCTTCCAAGGAGCCGACCAAGAAGAGCAAGACGATTATTTTGGGGACGATGAAGCGACCACGCAGAAAAAACAAACGACCGCATGGAAGGGACCCAATTACCGTGACACGATTCGAGCAACCGATCCCTGGGCAGCCAGCGTTTGGCGAATTCCGTTGATGATTGGCTCGCTGCTGGTGTCGGTGCTGGGAGTCATCGGGGCATTGCTGCCAAGTCCGTCGGCTGGCGTTGTAGTGCCTGCCTACGCAGAAGAGCAATTAGCGGTGATCGGTGCGCTGGACACATTGCCGATCGAGTCGCGAGGACTGAAACAGCAGGGTGTTGATCGTTCCGAACACGAGTTTGGGATTGGGAACAAAACGCACCTATTAGCATGGCGATATTCGGGTACCGACGGATTACCGGTGGTTGCTTTTGACTTTCCGTATGTTGGACAACAACAGCATTGGTTGGTCATGCCGGGCACAGGTTGGAGACTCAACGCAGCGCCAAAAAGATTGGCGATTGCAGGGGAAAGTGGCAGCCAACCATGGCCCATCGTCGAGGTCGAATTTGTCAACGACTTGAAGTCAGTTGCTTATGGTTGGTACACTGCGTTTGACTCCAGCGGAAATCCGGCCGTTCCAGAAAGCGGATGGCGCGCGGACTGGAATCGGCGACTATCCCGAACTCTTGTCGGGCGATTGCTTGGCAAATCCGCAAAAGATCTGGTAACCTATCAAACGCGTTTATTTCTAGATTCAGGCAAAGCCATTTCCGATAGCCGCCGCGGTGACTACCAAACATTCGTTGTCGAAGCCTCCGCTGCCCTAAAATCGCGCATCCTAAAGACGTCTCCGTAGAGCGTGTTGTTGTCTTAATTGATTTTGGTATTCAACTCGGGAGAATCCCATGCATCTGGCACCTGGCGCCATTCTGGTGAACGCCTCCGGTTGTTTTCTTGATTGGTTAATTACCCGCGCGTGGGGCCGAATATCTCTGCTGGCGCTGCCCGGCCTGATCGCTGTAACGCTGTTCATGATGTCGACCTGGGGTAGCTTGCTGCCCAAGCAACCGTTGGCTGGATGGTACTTATCAATCGGCGAGAAAGAGCTGAAGAAAATCGGTGACGATTGGGCTTTTGGAGGCACCGGAGAAAAAACAGAAATCAATCTCGACGAGCTTGATGCTGAAGCGGCAGCGGCCGCTGCTGAGCCAAAATCGGATGACAAGGGCAAGCGCACGCCTGGCGGAAAAACGAGCCCAGCGCGCGATAGCAAAAAATCCAGCGAGACACAGAAAAGTGCTGCTCCGAAGGCTGCCGAGCCAAAAAAAGAAGTCAAAATTTCGCGATTCACCGAGGCAGTTTTTCGTCGCGCTCAGCAACTGCAGTCGGATAACCCTGAGATCATGTTTGTCATCGCCGCGATGATGAGCCAACAAGGATCGTTAACTGCTGGAATCAATTTGCTGAAGGAAATTGCTCCCGATAACAAAGAAGGGCACTCTCGTTCGCATGCATTGATTGCATACAACATGCTGCGCCTGGGAAATATTACCACGGAACAACTTCCAGTATTAAGGCACCATCTGGATCAATCGACTAAATTTTCCACTACTCCGCCGCAACTGCTGATGCTGGCCGCGCAGTTCGCGTTTCAGGAGAAGAATTTTCTGCGCGCTATCGACTTGCTGAAGCGTGCCGCCACGCTGCAGCCCGAGTACTATCTGCAGGTCCTCGAAGCCGCTCAGGCATCCGACAGCAAAGCGGAGGCCGACAATGCCGCTCGGCGAGCCAAAATTTACTTTGGAGATCTAATCTCAAAAGGTGAAGACACTCCTCGCGATCGGTTGATGCTCGCACAAGTACATATCTCATACAAGAGCTCGACCAACGACGACCTGGTGACGGCAACACAATTGCTCGACCAGGGCTTGAGTCGACCGGGACTGAAGCCTGAAGAAATCAAGTCGCTCAGCCGAGGTCTTTCCGACGTGCTGCGCGTGCGCTTCAAACGCTCGCTTGAGATTATCACAGGTGACCAACCAACTTGGCAAGCCAACATTGAATTGTTAGATCAAGCCATGCGTGTAGACCCAACGAATCCTGGCATATCCGAGGAAATCGCCATCTTGGTGCGCATCGGCGGAGACAAACCACCCGAGCATCTTATCAATCAGTTAAAAGAAGTCTTGGCGGAAGGAACCGCGACGCCATTGACTCATGCCATGTTGTCAGAAGCTTACTATTTGCAAGAAAACTACGACAAATCCATTGATCACTGCCGGAAACTGCTCGCTAGCCAACCCGGCAACCCGCAGTATAACAACAACTTGGCATACACATTGGCCATGCACAAGCCCAACGAGATTGAGAAGGCTCGTGAGCATGCAGAGCTGGCAGTGCGCATCGCGCCCTTCATTCCGGATTTTCGAGATACGCTTGGCTATGTGTATATCCAGCAGAAACGATATTCCGAAGCGATTACCCAATTGGAGTTTGCAATCGAGTTGGCTGGTCGCGGTAGCAAACTATGTCCCGAGTATCACCAACGAATTGCCGAAGCTTACAAACTGGAAGGCAATGCAGAACAAGCCGAAGTGCATTTGAAGATTGCTGACCAGCAGCAAAAGAAAAAGGACGCGGACGCCGCGCAAAAGAAAAAAGAAGAAGCAGACAAGCAAATCAAACCAGCGGACCAAACTAAGGCCAAAACGACCGAGCAACCTATCGATTCAAAGTAAAAACAAACTTCGTCCAATTAGACCCAATACCGTTCAACGAACGTGGGATAAGCTTCCAGCTTGTCAACCTGTAGCGGAGTTTCGCCATTGCTTGCACAAAATATTGACAAGCTGGAAACTTATCCCACGTTCGTTGAACGGTATTGCAATTAGACCACAGTCGTTGCAAACTTCTGCAAAGATCATTCCTCCGATTCTAGTCGAACCAACTATTATTTACTGACCACTACGATTTGACAAATTTTAGTGGCAGAAATTAGTTGATCGTCGGTGTTGGAAACTATCTGCCCACCAGCTTTTTAGCTGGTCGATGCACCGGAGATTTCCATTCTTCGACTTCGCGTAGTGCATCGCTCAAAAATTTGCGTAGGGTATCGCTCAAAAATACGAGCAGTTCAAGGGAGAACTGCATCGTTCTATGGATTCCTGGGCATCAATTCACTTCGAAGCTATCGCACGTACGCTTGCGCGAGGGAGCATTTTGTGCAACCGCCCCAGTTACTATCGGTTGAGTATCTGCTATTTTCGCTAGTTTGCTCGAAGTGCCAATTTCCTTGCTAACAAGACAAGTCTCGAAATTCGGCAATCTTGGCGCAAAGCTCAAACTGGTAGATCGTACCTGAAATTCCCATCCCAAATCCTGTTTAATAATTTGACGATTTCCAATTCCGTTCACGCAGCACCAGTTGGAATCGTCTCAGCCGTAAAAATCCGAACTAGTTAGAAACTCAGTTGATCTTTTTGGGCGTTCCCCCCGATTCGCTGGAACAGAGGTTGTTACAATGTCCGCATCAAGACGCAATTCCCGTAACAGTTCCCTTGACTCAGCTCGCATCGCACGCAGTCGCGAGAAGGTACTTCGCCTTCGGGAACGGATCAAACTTGCCACCGTTCACATGCTCGCTCGACATCACGATCGCTTGTCGTGGTGGTAACGCGCGTTTCGAACGCCAGTAGTGGTGTGTGACTGGGTGATCAGCAAAGCCGCTGGACTTTGGTTCGCCTTATGCAACATTTTGGGGCTCAGCCAAACCAGCTCACGCTCCAATCGGTTCGCATTCCGCAGTTTGCTGAGCGAATCGCTCGAAGGCCGCAAACTAATGGCCGTGAACATTTTGCCGATCGCGGGTGACGATATCGTCAACAGTTCGGAACAAAACGCTGTTATCGTTTCCGGAACCGCAGCTACTGCTTCGTCTAATGTGGTTGTTACCTTTACTCAAGGTGCCTCTTCGACCATAGTTAACACCACAGCGGCCGCGGATGGTACCTGGAAGGCTCCAGGCGCGAACTTGTTTACGTTTGCGGAAAGTCCTGTCCCCGCTCAAACCAACAAGAATATTACCGTTACGGTTAATGACGGCACGGGCGCTGTAACTCGTACGATTGGCAAGGATACGATCGCTCCGTTGCCGCAACTGCCCAACGCAGTTGGCGGTGACGATGTTGTTACAACGGGCGAAGCAGGAAACGTCTCAGTTTCAGGTACCGGTGCCGAGCCAAATCAATTCGTCACGACCGCTTATATTCAAGGTGCAGTCGTCAAGCAGGTTTCGGTACAAGCTGACGCGACAGGTAAGTTCAACACTAGCGGTGCGCCAGTGAACTTGTTGGCTGCTCCTCCGTTTGTTCAAGGAGCTGCTTCGGTAATCGCTATAAGTTCAGACGCTGCGGGAAATACGGGATCAAGCAGCCGAGCATTTACGATTGACTTAACCGCTCCCGCTGCCCCCACGATTAACACCCCAATTACTGCCGACAATGTTGTTAATGCTACCGAAGCCACACAAGTTGTAATCTCTGGTACTAGTCCAGCTCCGAACCAGCCAGTGTTGGTCGAATTTTTGGATGGTACTAACTTGCTGGCCGCTCCGATCATTATCGCTGGCGCCAATGGTCAATATTCGCTGCCCGCTGCTGGTTTTAATATTACCGCCTTGAACGATGGACAAATTACCGTTCGCGTCAGCTCGCTGCCATCCAATGGTACACCGACATCCACGACGACGACCTTTACGTTAGACAAGACTCCACCTGCTGTACAAATTACCACACCGACCGCAGGAACCACTATTAACTTGACAGGTATTGCTCCCGCTGTTCCAGCCACGAATGTGATTGTGACTGGAACCGGTGCACAGCCAAATACCAACGTTACGATTACATTTGCCGGCGGCGGTGGAAACACAGTGACTCGCACAGTTTTGGCTGCGGCAGACGGAACTTATAACCTCAATCCAGGCGCAAATATTACCGCGCTGCCTGACGGCCCAGTAACGATTACCGTTACCAGCACGGATCCGGTCGGCAACGTTGGCAGTGCCCAGCGCGTGTTGAACAAGGATACATCGACACCGGTAATCCTAATTACTACGCCGATTGCCGGTAATGATATAGTTAGTATTGCAGAGGGTTCTGCACTAGTAATTACGGGTACTGGTGCCGATGCAGGTGGCGTCGTTACCGTGACCGTAACACAACTAGTTCCAACCAATATCGTTCGCACCGTTTCCGCTGTTGCCAATGCGAATGGTGTATTTACTGCGCTGTTCAATCTTTCGGCTGCACCGGCCTTTTCGGAAGGTGCCGTCACAGTGATGGCATCGTTTACCGACAACGCAAACAACACCAGTACCAACCAAAGGGGAGTATTCTACGATACCTCGATCCCTGCTGGTGCGGTGTCAATCTTGGGTGCCACCGATGATTTTGCGCCACTGTTGCTCGCGCCAACAAATCGTAGTATTACGAACGATACAACGCTTACTTTTACCGGTACGACCACTGCGGCTAATGGCACAATAATTTCCGTGAAGGCAAACGGCACAGAAGTGGCCACCGCAGTCGTTAATGGAACTGCTTGGACTGCGACAACTTCAGTACTGCCGGCTGGAGTATACAATTTCACGGCGACCTTAAGGGACAACGCGCCCAATGAGGGTGCTGTTTCCAGTCCGTTTGGTCCAATCACCGTGGACACAGTTCCACCCGTGGTAACCATCAACTCACCTATCACGTCGGACAATTTGGTCACGCTAGCCGAGGCTAATGCCCTGGTGGTCAGTGGTACCACGGACGCTCCGAACGGTACGGTAACTGTGACGTTTTCGATCGGTGCAAATTCGGTGACACGAACCGTTGCCGCTACTGGAAACAATTGGACGTTGGCTGCGAACCCAGCCAACATCGTTGGATTGCCAGATGGGGTCATTCTTGTCCAGGCAACGGCACAGGATTTAGCTGGTAATGTCGGAATCGCTACTACGACGTTTACCAAACAAGCCAATCCGCCCGCGATCGTGATCACATCGCCAATTGAAAATGACAATCGAATTAATGCGGCAGAAGCGGCAGACGTCTTGATTCAAGGAACCGGTGCTGCTGCCAATCGTCCGGTCACTGTGACATTTACTGGAAGTCCAACGGGTTCTGCGTCCCGTACGGTCACCGCTGATGCAGCGGGGGGATTCACGTTGCTGGGCAACGAAGTCGATCTATCTGGATTCAGCCAAGGTGATGTGAAAATCCAAGTTACTAGCACCGACACACTGGGCAATACCGGCTCTGCCTCCGCAATTGTACCATTGGACACAATTCGACCAGCCATCGTGATTGGTGCGCCGCTGAACAACACGGCACTCAATGCAACTCAATTAACACAAGTGATAGTGACTGGCTCGGGTGCAGAACCGAATTCGCTGGTAACTATTACATTCAATGATACCGGGGTTAACGCGGGCACAACGCAGCCAGTTGTACGCAATGTAACTGCTAATGCAAATGGTGTTTATGCTCTTGTATTGGGAGCGGCAGCGCCAGGAAACGAAGCGAACATCGCCGGACTGCTGGATGGTCAGATTGATCTCACCGCGACCAGTACCGATGCATTTGGAAACACGGGTACGGCGAACATTGTCCTCTTCAAGGATACCCAAGGTCCGCTGATCTTCATTGATACGGTGGCTGCGGACAACGTTATCAACGCTGCCGAGTCGCTGAACGTGCGAGTATCTGGCCTTGCCGGCGACGGCGCCACGGGATCGGGCGTTCCCAGTGTTACGATTACGATCGTAGGCCTAGATGTAAACAACGTCGCTATCAGCCAAACTCGCACAGCTCCGGTAGTGAACGGGGCATTTGCAAATGATGGAAATCTATTTAATCTGGCGAATTTCATGGATGGTGCACTTACCATTACGGTGACGGGTGCGGATCGCGCCGGCAATCAGAGTACCGCGACTCGAAATGTTGTCTTGGATCGTAACGCTCCATCATTGACTATCACGACGCCGGTGATGGGCGACAATCGCATTGGCGCCAATGAAGTCGCCAATGTTCAGATTAACGGTATCGGAGCATTTCCGAATTCCAATGTGTTGATCACTTTCTCTGACGGCGTTAATTCCGTGACACGCAATGTCACATCAGTAGGTACGAACTTTACAACGACAGCAGACTTGACCGCGCTGGCCGATGGTCAGATTGTGATAACCGTTCGCAATACGGACGCGGCTGGCAACATCGGATTGACTTCCGCCACGGTTGCAAAAGATACCGGTGTTCCAACAATTACCATTGCTCCCATCACCGGCGATAACTTCGTCAACAACAGTGAAAAGAATGGCGTTATCGTTAGCGGTACGGTTACGGACACCGCTGGCATCAATGTTGGTAGTGTTGTTACGCTTACATTTAGGAAGGCAGGCTCGGCTGACGTTGTTGCAACCGCAACGGTCACGGGTGCCAATACTTACGCTACCGCACCATTCAGCATTGCCAGTATTACTGACGGCACTGTAGTAGTAACTGCCGAAGTCACTGATTTGGCTGGGAATAAGGGAACCGCAAAAGTAAATGTCGAATTGGATACGGTACCCCCAGTTCTTACGCTTGCCAATAGCGGTTTTAGCGGCGATGGTACACTTAATCGTCGAGAATTGGTGGGTAGTGATGATGCACGCAGAGTCACGGGTACCACTACGCCATTTGCTTCTGTTTCAATCCAGATTGTTGGATCAAATGGTGTTACTATTGGTCCGTTTAGTGTGCCAGCGGATGGTAACGGTAGCTTTAACAGAGTATTTACGACTGCGCAACTTCAAACGCTGGCAAATGCAACGTTGACCGGGACGACGCCAGCCGCGAACATAATAGTCACTGCAGTGGATTTTGCTGGCAACGTGACTAATTTGACTCGCGCGATTAATACGATAGACACGGTGCTTCCAATCCTTGCGGTCACTGGTACGAATTTCGATAACCTACCCGCTGCTCCCGCGACAACGGGGACCAACTTAGGCTTGATTAGCATTCAGGAATCCAACGCAGTTACAATTTCTGGCACGATTTCGGATGCTAATCCCAACGCAGGGTTGCTGACCGGCCGACAAGTTGCTGTTACGTTTATCGATGTAAATAACAGTCCGGCTACGGGAGACATTGTTGGCTTTGGTACGGCAACGGTGCTCACGGTGGATGCGAATAACGTGCCTCTTACTTATGCTTTTACTGTGGATAAGCTTGGCAATGGGAATCCAATCAACATCAGCGGCCTCAATGAAGGTGGCATAAACGTCGATGTGAGATTTACGGATGTTGCAGGAAATCCGATCGCGCTGTCTGGTGCGGACGAAGCTGCAATTAGATTTACTGCAACCTTGGATGAGACCGCACCGACCGCCGCAGCGACGATTATCAATGCTACAAATGCATCTGGTGGAGCAGCCACTTCGCCGACAACTTTGAACAATTTGGCCAGTACCAACCATACCAGCTTTACCTTGAACGGCACCTACGATGCCGCTCAGTCCAGCACGGTTACGATTTCTGGTCTTCCCGGCGGAGATCGCCTTGCTACCCTCAATGCTGCTGCCGGAACATGGACATTGGCAACTGGTCTTTTGCCCAACGGCACCTACCAGATGATCGCTAGAGCAAGAGACGCCGCAGGAAACCCAGCACCCGACTCTGGCCAATTCCAAATTACTGTTGATACCCTGCCACCAAGCATCATTCTAAATGTGATCGGCGGAGATGGTATCATCAACGAAAATGAGGCACCGGGACTGGTGATAAATGGCAAAGGAGCGCAACCAAACTTGCCAGTCGAAATCAAGATCCAGCAGGCAGGTGGACCCGAACGTATTTTGGCTGGAGTGTTTGCTAATGCGATTGGCGACTATCAGGCAATTGTGGATGTGCGTGTTGGAGCTAATTTGTCTCTGAATGCGCCTTTTGCAGTTCCTTTAGCAGACGCTGCAACTGCGAACATTACGGTAACCGCAACCAGTCGCGACCAAGCGGATAATGCTGGCGTAGCAACACGAACGGCCAGCAAAGATACAGCACCCACTACATTGTCCATTACCGGTCCGATTGCAGGTAATGATGTAGTCAGTGCAGCAGAAGACGACGTTGTGACAGTCGAGGGTATTAACGCGACGCCGAATACATCTGTCGTGGTCACCTTTACAAGTGGCCCAACTACTCAAGTCAAAACCGTAGTCGCAGATGCAACCGGCAAGTATACTTTGGCGGCAATTCCTGCTTTGGGAATTCCAAGTAACGATGGTAATTTGTCGAACTTCCCCGATGGACCGGTGACCGTAACTGCCAACAATATTGACGCGGCTGGTAACCTGGCAACAGCAACTCGCGTTATTACCATCGATCGAGTCGCACCAAACATCACTATCACCGCGCCGATCATGACTGACAACGCCGTCAATATGTTCGAGTCTCCGGTATTTATCGTTGCCGGTGCCGGTGCTGATCCGAATCGGCCCGTGACGATCCAAGTCACCGATAGTCAAAACACGGTTGTCACGATCAATGGCGTCGTTGCGGACGCCAAGGGCGAATTCACAATCGCCGCACCGGGATTCAATTTAAATAGTACGGCATTGGTCGATGGCAATTTGACCGTGAAAGCATCCAGCACCGATCTGGGAGACAATACTGGTTCTGCGACTCGCGCCTTGATCATGGATCGCACCGCGCCAGTGGCAACAATTAATACTCCCATCGAGCTGGACAACCGTATCAATGCTGGCGAAGTTACGACTGTTGAGATTTCGGGGACAGGAGCTGAACCATCTGGTAATGTAGAAATCACTTTCTTGGATTCTGCGAACCCAGCCAACAAAGTTGTCAAGAATGTCACAGCTCAGGTTGGCGGTAACTACAGCTTGGCATTGAATCCTGCGAACCTGACCGGCTTGGTGGACGGCGCGATCACTGTGCAGGTCAAGGCGGTTGACGCGGTTGGAAACTTCATCCTTCCAAACCACCCAGCATTGCTTAAGGATACCGTCATACGAGCTATCCAGATCAACGCTCCGATCATGGGTGACGATGTTATCAATGCCGCGGAGCAGAACAGTGTAAATGTCACCGGCACCAATGCGGAACCCAACGCAATCGTGACCGTTTCTCTCGACGATAATAACGCAGCCACACCTGCGGTAGTGCGGACCGTAACCGCAGACGCAGCCGGCAACTTCACGCTTGCCACAAATCTCGCCGGTATTTCAACGCTGAATGACGGTCAAATTACCGTAACTGCCTCAAATTCTGACGCGGCAGGCAACACATCGAATGCCTCGCGCTCGGTAACGAAAGACAGTTCGATTCCAGGGTTAACAATCAAT
The DNA here is from genome assembly GCA_005798335.1 of Planctomycetaceae bacterium. Classification (GTDB taxonomy): domain Bacteria; phylum Planctomycetota; class Planctomycetia; order Pirellulales; family Pirellulaceae; genus Aureliella. The sequence continues at coordinate 48,716 of SYJV01000175.1, read as the reverse complement.
ACTCCAATCGCTGGTGGTCCACAAACACCTGGTATCTCTGGGTATGTCACTGATGGGGAAAGAACTGCTGGATTTACGATTTCTGGAATCGGCGCAACACCGAATAGTACAGTTACAGTTTCCTTAATTGGAGTGGGTGCTAGTCGGTTATTTAATGTGACATCAACAGCGACGGGAACTTGGGTGACTCCAAGCATTGATTTGCGGAGCAGCGGCGGACTTGCGTTTGGCGACGGATTCATAACGGTTTCCGCCAGCAACGCAGATCCTTCTGGAAACGTTAGCACCGACGTAGATACAATTGTGCTCGACACTGCGGCGCCCAATATCGTTCGTTTGGCGAACTGGAATGGTGCCAATGCACCCGCTTTGGCTACCGTTTTCGCACTGACATATCCGCCGGTTCCCACGCCTCCCGCCACTTTGCCGGATCCGAGAATGCCGACGAATCTCCCTGCAAACAGTTTTGTTGTGCTTCGAGATGTAGGAGCCACAGCCTATATCCTGGATCAAATCGTTAATGGCCCAACAATTTTTGTGAACGACAATACGTTGGTCGTGGTCGGACAGATTAGCGACGGTACAAGTGCCAGCAATCCTGCTGCGGCAAACACGTTGGTCGGCAACACGGTTACTGTTCGCAACGGCGGAACCACTTTGGGCACAGCCGTCGTTAACGAGAATGGTCGGTTTATTTTCGAGATACCGGCTCAGGCCACAGGAACTGCTCTGGAAATAAACGTTTTGATTACCGATTTGGCAGGTAATGTAAGTGCTGGGACAGGAAGCAATACCACAGGAGCTAATAGTGGGTTGGATAATGGACTTACGATCACGATCGATTCGGCGGCGCCGGTGTTGAGTATCAATCCGATTGCTGGCAACGATTTTATCAACGCTGCTGAAGTTGCTGCCGTTGTCATCACCGGCACTACCAACACCAATGGTATTCCTGTCAGCGTGATCATTACGCAGGGCAACTTAGTGGTCAATGAGATCACAACTGCTGCTGCTGGTGCCTTTACAGTTACCGCGAACCTGTCTGGCTTTGCTCAAGGCGGCATAACTGTCACCGCAGTTTCTACTGATCTTGGTAATAACACAGGACAGGCCACACGCAGTACTGCTGTGATCGATACCGTTGCACCTCTGTTGGCAGTAACCACGATTGCGGGCAACGACGTTATTAATGCCGCGGAAGCACCTGGCGTCGTGGTTACTGGTACTCGCGACGATCTTCCGGTAACCGTAACTGCAACTTCGGGTAATCAGACGGTAACTGCGACAGCTAATGCAAATGGTACCGCAAATTACACCGTAACGTTGCCCAGCATTGTCGCTTTCCCGGATGGACCTGTTACCATAACAGCCCAGTCGACCGATCCTGCTGGCAACGTCACAACAGTGACTCGAGTCGTAGTCAAGGAAACAACGGTTCCTGCGGTAACCGTAAATACTCCGATCACTTCGGACAACGTGATTAATGCTAGCGAGCAAGCTGCCGTTCCAGTGTCCGGTAATGGTGCTGAACCAGGATTGAATGTTAAGATCACGTTCCGTGACGTGAACAACAACTCAGTAGCTGTTAATACTGCTGCTGGACCAACAGGAGCGTATTCGATAATTGCTCCGACCGTCGCGAATATTTCTAGCCTCGTGGACGGCACGATCACGGTGATCGTTGAAAGCACTGATCCGTTTGGCAACGTCGGTACTGCGACCACGACTGCAATCAAGGACACAACCGGTCCGGTTGTTACCACGAACCTGCTGACCATTACCACGCAGGTAACAACGCTAACAACAGGAGTGCTCAACGCAGTTGATGCAGTGAGTCCAGCGGCGAATGTTACCTACATCGTAACCAATGCTCCACAGTCCGGATTCTTGGCGCTTACTAGTGCACCTCAGGTACCGATTTCCACATTCTCGCAAGCACAGGTGAATGCAGGCCAAGTGCTGTATACCCAAACAATAGCGAATGCGTTTGACGCAGTTCAATTTGTTGCTACCGACGCCGTTGGAAATGCGACTTCGGGGCGTCTGGATATTCAACTACAGAACGTCACGGTTCCACGAGTCGAATCCGTTGTCATCAACGACGGCAATGCTACTCGTTCGAGCCTGAAGAAGTTGACAGTCACGTTCAATACTGTCGTCCAAATTGATGCGGGCGCCTTTGTCGTCCAACGTCGTGACGACATTGCTGGTGCACCGATTACAATCGGCAACGTTCCAGCAGCCCAAACTAACGTTGGAGCACCAGCCGTAGTTGCCGGTAAGACCGTCGTCAGCATTACGTTCCTACCCACAGTCGCTCCGAGCAGTCCTGCCACGACGTTTGTCGATTCGGCTGGTTCGCTGATCGACGGCAACTATCGACTTGAGATCGACGCCACCAAGGTTCGCTCACAAGCCGGACTGTTTGCACTGGATGGTGACAACAACGGTGCCCCTGGTGGAAACTTTGTGTATGGCAATCAAGCGGTTGACAAGTTCTATCGTTTGTACGGAGATACTGATGGTAGTACAATAGTTGATCTTACCGATCTCAATGCCCTGGTTATTGCGCTGACCAGCGGAAACTATCGTGAAGATCTGGACAAGAATGGTGATAATTTCGTTGACTTTACCGACTTGAATGCGTTCCTCCAAAATTTCAATGCTAGCCGAAACCTAAATGGTTTTTAGTAATTAGAGGTGGTTTTAGCGTAAACCTGCCGGAAGATAAGGAAGCCCGGCAGGTTGGAATGTGTCGAAAAAACTGTTTGCGTTAATGTAACCTTGTTGACAAGGTTTGTTGGATAGTTAGACTCAGTGGAATGGGCGATCTGGGAATTTTAATTTCCCACTGATGAAGGTCATAAACTTGATAAGGATCGATGAGATGCTCAGAAGTGTTCTATTGGCAGCGGTGATTACTTTGGTTGCCACAGTTCAAACGCAAGCTGCGTTTACTTACTCGTTTCAGTTGGATCAGGCAAACTACCTGAACCAAACTGCGAATTCTGTGATCAGCACGAATATATATTTGGTTGAATCACGTTTGGCTGCCGACCCAGCGAGTACTTGGGTTGGCGCGCAGGGTGTCCAGTACAATGTCGTCGGTTCCGGAGGCACTACTCGAGTCACGGCTGCTGCAGGAAATCCAGCTTTCGCAATCAATTCTGCGACCGCAATCGGTGGAGCGTTCCCGAATGCTACAGGTGTTGCGTACAACAACATTTCATTCAATCCCACGCCTGGGTCAGGATCCATTGACACAGTAAATGCAACCACTCGTCGCATGTTGGTAGGCAACATGACTCTAAATACTGGGGCAGGTGGTACGACGGTATTCGGGTTTAATGACATAAATGGTGGAAACCAAGTAGGCTTGTTTTTCGGCAATGACCCCAACGCGATTTCAGTGGATGCACTTGCCTTTAGTAACAGTGCGACAGTTCAAGTTGCGGTTAATGCAGTACCAGAGCCATCGTCTATGGCACTTATGGGATTGGCTGCGGTTGGCGCTGGCGTAGTTCGCCGTGTGCGATCCAAGCGGAAAGTTACTCAACCTGAGGTCGCGTAGTTCGCCCTTCGCACCTTCATCAGGCCTTAAGAAAAAAGAGCCGCAGCATTCCGCTGTGGCTCTTTTCGTTTCCAGAGCATGCAATGGTATGGTTGGTTCTCACAAGGACAATTGTAGATTTGCTCTAATCTGATGCGTTATCCGAGTATTCGCAGAAGTTGATCAGGAAATCGAAAAGAACGGCGCTAGGACCATGCAGCAAACGTCGAGCATATTTTTTTCTATAGAGCCGGAGCTTGATGTTGCCGAATTCATCGATGTGCTTCGACGATCGACTTTGGCGGAACGACGTCCGGTTGAGAATTTGGAGATCATGGAGGCGATGTTGCGGCGAGCGGATATTATCGTCGCCGCTCGACATGCTAAATTGTTGGTCGGCGTTGCACGTTCGTTGAGCGATTTCTGTTATTGTACTTACCTATCTGATCTGGCAGTGGACCAGCAATTCCAGCGACGGAGTATCGGCAGAGAACTAATTAGGCGCACCCATGAAATGGCGGGCTTGCATACCAATCTTATCTTATTAGCCGCACCGGCTGCACGAGAATACTATCCTCACATCGGTATGTTGCGTCACGATTCTTGTTGGACTATCCCGCGATCAGCCGATCACTCAAAGCAGAGCTGATCATGAGTTCTTCAGCGACTGCGATTTCCAGCGCACTTCTGATAACTAATAAACCCAGCGACATCACTAGTCGCGCAGTAGTCGACATTGTGCAACAAGTGGCAAATACGTCTCAGGTCGGCCATTCTGGAACGCTTGACCCCATGGCCACCGGAGTTTTGCTGCTTGCAGTTGGCAGCGCGACGCGCTTAGTCGAGTACTTGCACGAACTCGGCAAGGTCTACGTAGCTGAGTTCGAACTTGGCAAGACCAGCGACACGTTGGATGTAACAGGCAAAGTACAGCCAGTTGACATCTTTCCCATCATTTCTCGCCAGCAGATTGAGGACGAATGTCGGCGCTGGGTCGGTCCCGTCTTGCAGGTACCGCCTCGATACTCGGCGATCAAAATTCAAGGCAAGCGAGCTTACGCTATGGCACGGTCAGGTATCGAGTTCACTCCTGCGCCCCGGGAGGTTTTCATCGAGTCCATCGAGGTGCTAGGGTTCTGCTACCCGTTATTGAGTTTGCGCATCTGCTGCGGTAGCGGTACCTACGTCCGGTCGTTGGGACGAGACATCGCGGCGGGGTTAGGCACCAGCGCGATCATGACAAGACTATGCAGGCTTGCAATCGGTCCTTTTACGCTCGATGAAGCAGTATCATTGGAACAACTACGATCATTGGAAGCAATTCAACGAGGGTTGGTAAACCCGGTTCGGGGGCTGCCTCACTGGCCGAAAGTGGAACTCGATCCGACTCTGGTAAAGGCTGCTGGGCACGGTAAGCTGCTTGAGCTTGCCGGTGTCGCTCCCGCTGCACATCGCGTGGCCGCCCTTGATTGTCAAGGCAATCTTGTTGCACTGCTAAGTCGAGGGAATGCCGCCAACTACTGGAAACCTTTTCGAGTGTTCCAAGCTGCCAAGGCAACGAACCAGCCAACGATTATCAGCCCCAAGCACAATCCCGAATCTTGATACCGCATGCCGAAATGGAGGAATTCAAATAGTCGCTGCGATAGAGTGGTTACACCGGGCGGAAGTACCAGCAGAATCGTGCTCAGCTCGCCGGCACTGAGCGCGGCTAGGACGATCCAAGCGACTATCCAGGCCCAGCCCGTTTGTGGAAGAACGATGCGCCACACAATGTTGACCCTACTCAGCGAGTCGAGTTCAGCGAGTTCCCATGTTTGACGATCGATGCCAGAGAGAATTGTATTTACCAGTAAATATCCTAGGGGCAAAAGGCGGAATTGTTGGGCTAGTATTGGCGCCAGCAGCGTTCGGTCGTACAGCGACAGCATCACGTCCCAGCCCACCGTGTTAAAAAGCCAGGTCACCCATTGTCCCGCGACTGGTCCTGGTACTGACACCATAAGAATGCAAACAGCGTAGAATAACCACGGAACTCCCAATCGCTTACGGAGATAAGCCATAAGTCCAGCTAACATCATCGCGAGTGTAGCTGATCCGGCAGCCAGCAGCGTGCTCCAGTAAACTTCGGCGGCGAATCCAGTCGATGTCTCAACGATCGTCAACCAAAATCGATAGATGCTCCAGCGGTGAGTTGCGCCGTATTGAATTTGGGGGACGACTTCCCAGCCTGCTTTGTAGATCAAATTCGCAATGGGCATTCCAACCAGTGCTGAAATAACGCACCAAACACCAATCGACGAGCCGATTCTGGCTGCTGCCAAACTGTAAGACGGCTGTCGATGAAAACTGTGAGGCGAGTTCCGCGCAGCCGGTTGCCGCTGAGGTAACTGTCGCACGACAACCAATAACACAAGTGCCAGCGGACAGGCGCAGCCGCAAATTCCCGCGACCAAAGTCCAATGGCTGGTGCCGTGCAAACTGATGTCCAAGTACACTTGTTCGGGGATGGTACGAACTTGATAGAGATTCGTTACGACCATTTCTGTAAGGACTGGTGCAACGCTCCAAACACTGGCCAGCGCGATCCAGGGAACGAGTGACGGAAGCGTCACTTGACGGAGCACTCCGCGCCAGCCATTTTCCAGCATGGCCAGTTCTTCGAGGCTGCGCGCCGACCATGCCAATCCCAGCGACACGATTAAGCACACCCAAGGAACTGCGGCAACTGCGTGAATGAATACCACTGCCAAGATCGATCGCAATTCCGCAAACTGAAGATTTGCCGGTGCCAGTGGCCACCAACCAAGCGTCCCGAATCCAGCACTCCAACCACCTGCGAATACATACAGTGGCACGACCAGTTGGCTCGATAGCATCAACCAGCCCAAGCGTGCGCCGGCGACGTTGGTTCGCAACAAGAGCACTGCCAGTAACGTTCCAAGTGGGACCGCAAATAAAGCAGTGCCAGCCCCGATCACAAGCGTATTGCCGATCGCCTTGAGCAGTTCGTTCCAATGCACAGAGAGTTATTCCATTTGCGATTTGCGCCGCAAAATATGATGGTAGTGTTGCGCGAAACGATGCGCTTCATCGCGCACATATTGGAGCAAACGGAGCGCGAACGCATGCCGGCTTAGTTTGATCGATTCGGCTTCGCCAGGCAAGAAAATCTCTTCGTCGCGTTTGGCCAAAGACAGCAGTGCTGGCGGCGTAACTTGCTGGTCTCGAAAGGCGGCGAGCGCGGCGTTGAGTTGGCCTTTGCCACCATCGATCAATAGTATGTCCGGTAGTGCCTCTTGGTTTTGGCTCAAGCGACGAAATCGGCGCGACACCACTTCGTGAATACTTCGAAAATCGTCAATTCCAGAAACGTCCCGAATTTTGTAGCGGCGATAACCCGGCTTGAATGGCAGTCCATCGATAAACTGTACCAAGCTGGCCACGGTCTCATTGCCGCCTAAATGTGCAATATCAACACCTTCGATTGTTCTCGGACGAGCTGGCAATTGCAGCACTTTTTTTAGCCCCGCAAGTCCCTTCTTGGGGTCGATAAAAAACACCTCGGGCTGCACGTGAGTTTCCAATTCGCCTCGATCGTCCAGCCGCTGGAGCATACGAATTTCGTCGCGCAATTTCGCGGCTCGTTCGAATTCCATCGCTTTGGACGCGGATTGCATTTCGCAGTTTAGCTCAGCCAGCAGACGCGTCTTGCCGCCTTCGAGAAAAGTCTGCAAGCGGCGAATGTCTTTGCGGTATTCTTCTTTGGAGACGCGCAAATTGCAGGGAGCCGTACATTGTCCGATCGAGGCTAGTAAGCACGGGCGAAACCACTTCCACCTGGGATCGTTTTCTTCGATATCCAACGAGCACGTGCGAAACCTAAAGACTCGTTGTAGGACCTGAATCGCGCCACGCAATGCCCCGGCACTGGTAAATGGCCCAAACAGTTTGACTCCCTTATCACGCGGCTCGCGAGTAATTTCGACTCTTGGGAAATCTTCACGAGTGGAAATCATCAAGTAAGGAAAGGACTTGTCATCCTTCTGTTCACGATTGTGCCGCGGCTGGATATCCTTGATCAGACGGCTTTCGGCGAGCAGCGCATCAACTTCGCTTTCACATTCCAAGTAGTCAATGTCGCAGATTTCGTGCACCCAGTTGCCGGTGCGATACTCTTGTTGGGCACCCTTGAGGAAATAACTGCTGGCGCGGCTGCGCAGGTTCTTGGCCTTGCCCACATAGATCACGATGCCAGAGTAGTCCTTCATCAAGTAGACTCCTGGCGACTGCGGAAAAGTTTTCACCTTCTCAGAAGATCTGCGAAACCCAAAGGAATCATCGGCATTCGGATTGCCGCTAGTTTCCACAGTATCTTGAATCGAGCCTTCTTGCACAGGCTCAGGTAGTTTACCGTCGGGTTTCGAGTCGTCCATGCAGAATTGGTCTCCAACGACGGTTACGGCAATGGTCCTTTATTATCCAAGCGAAATCGAACGCCAGTATAGCAAAAAACCTGAGTGCGAGCAGAACCTTGCATGTAGTGGTCGATGCGTGCTAACGCGCCCTAGCCTCCTAACAACTTGATTTCGAAAACCGAGATCTGGTCTCGGCGCGAAAAGCGGATAACATTGGCCTTTGGAGTTTTTGAGTTGAACCGAAAGAACGGGCTCAGATCCGTTTGGTAAAGGAAAAGTGTACGGGAATCGGAGTAGATTGACCAATGAGTACATCAATCAATCTCGTTGATCGTGGCTATCGTTACTTACCTGGTGTTTTCCAATATTCGCGCGGTGTGGCTGCGGAGCCTGGGTTCGCGATCCATCGAGTCGAGTTGGAAGGTCGACCGAATATCCAACAAGGTTTTGATTTGATAGCTCAGCATCTCACGGCGATTGGTCGGCCACTGCAAGCGTTTTGCCATTGCGAACTACGTTCTCCAGCACCGTTTTCCGAAGATGGATTCCGCAATTTCAATCTTCAGTATGTTGAAACGCTTAAGGCGTGGGGAATTATGTTGGGCATGGAGAATCCAGTTGCTCGTTCGAACTTGTGTCCACGGCAATCGCCGCCGACTGAGCCATGTTTCTACGCGTTTTCCTATACCGTGGAACAACGGATGCATTTGTCGCCGAGTTTCGTGATCTCGGGTTGTGGCGAAGCACCAGAAGGTAAAACGAATTACCACGACTACATTGTCCGGTGCGGCGATGTGTCCGAATCTGCGCTAGCTGAGAAAGCCGACTTCGTTCTAAACGAACAAGCTCGTCGGTTAGCGGGATTGGGCTTCGAATGGAACGACGTTACCTGCACCAACGTGTATACGGTACATCCGTTGTTCGCAAGCTTAACTAGCGAGATTCAACGTCGTGGCGCAGCTCGGCGCGGACTCACTTGGCATGATTGCCGACCGCCCGTGGTAGATATTGAATTCGAAATGGATTGTCGCCGAGTGATGTTGAGCCAAATCAAGTAAAACTCAAATGCATTGCTGCGCTGTAACACTGAAGTGGATCGGATTCCAACTGCTCCGTACTGCGCGGATCAACATCGCGACGTCGAATGTGCATCGTCGAGCTCTTGACGCATTCCGCTACTTTGCAACTCGCGCCGTCTAGCAGAAATTGCTCGATCATGGAGATTTGATCGATACGACCAGTGGAGCCAACATGGCTTGTGGGCTGGTTGCGGCGCTGATGTGGGGAGGATTCGTGACAAAGTGCAACCAAAATCGCAAATCAATGGCAGCGGGAGACGGCTCCGTGGCGAACGATCGAGAAATGAGCGTGGTTCCGTCGCCCCGTACGGTTAGAGCATCAAGATGTTCCTGGGCGAACTTATCGACGGCTAGCGCCAAACACATTTGTGAGTCCATGACATGCGCCCAACCTTCGGGCAACTGAGGAGATTGATGGCCGGGGCCAACGACATACGGCTCCGCGCTGCCGATTTTCCCATGACGTACTTCCCAATTGCGTTGCGGCGAATTGGGCTCGCCGCGACTTGGAAATCCCAACAACGCTGCTTCTTGGCCAATCGCAACTTGAGCGTACGTCCAGCTTGTTCCGCCAAAATCCACGATCGTTCGATTCGAAATCGAAGATGCAGGTTGCTGTTGCCCCAACTTCATTTTTAACTCGCAACCCAACCCGCGCACATTCGAAGCAACATTGGTCAGCCGCCAGTCGACTAGCACCCAGCTCTTGGTATTGACGAACTGGAGCCGCAAGTCGGACGTGATCGATCGCAAGCCATCCACTCGCAACTCGTCATGACGATCCAGGCGTATCGCAAGTGGACCGCTACGCTTTACAGTCCAAGGTGTACGCTGCACAGATGTCGTCAGCTCGGCAACCGATTTTCGCGAACCGTCGGCGAGCATCAAAAACAAACCAAGGCCACTTGAGTCCAGTTGCTGGACGTTGGTATGAGTCAGTGAATTAACCAGCCCATTGAGATTCTTGGGGATGCGCCAGTCCAACACATTGCCGCTGGTAATTTGAAATTCTTGCTCAAGCTCGCGCAACCCGAGTCCGCCGCGCGAATTCATGAGTACGACATCGGCACCGTACTCGATCGAGAATGCTCGCGATTCGTGCGGCAAGAGATTGAGCGAAAAATCCAGCCACCATCGGCGACCAGTAGGTTCGCCAAACGCAGGGCGAAATTGAGCGGTGATCGGACCGCTGGGACCAAGTAAACGAAACGGCGTATCAGAATTGATGGCCATCGGCAGAGCTAGCTCCACTTCGACTGGATAGCCAAATCGTCGGATGCCGGCAGTCTCCCGAACTTCGATCGTTAGACGATCTGCTGCGAGCAAACTCGGCTGGTAAAATCCGGTTAGACTAAACAGCAAAACTAACTTGAGCAAATTTGGACGCATAATATTTGACTCGCCGAAAATATGCTTGCCAAGAAACAGGGCTGTAATAGAGCATCAGCCTCGGAGCGTCGAATTAAAGAAATCCAGTGTGCGCTGCCAAGCCAACTCTGCGGATTTTTGGTCGTACCGTGGCGTGGTATCGTTGTGGAAGCCGTGATTGGCGGCAGGATATTTATGTACAGTGTACTTGATCGAGTTGGCTTTGAGCGCAGTTTCGTAAGCGGGCCAACCATCGTTAATTCGCTGGTCCAACTCGGCATAATGTAGCAGCAGCTCCGCCTTGATTTTAGGTACATCTTCCGTTTTGGGTTGCCGACCGTAGAAGGGGACAGCGGCACGAATTACGTTGGGCAAACGCACAGCTAATTCATTGGATATTCCACCGCCATAACAGAAACCGACGACGCCCACCTTGCCACTAGAAAGCGCATGTGACTTGAGCAGTTCTGCGCCGGCAATAAAATCCTGCACCATTTGTTCTGGGTCGCGTTTGGCTTGCATCGCTCGGCCTTCATCATCGTTTCCAGGGTAACCACCCAGCGGCGCGAGTGCATCGGGCGCGAGAGCGACAAAATTCGCCACTGCCAATCGCCGCGCGACATCTTCGATATATGGATTCAATCCGCGGTTCTCATGAACGACCAAGATCGCCGGCGATTTTTCTTGGGATGCTGCCGGATGTGCCAATAATCCTCTCATCGTCCCGGCGCCCTTCGGTGACGAATAAGAGATCATCTCCGATTTGATGCGAGAGTCGTTCTTGGGTACTTGTTGAGCCCAAGCATAATTGGGACTCAATCGAGAAAGCAACGCTTCAGCGGTCATGCCACCTACGGCAAATGTCGACGCTCGCTGCAGAAAATCGCGGCGATCAACGCGCCCGTGCGCATAATCGTCATACAAGTCCAATAATCGTTGATCAAAGTCCGAAGCTTGTTCGCGGGTCACGGATTGCTCTCCTTGGAAGACTTTTAAAAACCAAGTGGATCGTAAGCGGTAGTTTATACGATATCCACGCAAAAAAACAAAAACGCGGTTGCGAAAAATTGAATTCGCACCCGCGCTTTTAGAACCTGGATCCGCCGATGTACAAGCCTGTGAGAAAAGCAATGTGACGAAACTCTTTAGTTTGGTAACAAAACTCTAGAGCTTCTTCACCTTGAAACTTCGAAACGCAACTGGGTCGCTATGTCCCGCGAATCCGATATGACCTACTCGGTTATCGAGCCCTTTGGGTGGATGTTCAATTTGAGTTCGATCGAATTTGTCGATATCTACGTCGAGAATCTTGGTTCCGTTGAGAGTGACCTTGATCGTCTGGCCGCGCACTTCGATCTCCTGAAAATTCCACTGGCCGACTGGTCGCAAGTAGCCGTGTTTCGCGCCGACGCAATGGTACATCGAGCCGTGATATTGGTATGGCAACAAGCCGCCCGTAGGATGTTTGGCGTTGTATCCGTCGCTATCGATAACTTGCAATTCCAGTCCGTCCGAAGCCGAGTGTCCGCCCAACGGTGTGCGCAGGGCGATTCCATTGTTGCCCGCTGGTGGCAATTTGAATTCAACGCGTAGAATAAAGTTCTCGTAGGCATCTTTGGTCAGCAGGTCGCCACCTTTGCCCTGCTTGCAAACGATCGCTCCGTCTTTAACTTCGTAGTTCGCGACTGCACCTAGCCAATTGCTCAGATCCTTGCCGTTGTTCAGTTCAACGAAACCATCCGTGTTGCGAGCTGCCAGCACTTTGTTGGCTTCTTCGGCCGTTATCTCGCGGATCATTACATTGCGCCAACGAATCTCGCTGCCGTGCGTCTGCAACTGAATCGGACCTTTGGCAAACGCTGGATCCTTCATGAATCCGTTGGGAAGTTTCTCAGAATCCTTCTTGTCCTGTTTATCTTGTTTCTTTCCATAAGCCACATAACCTGCCCTTCGATTTGCGAAAAAGTTCTCAAGCACGGCGTTTTCGACTACGGTTTCGCCATTGAACACAACGGTAACTCGCTCACCGATCATGGTGATTTTCATGCTGTTCCACTCACCGAACGGTCTGTCCATCTTCTTCGACGGGTCTTTACCAGGAGCTCCTTTGCTGTTGTTCCACAATCCGCCCGAGCCCTTAGCTCGCCCGATCCCCTGCGGATCATCCTGGCCTGGGTCCCAAATTTGAACTTGAGGAATTCCACGCAAATAAACGCCACTGTCGCCCAGAGGCAAGGCTTTGTACTCAAGTTGCAATTCGAAGTCACCGTAGTCTTTGTCGGATGTCAAGTACAAACCGTGACCATCGTTTACCAGCTCGCCATTTTCAACCTTCCAGTGAGCATTTAAATGATCGTTGATCGGCTTTCCATCCTTGCTGACCAAGCCACCCTCAATCGACTGCTTTTTGTAGGTCGCTTGTTCTTCAGGCGACTTTGACCACAGGTCGTTAGGGTCCTGAGTTCCCCATCCGTACCAGCCTGACAAATCCTTGCCGTTAAACAACGGTTCAGAAAATGAAAACACGGTGGTTCCACCAGAGCCCGTGTTCTGTTGAGCTAGCGCAAAATCGCCGATCGCGAGACATGCCGCGACGCCGAAAAGCAGCGCGACGCGGACAAGGGTTGGAAAAGACACGCAGATTCTCATGGTTGGAAATTCCTTGTGGTAGGAGAGTTACTGGGAGTTGGAGATGTTGGGATTGGTTGTAATTGATGGCATAAACTGTCGCGCTGGGCGCCAGAATTCTATGGGTAGACATTCTACGCCACAACCCACACCAATGTTAACTGGGCTCGGTATTGGGGGCCACCGAAAAACGATCGTTAAGTACCCAAGGTGACATGTTCAAATCTCTTGGCAAAACCTTATCGATAGTCGATTGTGCCTATAATGTCTGTTGGACAAGTATCGATTTCTCGACTTGTAACACCACGTGAACTCCGGGACGCCCCACCTATGCCTCAACAGCCATTCGCATCATTATTGTCCGTGGTCTTGTTGGTAGCTGTGGCTAGGCTTGCGCACTGCCAGAATGCAGTCCAACTGCGGATTCTCAGCTACAACATTCATCATTGCGAAGGCGTTGATCGCAAACTTGACCTCCCGCGCATTGCCGAAATCATCCGTCGAAATAAACCAGACCTAGTCGCGCTCCAGGAAGTCGATCGCGGAACCAAACGTAGTGCTGGAGTCGACCAGCCAGCCGAACTTGCGCGGCTGCTGGCGATGCAAGTCGTGTTTGAAAAGAACATTGATCACGCAGGGGGCCAGTACGGTAACGCAGTACTCAGTCGGTTGCCCGTGCTGAGCCACCAGAATCACGCGCTCCCAGTGGTTGATGGTGGCGAACAGCGTGGCGTGTTGGATCTCGACGTCCAGACCGATATGGGAGTGATTCGTGTCTTGGCAACACATTTGGACCATCGTACGGATCCACGCGAACGGTTGGCCTCAATCGAAATGATCAATCGCCTGGCGCTGCAACGAGAAACGCAACCAACGATTCTAGCTGGCGATCTCAACGCGACGTGGGATTCCGAGGTCCTGAAGAACGCGAAACAAGCGTGGTCGATCACGAACCAGGACGCATTGCCGACGATTCCCGTGCAGCGTCCAACGCGTCAAATCGACTTTGTGTTAACTCGTCCCACTAATCGTTGGACATCGACCGAGACTCGTGTACTCGACGAACCGGTGGCATCGGATCACCGTCCCATCTTAGCAGTTGTCGAACTGAAGCGGCCCAGCTTTCCCGGCAAGCATTCGATGTGGAATGGTTTCGACCGATTTGATTTCGAAGTCAGCGGCAAGCCGCTTATGGTCATCGCACCGAAATCACCGGCTCCCGGAAATCCGTGGGTCTGGCATGGTGAGTTCTTTGGACACAAACCGGCGCCCGATATCGCGCTCGTTGAACGCGGCTTGCATATCGTCTACGCGTCGATACCCAATATGCTCGGAGCGCCCCAAGCGGTCGAACATTGGAACTCAGTATACCATCGGCTTACGCACGACCACGGTTTGGCGAGCAAGGTCGGTCTGGTTGGACTGAGTCGCGGCGGGCTGTACTGTTATAACTGGGCCATATCCAATCCCGACAAAGTTGCCTGCATCTATGGCGACGCACCAGTTTGTGATTTCCGCAGTTGGCCTGGCGGCAAAGGAACGGGACCAGGCAGTGCGCCCAATTGGAAACTGATTTTGGATCTGTGGCAGTTCAAGGACGACGCAGATGCAATCGCGTATCGCGGAAATCCAGTCGACAACCTTCGTCCGCTGGCCGAAGCTGGAGTGCCACTGCTGCATGTGTTTGGCGACGCTGACGAGGTCGTGCCCTGGGAGGAGAATACCGGCTTGATCGCCGAGCGTTACCCCAAACTCGGCGGCCAAATCGAGTTGATCCGCAAGGTAGGCGTGAAGCATCATCCACACGGTTTAGACGATTCGACTCCTATCATCGAGTTCTTATTCCAACACTGCAGCACACCGACTGCATTTGCCAAAGTGACCAGCGCGACGGCAACTCGCATCAAGAATGAACAGGGATTCGTGGTCCATCGACTCGAGTCGCCATTCCAATCCGCTCCGACGGAAGTACGTGTTCTGTTGCCGGATAATTTGGCGGAAGTCTCTAAGCGGCCAATTCTGTACGTGCTACCTGTCGTCGCTGGAAATGATCTGCGCTGGGGTGATGGCTTGGAGGAGGTCAAACGCTTGAATCTGCATAATCGATTTGGGTTGATCTGCGCCGCACCAACTTTTTCACAACTGCCATGGTACGCGGACCATCCAGATGCGTTGGGGATTCGCCAAGAATCGTATGTGCTTCGCACTGTCTTGCCGCTGATGCGATGGCTGTATCTCGAAGCCAAGCATGATCGCGACTCGCGGCTGCTGGTGGGCTTTAGCAAATCAGGCTATGGCGCATGGTCGTTGCTGATGCGCCATCCCGAAGTGTTTGGTCGCGCGGCAGCTTGGGACGCACCGCTTGCCATGTCCCAGCCGGGCCACTTCGGTTCTGGACCGATTTATGGTCCGCTCGAGAATTTTCGCAAGTACGAGATCCATCAACTGCTCCGCGACCGGCAGGCTGTGTTGCGTCAGTCGCTTAGCAACCAGCCACCAATTCCGCGACTGATCCACGCGGGCTACGACTCGTTTGCCGATCAGCATAACGCCACCGAAAAACTGCTCAGCGAATTAGCAATTCCTCACATCTATCACAACGGACCGCAACGCCAGCACGCCTGGTCCAGCGGATGGCTCGAACAATTGGTATCTGCGCTGGTCAATCCAGTGGCGCAGTAACCTTGGAGGTTAGCAAAACTCGGTGCGAACGCGTAGTTTGTTCCGCATTCGTAGGCCAATCGTCGTTAATTAGTACGACAGCGTTACAGTGTCGGCTTTTGCTCCGCAAAAGCGTCCTTTCGCGGAGCGAAAGGCGACAATAGAGCCACGGCGCGCTGTAGTATTAGCTGGTCGGCGCGCTGCTCGATAGTAGCTTGACCAATGTGGCTCGTAGATCGCGTACTTTCAGAGGCATGGCGAGGAGTACGTGGTTCTTGTTCACTTTTGCGTTTTGAATCACAAACTGCTGCTTGCGATCGACCAGCATCACCGCAGGAATGTTCTTGGTATGCTCGTCGGCCACCAACTTGTTAAACGCGTCCAAGGCGGCAGCGCCCAGTTCTGGCGCGCTGATGACGATGCAGTCGGCCGGAGGTTCTAGGTCAGGTATGAATCGCGAGAGCGCTCGTGCTGGGTCACCAAATACTAAGACTCGATACCCGCGTTTCTTGAGTTTATCGCGAATCAAGTCTTGGAACTCGGTCTTGCTCTCGACCAACATGATGGTGCGGTTGTTTCCTTCGTTGGATGCGTCTTCATCGGCGCTCTCTTCGACCGATGATGCGGTAGCAGACGAATGGGTATCACCAGCTTCGAGCTTTTTGATAGTCGCTTCTAAATCTGCCAGCATCTGAGCGGCTGTCTGATAGCGTCTAGTTGGATCGTATTCGATCGCTTTGTGGCACACCGAAGCCACATTCATGGGCACTTCGGGGGCTGCCTGCGATAGTAATCGAATCTCTTGAAACCGGGCGGTATTTAATCTTGCAAACCGATCCTTGGTCTCAGGCATCGGTGCATCACCAACTAAACAGTGATACAATATACAGCCCAGGAAAAACAAATCGCTGCGCGGATCATCTCGACGTACTCCCGTTCCGCGTTCGAGCGACGCATAATCGATCGCACGCGCGTTGGGGCAATCGGCAATCGCTTGGTCATTGCTGGTGTCCGAAAGAGCCGCCAAACCAAAATCGACCAGCTTGGCTTCCCCTTTGCTGGTAACCAACACGTTGCTCAATTTCATATCTCGGTGGCTGATTCCCATAGCTGCGGCATGCGCCAAGCCTCGTGCGACGTCGGCGGTCAACTTCAAGGCAGTCAATGGATCCAGTTTGCGGCGAACTTTTACTAGCTCGCGCAGAGTTTGCCCTTCGACGAATTCCATTACCATGTAGGGACTGCGCGGGTCGGGATCGACTTCGTAGATCTCCACTATGTTCTTGTGTTTTAGCTGCAATCCAACTTTCGCTTCGCGCATGAATTGCTCGACGGATTCCGCCCCGCCACGATGCCGACTGCGCAGCACTTTTACCGCAGCAACTTGACTGGTCTGACGATGTACAGCTCGGTAAACACGGGCGAAAGACCCCATGCCGATCAGGTAGAGAACTTTGTATTGGCCGTAGAAAAATCCAGCCGTTTCACCTTTCTTCAAGCGATCGACTTGCAGGTTTGTCAACAGTTGTTTGCGCACCAAAAGTCGGAATAGGTCTTCACAGTCGCCGTTGACCGCCTGAACTTCGGACCAAGCTTGATCAACTTGATACTGTTCGATCAGGTTCAATTGCACCAGTTTCTTGGTGAGCACCGCAGGATTGAGGTCGGACATGAGAATATCGCCACCGAAGATTTGGAGTATGAATTATCAGCTTTGATGGTAAGCCAACCCGCCCAAAAACGCAAACAAAGTCAAGCCACGCTAACGCTCAATAACGCACGACTTTCGCCAGGTAGATAGCCAGTTAGGCTAGAGCCCGAAATTTCATTCTAGTCGAACTCCATGAAAACCGACTTTTGCTTGACGTGTCGGCCATCCAGAGTATATGCTCTATCCAGGTATTTCGTTATCGAGAACGACTCTCAGCCTGACCAAGGGGAATTGAATCATGCTTCGAAATGTAGCTTATACGCTCGCGATTGCGTTATCGTTAGGTACGTCTGCACTGGCGGCCAACTCGATCAGTGGGACTTATATTGAAGCGAGAACTTGCCAAATCTATACCGGGCCATGTTTTGCTAATGGCGAGGTCGGTTCGGCTGGCAAGGACGCTGTTATGAGTTGGCAAATTTCTAAAGGAACCCACCTCGACGTGGATTTGTCCGGGATGGCTGTAGCAATCGTGGTCAAGACATCGCACACCTTGGCGCTCAATGGCTTGGAAGACGCTAAGACGTTGAAGGCGATGATTTTCGTGGATTCGGATGCCACCAGCAAACAGCAAGAAGCACTTCGCAGTTTCGCGCTTGCTCAAACCGGAATCGCCGAATCCAACGTGCTTGCAGTCCAACCTGCACCGATATCCATGGATTTCGATAAAGAGGCATTGAATGCCAGCGTGAAGATCGGCAAGTTCGCAACAGTCACCGTCAGGAAAGCGCGTAAAGGCGACTGCATTTGTTCAAACGAATCGGCTTTCTATCCGCCGTTGACAAAGTTAACCAATTTTGTGCCCGGTGTCACGATTGAAGGCGATGTTTCTGCACGAGCTCTTGGTACGCGCTGGTCTATTCCGGACACGCGCACGGCTTACCTCGGGTTATTCCGTCAGGAATCCTCGATAGGAAAGCTGGCAGCCAAATAAGGTGCCCTGGACTAACAGGTCGGAGACTTGGTGACCCGGCGTGTCGGCGAAAAATTCTCTTTGACTCAGCGAAAAATACTCTAGTGGCGCTGGTCGGATGTTGAAGCGATTGATGAATAACGCGTCGGGTTATTATTGGCTGTGCAGGTTTGTTTAGCACTGGCAACTACTTAGAAAATAACTTTCTTGAGGTTTTCATGCTACGAGTGATGATCGGTGGTTGGTTGGTCGTTTTGTGCGTTTCCAACCTGTTTGGTCAGGATTACAAAGCGGCCGCAATCGATGGGCCCCCGGCTGCCGAGGGCATCAGTTCCGATCTACTCGCACAGTTCGAAGCCCAAGGAGTAAAAGTTATGCGTGGTTCTCGGACCTCGTCCGAGATTTGGCTGTGCAAGAATATTGAAACCATGGCGGATTTCAAACCAACTGGTGAACGCATCTATCCATTCCAACAGGGGCAATTGATTGGCTTAATACACTATCCACGCAAGAGCAACGACTTTCGTAATCAAGAGGTTCAAAGCGGTTGGTACACGCTGCGATTCGAACTTCAGCCGGTAGATGGAAACCATGTGGGTACTTCACCCACTCGAGATTTCTTTCTGATGTCTAAGGCCGAGAATGATCAGCCAGGAAAGAAATGGGAAACCAAAGCATTGCTGGCCGCCAGCGCCGAAGTTTCCGGTGGTAGTCATCCTGCCATGATCAGTTTGCAGCGCGCTGAGAAATCCGAGGAAAAAACGTCGTTGCGTCATGACGAAGAAAAGGATTGGTGGGTGCTCAGGATGATTGCGAAGGGTCAAGCTGGAGGGAAACCGATGGATGTGCCATTGGAAATGGTAGTTGTGGGTCATGCAGCGGAGTAGTCATCCAACAACCATCGAGCCTGTGTTTGGTTATTCCATAGTGCCGCAAGGCAGACGCCAGCCACTTTTCTGGGGGCGTGCTGCTTGGGGTCTAAGTTCTATAGCTTTCTTGGTTGGGTACCTTTGTTTCTTTGCTGACCGCGGCCATTGTCAAACAACCGATACTCTGCCGAACTCATCTGATTCGACGCTCACTACGAAACAAGCGAACTTCGATGGCAAGGACATGCTTGCGAGTCGTACGCAGCAAGCGAATACGAAACCGCTAGAGTTTCGCACTGTATCGTTTCGCGGCAAAATAGTCTGGTTGAACGAAGCCTTGAAGGAGCGTTATGGCATTTCAACTGTGCCGGAGGCCGCGCAGCGTTCATTAGCGATATTGACAGATGATGGTTCTCTGCTGCCGATCTTGGACGATTCGCGAGGTCGTTCATTTCGTACCGACCAACGATTGCGTGAAATGCAGGTCGAACTATTTGTGCGTCAGTACTCAGGCCAGCCCATGTTGCAGATTATTCGAGTCTATGAACTGCGAGAAAGCCAAAAGTACGAAGTGGACTATTGGTGTGACGTCTGCGCAATCATCATGTTCGAGACCGGACTGTGCGCGTGTTGCCAAGACGACAATCGTTTGCGAAAACGCCTTGTAGAAAAGTAGCAAGGCCAGCGGCAGAATGGGATTTTAGCATGGCTGAGCGAATACAAGCCCGATGCGCAAGCGAGTATGTCATTCCTGGCACACTTTCAGTTGCGTGTCGTGCTTGTAATTGTAAGCACCGTTGAAAAACTGGTCGCGCTGATCCTGGCGGCCGAACGGCATGCTGCCAGGGGGGCTGCTAAAAATTCTAAAAAAATGGCCAGAATGTCAGTTATTTGTTTGTCACCCGCGATGGCTTCCGTATACTCATCGGAAGTTTGAGCGGCACAAAGTTGTATTTGCCGCTCTAAAAATTGCCTCAAACGGTTGGATTTGATATGGCCAAACCATCTTCTGATCAATTCAGTCGTCGGGCTTTTCTAAAAGGCTCTAGCGCCGTGGCGGCAGCGTCGGCTGTTGTTACGTCCGCAGCGGCTCAGGAAAAGTCTGCACAAAGTTCACAAGTTATCGCAGGCGAGACCACTGTCTCGTTGAATGTTAACGGCAAATCCATGACAGCCAAAGTTGAGCCCAGAACAACTTTGCTGGATGTTTTGCGCTACCAATTCAATCTGACCGGTGCCAAGCCAGTTAGTTCCGATGGCAGTAGCGGCGCCAGTACAGTTCTAATTGATAACCGCCCCGTGGAAGCCGCAGTAACACTTGCCCTCAGTGCGGTTGGAAAGAATATCCAAACCGTAGAGAGTTTGGCTGGTGATGCGGTTCCCAAAGCATTCATGCAATACGATGCATCGCAATGTGGATTTTGCACGCCCGGATTCGTCGTTGCCGTGCGAGCGTTTTTGAATAGAAACCCCAACGCGACCGAAGAGCAGATTCGTGCCGGCCTTAACGGAAACATCTGCCGGTGCGGGACCTACGCGAACATTCTTCAAGCTGCGATTTCGATCGCCAAAGGAGGTCAAAATGGCTGAGGTAAAATATATTTGGCCCGACAATCACAAATCCGCTTATATTGGCAAACGTGTCGTCCGTCCAGACACGCTTGAGAAGTCGACTGGCATTGCTAAGTACTCGTACGACGTGAACTTTCCTAACCAAGTCGTCGTGCGCGCTCTTGGTTGTCCTCATGCGCATTGCAAAGTGATCTCGGTCGACACTTCTGCGGCCGAGAAAGTGCCGGGTGTGGTCCTGGTACATCTCATCAAGGACAAAGCTCCGGCACCGGGTGGTGATCCAATCGAAATTCAGGCAGAAGGCACACTGTTGGTCGCTGTTGCGGCCGAGAGTGAAGCTGCCGCTGCGGAAGGTGTTTCCAAACTCAAAGTGCAGTACGAGCTGATGGACGTCTTTGTCGACGACCAAAATCTCGCTGCTGCCGAAGCTGCCAAACGAACCAAGGCCGCTGGCGGTGGTATCGAGTTGGATGACGCACTCGGCGAGCCTGGCGCCAACGAAGAGGAGAAGGCTTGGGAAGAAAAGACCATTCAAAAGCTCTTTCAGGATTCCAAGTATGTCGTCGAAGGTCGTTACGGCGTAGATGTGATTACCCACTGTTGCCTCGAACCTCACGGTGCCACAGTGTACTGGGAGGGTGGCAAGTTAAGGGCGTACCTCTCAACCCAAAACGTTTCGACTACTGACGATGGATATGCCACCGCACTGGGAATTACTGCGGATGATGTCCAAGTTACCTGCAATTACATTGGTGGCGGTTTCGGAAGCAAGTTCCAACCTGGATATTGGGGAATTGCTGCCGCTGAAATTTCTCGAAAGCTCGGCCGGCCAGTCAAGTTCTTGCTATCGCGCGATCAAGAACTGAAGATCGGCGGCAATCGACCGTCGGGCTACATTGATGTGAAAATTGGCGCCGATGAAAATGGCGTTGTCCAAGTTTGGGATTCGCATCATTGGGGCACGTCGGGCTTCAACGGCTCGACAATCGGTGTGACGAACTTTCCATATGTCTTCCATCCGAAGAATGTTCGTCGCCGAGCCACCGGTATCATTACCAATAATGAACCATCAGTAGCTTGGCGAGCGCCCAACCATCCTCAAGCATGTGCGATTACACAGACGGCGTACGACGACTTGGCCGCGAAGATGGGTGTGGATAGTTTTGATATTTTCATGAGAAACCTAGAAAATATTGATATTCCCGAAAAAGCATCTTTGTATGCCGAAGAGATGCGCATTGCGGCTGAGTTGATTGGCTGGAGCAATCATTGGCATCCGCACGGTAAAGGAAACAAACGCGGTTCCGTGGTTGAAGGCTTGGGCATTGGGATTCACAAGTGGGGCGGAGCCGCAGGTGAATCGAACTGCAAGTTACGAGTCTATCCCGACGGTGGAGTCGAGTCTTTCTGCGGTACCCAAGATATCGGCACGGGCACGCGCACCGTGTGCGCTATGGTTCTTGCGGAGACGTTTGGATTGACCCTCGACGCCGTCAAGATCAACATTGGAAGCTCGACTTATCCCTTCAGTGGCGCTTCGGGCGGCAGCACCACGGTCGGTGCCGTGACCGAATCACATCGGCGAGCGGCTCAGGAAGCCCTCGCGAAAATTTTCGATTTGGTGGCAACCAAACTTGGCGCTCCGGCGGACAAGCTGGAGGCTTCCAAAGGTGAAATTCGCGTAACTGGTTACTCCGACAAAAAGTTGACTTGGAAGGAGGCATGCAGTTTGATCGGAATTCGACCGCTTGAGGTCAATGCCGAGTTCAAACGCGGCAACAGCCCTTTGTCGAGCGTCAACGTCGGTGGAGTTCAGATGGCCCATGTAGCCGTCGATCTCGAGACCGGTGTCGTGAAGATGAAAAAACTGGTGGCCGTTCAGGACATGGGATTGATTGTTAACCGCCAATCGGCTGAAAGCCAAATCTATGGTGCGATGATCATGAGCATTGCCGCGGCGTTGTTCGAACAACGCATCAATGATCCCAAGACTGGGGCATTTGTGAACTGCGAAATGGGCACGTACAGATTGCCACGTTTGGGAGATATCGGAGAATTGGTGGTCCACTTGCATGAACCGGAAAACGAACGCGATCGAGGCGTTATCGGCTTGGGTGAACCACCGGCGATCAGCGGTATCACCGCGATTGCCAATGCGGTTTGCAACGCTACCGGCGTTCGCGTTCCCAGCCAACCCATGACTCCACAACGAGTTCTCAACGCTTTGCGATCAGCGAAAGGATAAGAACAAATGAAAAATTTTGAATATGCATATGCAAAAACCGAAGCGGAAGCGATTCAACTCCTTTCGGTTGCTAATAAATCGACTGCGGTGCTCGCAGGTGGGACGGATCTGGTTGCCTTGATGCAGAGCATGGTTGTAGCGCCGGACCGAGTGGTCAATGTCGGCGACATCGAAACCATGCAACACATCAAGCGCGATGAAAACAACAACTTGTGGATTGGGGCGGCAGTTCATCTCGACGAACTGCTGACCAGTCCAGTTGTCGATCCATTTCCTTCGATCAAGCAGGTAATTCAAGGCATCAGCAGCGTGCAGATGCAGTCGCAGGGAACAGTGGCTGGCGAACTGCTGCGAAGACCGTGTTGTTGGTATTTCCGCGGCGGAAACGGATTGTTGGCTAACGAAGGTCGTATGGTGATCGAAGGTGATAATCGATACCACGCGATTTTGGGAAATCGAGGGCCTGCAAAATTTGTTAGCGCATCGCGATTGGCACCAGCGATGATTTCGCTAGGAGCCAAAGTGCGCATCATTGGTCCGAAACCTGAGCAAGAACAGATTGTCGATATCGAAAATCTGTTCTGCACTCCGGAAAAAACTGACGAAACCGAAATTGCATTAGCCGCAGGTCAATTGGTGACGCATATCATCCTGCCTCCCGATCAGGGTAGATTATCGGCAGCTTACGAGGTTCGTCATGGCGAAGGGCCTGATCAGCCATTAATGGCCGCGGCAGTTCGTTTTGAAGTGCTGAGCGGATTGGTCACAGAATCGAAAATCGTGCTGGGACAAGTCGCACCAACTCCGTGGATCGCTCGTGAAGCCGCAATGGCGCTTCTAGGCAGGCCGATCAATGAGGAAACTGCTGCGATGGCCGGAATGAAGGCCGTGTCTGGAGCGATCGCGTTGTCAGGAAACGAGTATAAGATCGAGCTAGCCAAGGTTGCAGTGAAGCGCGCCATTTTGCGTGCTGCTGGTTTAGAAACCGGCTGCTTTGAATCGAGTACGTGCGAAACCGCTGCGGTGAATTTTGCATAACCAAAAGATATCTAATACTTCTGATCAAAGAGATTTACCATGGGATACAAACGAGCCTTTGAAGGGCCCAAGACGACGACTTTGCCTCCCTGCATGTTCCTGCGCAGCAAAGCTATCTACGTGACGGGTGATCCAGATCCAAAGACACCCGAAGAAGCAGGTAGTACGCGTTTCAATTGCTGGTGCAACAAGACCCAGCATTGTGTTGGACCTGATCACGTATTGGTGGAACGCATTAGCTGCATCGAAGGACGCGGTTGTTACCAGCCGCGTGCCTAAATCGATTGCTCGGGCGAAAGAAAAAAACCATTGGCTCGGCCTATCTGGCTGAGCCATTTTTCTTTTTTTAGATGTAATTTAGATGCAGTCCAACTTCATTGCAGCGCGACAATTTCCTTAGTTCAATAACTGTCGCGATTGTGGGTAAGTTGCCGCGATATTAGTACGGAACCGAACATGGTATTCTACTAGCTGGCACAATTAGAGCGGTAATACTCGGTGGATTGGGCGGTTGTGGTTCACGTTTGCGACCTCGATAGCAACGGACGATGGAAAGTTCTGTATGATGCGGGATACGTTAGCGGTAGTATTGGCTGGCGGCAAAGGTACGCGTTTGGAGCCTCTGACGCGCGATCGAGCGAAACCGGCGGTTCCGTTCGGAGGGACCTATCGCATCATCGACTTTGTACTATCCAACTGTATCAACTCGGGCATTCGCCGTATGTTGGTACTCACTCAGTACAAAGCGATGAGTTTGGATCGCCACATCAATCTCGGCTGGCGCAAATACTTTTGCCCAGAGCTGCAAGAGTTTATCGACTTGGTGCCGCCACAGCAGCGAATCGACGAGCATTGGTATCAAGGTACCGCAGATGCCGTCTATCAGAATATCTATGTGATCGAAAAAGAGCGGCCAGAAAATAGATTGATTCTGGCAGGCGATCACATTTACAAGATGAACTATCGCGCCATGGTGGACTATCACATCGAAATGGACGCCGACTTGACGATTGGCGCATTGCGCGTCGACAAAGAATCGGCAACACAATTTGGAGTCATCCAGGTTGACCAGCATCAACGGATCATTGGCTTCGAAGAGAAGCCTGCGAATCCATTGACATTGCCCGGCGACGATCAACACTGTCTGGCTTCGATGGGAATTTATGTGTTCACTTCGAGGTTTCTATTTGAACAATTGTGCCGCGACGCAACCGAACCCGAGAGCAGCCACGACTTTGGCAAGAATATCATTCCCTCAATAATCCACCAACATCGCGTATTTGCGTTTCCGTTTCGCGACGAAAACCGTAAACGCGAAGCTTATTGGCGAGACGTGGGTACGCTGGATGCCTACTTCGAAGCAAACATGGACTTGATTGGTATTGATCCGCAACTAAACCTGTATGACCATCAGTGGCCAATTCGTACTTTGCAACCAAATTTACCACCTCCAAAGTTTGTATTTGGGTCATACGGTGACTCAGATCGATGCGGGCAAGCTCTCGACAGCATTGTCTGCCAAGGCACAATTATCAGCGGTGGTAAAGTTCAACGTAGCGTCATCAGTCCCGATGTTCGCGTGAACAGTTACGCACATGTTGAAGATAGCATTTTGTTCGAGGGAGTTGACGTCGGTCGGCATGCGCGCATTCGCCGCGCGATCATCGATAAACGCGTCCATATTCCTCCGAATACTGAAATTGGTTACGACCCGGATTTGGATCGAAAACGAGGGTTCACTATCAGCCCTGGGGGTATCGTGGTAATCGGACGTAACGAATCTCCCGGTGCCATCGTAGAACGAGTGGACGGTATCGGCGTGCGATAAGCCACCTCACACGTTGAATAGAAAGTGGCAGATGTCGCCATCCTGCATCACGTAGGCTTTGCCTTCGGTGCGCAATTTGCCCGCTTGGCGAATCTCCTTTTCCGACTTAAGAGTCTCCAGATCCGCTAATGAATATACTTCCGCGCGAATGAATCCGCGTTCGAAGTCCGTGTGGATAACCCCAGCGGCCTGTGGTGCGGTTGCGCCCACGGGGATGGTCCAAGCGCGAACTTCTTTCTCACCAGCCGTAAAGTAGCTCTGCAATCCCAACGTGTGATACGTTTCTCGCGCCACAACCGCCAGCGCGGGCTCGAGCAAGCCAACAGAGGCCAGCATTTCGATGCGATCTGGTTCGTCGAGTTCTGCAATTTCTGCCTCTAGCTTTGCGCACACTGGGACAACAAACGCGCCTGCCTTGGCGGCGAATTCGCGGACCGTTTGCACCATTTTTCCTTGACCCAACAAATCGTTTTCGTCGACGTTGGCGATATACAAGATTGGCTTGGCAGTCATCAGCCCAAAACTGGAGACAGCCTTTGCATCGGTGTCGGGTAACGCCAACTGACGGATGGGTAGATCTTTTGCCAAATGCGCCATTAACTTTTCAATTACCGTCACTCGCAATTTAGCTTCCTTATCGCCGCTCTTGGCGCTGCGCTGCGCCTTTGGCAGCGCGTTTTCCAGGGTCTGGATATCCGCCAACATCAATTCCGTTTCTATGATCTCCATATCAGCGACCGGATCGATTTTGCCGCCTACATGAATCACGTCAGGATCTGCAAAGCAGCGCACCACTTGGAGGATTGCATCCACCTCACGTATGTGGCTGAGGAATTTATTGCCCAGCCCCTGTCCTTCGCTGGCACCTTTGACGATCCCCGCTAT
This sequence comes from Planctomycetaceae bacterium, assembly GCA_005798335.1. Taxonomy (GTDB): domain Bacteria; phylum Planctomycetota; class Planctomycetia; order Pirellulales; family Pirellulaceae; genus Aureliella. The sequence continues at coordinate 21,951 of SYJV01000175.1, read as the reverse complement.
GTCGACCAATTTCAACATGGCAGGGATGACTTTTTGAGTTTGAATATGCTTCGTGATGCGCCCCAGGCGGTCATCTGGGACGCAAACAATTCCTTCGTTAGGCTCAATTGTGCAGAATGGGTAGTTCGCTGCTTGAGCTCCCTGAGAGCTAGTCAACGCATTGAACAAAGTACTCTTGCCTACATTCGGCAAACCAACAATTCCGGCTTCCATAGCAATCGTCTTACAATCTTGGTCGCGAAGCGTTCTGCTCGCGTACAGGTATTTGAGTGCCCTTGCGAACCGAGAGCATTTTCGGTGGCAGCTATCGTACTCACGCCGCTCGAAAACGAAACCGGCCGGAGGAAGAATTGGCGGTGTTTTGGCAGCGATACGTCTTTCCGATTGGCGTCTGTGCTTTTCTGTGGCCTGCGTAATCACAGCGCTGGAAGCATCCGAGAAGAAGTTGCCTACAAGCGGTTTGTTTTTTCGATGCGCTCAGGTTGTGGAGCCACAGAACAGCACAGAACGAACACGGAAAAATGCACCGCGATTGTCCGGACGTGAGCGATACATCCTTAAGTGTGGCGTCCGTGTTTTTCTGTGGCCTGTGAAACGCGTGCGGCGTCTTGCCCTAAGTCGCGTTCTGAACGCGCGCCCCGAATTGCTCAATGATCATAATTTTGGAATTGGTCGCTTGGGCGCTTGCGGGCCAAGCATTTTGGCCTTCTCGTCTTGAGCAGGACGAGGAACATTGTTGCCGTTGTTACCCCGGGCGCCAGGACGATTGGGCGCCAAATCGGTGAAATCTTCGACCCACGTCCATCCCAATGGGATCTTCAATTCACGACTGGCCAGCATACCCCAAGGTGTCCCCGTATGCTGTTCAGCCACTTTTTTCAATAGATCTCGAGCGATTTCACCTTCCTTTTCTAGTTTGCTGCCCACAGAAATCTCTTGGTCGGGCGTCAGTATCCACGTATTGTTTCTAGGGAGCTGGAAGGGGATTCCGCGTTTCGCTTTAGCCAACATTGCATTGTAACCTTCTGCGCGGACTTTATGAGCGAGAACCACACCCATCGCAAGATCGAAGCCGGCCAGCCACCGAGGCGAAATCTCCTTGTCGCGATAGGCTACTCCATTTTGAAGAATTGATGCCAAGCCTTCCAGTTGCGGCGCCAATCTAGCCGCCTGTTGCTGAGCGGTTGTCAGCGAGTTGACCAGCGATGCCTCATCGCGTTTAACGAACCGAGTTACCGGTTGATTCAGTGTCTCGGCCGCAGTCAATCGAGAAGCTGCAACTAGGGCCTGTCGCAGTGGGCTCTCCTTGACCTTCTTGCTGTAGTCGTCGACCGAAACGTAATCGGGACGATATCGGGTCATGACCTCTGGATTAAAGAAATACGCCAGTTCCGAGGCAAACGGATCGATCTCTCCTCGGTTTACGCGCCGACCGAATTGACGATTGGGATGAACGGTAAAGTAAATCCCACCTGTTTCGTAGCATAGTCGCGATAGTGCGTAAGGTCCGAAACCAGAATCGAGCACTGGTTCGTCGTAGTAATTGTCTTTGTAACCAATTTTGACTCTTTCAGGAAAAAGCGATTCTGGCCCTTGATCCACCTGAGCCCATTGCGGAGTTTGATCAAACTTGGGATCCGGATCCACATATTTGACATACGTGAACTCGCGTCCGAACGGAGCTGGAACGCCAACCACATATACAGGTATCGCCGATTTTCGGCACAGGTCGATGGTCTTGTCCATGCCTTCGATGTCGTCACCTCGTTCGTCGGATACGGCGATAAATAACACATTGCGCTCTGGGCCATGACCTGTCGAAGCACTGCGATAAGCCTTGAATTTGTCCAATGCCAAATAGATCGCAGAAAACACTCGTTCGATTCCGGTCTGGTCTAAGGTCACTGCGTCGATAGCCGCGCGAATCTCATCGAGGTCGGAGGTCGGTTTCTTAGTTAGCAAATTCACTCGCGAACCAAACGAAATAACCGCGGTCAGCAAGTAATCGTCGTTGGCAGTTTTCTCGTCAGTCGATTCCTTCTGCTGGCGCGCGATCCCCAATTCCGAATAAATGCGGTCGAATCGATTACGGATTTCTAATCGCCTCTGCTGGAGACTGCCGGACTGATCGAACAGCCACACCACTAAAGTTGGTCGCTGCTCCATTGCACGCAGGATTTCAGAAGTGATTCGATCAACCGCTCCGGCTGTCCCAGTGGTACCGACGCCAGTCATTCCGCGAACCACATTTTCGCTTTTGGTCAAGCCAACAGGCTGTTTGATTTGATTGTTCAAATCGTAAGTCGCGTTAAGTACCGGCAACTCAGGTGCAGGCGCGGGCATTTCGGAAATCTCAGCGATGACAGGCGCCATACTTAGCGCCGTAGAGATGTCTGACTCGCTGTTCGCACCAACTTCACTGGGCAAGTTCTCCGCCGGAGCCATCTCCTCGGTAACGACGAATTCCTCTTCGAACTCGTGCGCGATGGCGCTTAACGCAACATTCTCTGATCGCGTTGATGAAACCAATGGTGTGATTGCAAGCGCTAATACCAACAGGATATGAAACACAAAGCTGACCAAGAATGCTTGAGAGTTGGCATCCACATACCAATACCCAGCGTCTGCAACGACAATATCTTCATCAGATGCTGTCTGTGGTAGATCAATTTCCTTTACGCTCATGCCGACCTCAAAATCACTGGGCAGCCGCACTTATTATCGCTGCGTTTCAACGGCTGAATTTCACCGCCGCTTTGGAGGAAATCGTTTCGAGCCACGTCCAAATGGCTTTGGGGAGTAAGCTCATGTACTAGCTTAGCATGACAGCAGTTTGGATGCGAGTTTAGCCAAGCCTAGTTCCGTCGGTTGCTGGAAATGGCCCGAAACGAGTTCCTCAATTAGCACTGCAACTGCAAAACTCGACAATGTCGTGGTCGTCTCCGCAAACCAACGTTGCATAATTTTCGATTCTTCTTGCTGCAGTGTCGCGGAGCTAACCACGACAATCCCTTCTAATCGATTCCTACTTGGCTTAGCGGGTTGTGCGACCTGGATGTACTCGCACCAATGGCCGACAGAAACATTTATGGAGAGAGATCGGCTATTTTCGGGATTTTTAGCACATTACCACTCACCCTGCTTGGTGAATCTGGCGGATGCTTGACTACGGAAACTGGCAGACGCTGCATTCATTGCTGCCAAGCTATCGGCGCTGGTTCGTCCTGCGGATTCTCTTGCTGCCGGGATCACGGATTCGCATTCATTGGTGTCCATGAAGCGGGCTGCATCTAGCAATTGCGGTTCATCGCCAGGTGGGATAGCCATAAATCCGTGTTTGTCTGCGTGTATCAATTGACCGGGAAGGACGCGAGTTCCGAATACTTCGACATCAACGCCCCAGCGAACTGGCGTTGAAAAAGCGTGTCCTACACACAGACGGCGCGCGATTCCCTTGAAACCGGCTGAGGTCATTTCGTCAACGTCTCGGATGGCTCCGTCGACTATCGTGCCGACACAGCCTAGGGCTAAATGTACGTTTGCATTGACTTCACCCCAAAACGAGCCCAATACTTGAGGTTTGTCCAAATCCTGGACAACGACAATTTTTGGGCCCGTTATCGATGCAATGTACTCGCGATACTCGGCCCACGCCCGCGGATTTGCTTTGCGATGCGCTGAATTGCTGGGCTCGATTACTAGAGTAACTGCATAGCCAATCATCGGCCCCATTTGCGGCATGAAGTCGCGAGTCTCTTCAATGTTAAATGCGTCGCGAGCTGGATTGTGTTGGGTAATTTGCTCCCAACCATTGTAGATCGTGGGTGTATTCCATCGTCTGAGCTGCATTAATTCCGAGTGACTCAGGACGCGCGCGACAGGTTGCTGTGTCATGTATATTGGTACCGAAATTTGAAGTAAATCGATGCAAGAAATATTTCAGGGCAACTCCAAGTTTGATTGAATTTTATTCGCTTGGCCGCAAACCTCCAGGGGCCACCTGGACAATGTAGAAGAACTGCCGGACGCCGTACAGCGCCGTAATAGCGCTGTGTTTATCGCAAATACGGCACTCTACTTTCTGGTCGCGCCGGTGTTTTACGTTGGCGTGTTGCATGCAGCAATTCTCGATTCGTTGGGCGCGGACCGTACGACAGCAAACCTGCCTAATTAAGACTGCGTTCTTGTGGGCGTCCGCTTTGCCTGTTTTGATCGCGTGGCTGTTGCCTTCGCCGAGCTTGCTGCGTCCTCTGCTATCAGCCAGCCTAGTGATTAACGGAATTGGTGTCACGCACCAAATTCGTGCGATCCAGCAATGTCAGCATGGCAACGTTTACGCGGACACGTCGAGCGTCAATTCAATCGTTCCTGGCCTGATTGAATGGGCAGTCGACGAAATCGGCGTGGAACGAATTCTGTTCGGCACCGACACTCCGCTATACCATGCCGCGATGCAGCGCGCGCGTGTTGTGCACGCTGAACTGTCCGATGCCGACAAGAGGCTTATTTTACGAGAAAATGCGCTGCGACTGTTTGCTTCGAAGCTAGACCATTTACCATAGGCAGCTTCTTCAATTCGGAGTCCCGTTAGCCATTAGGCGAGCGGCAGATAGTTTCTTACCAATACAAGCCCGAAGCGCAAGCGAGTGTATGCCAGGATTGACGCACTCGCTTGCGCATCGGGCTTGTATTCGCTGAGGCCTTGGTAAATTCCCATCTGCCGCTCGCCTTAGACCCCAGCGGCGTTTGTTGCACTACTCGGCACAGCCGTTACGAAGGATTGTCTTGGCAAGCAACGCGCAATGGTGCTGGATTTATGAACTTTCGATCTTGGCTTACTTTGCTAGATTTAATATTCTAGCCAGCCGACCGAGCCAGCGTGGTCGCTATCGTGATGTGGTAACTGATGCGGCGCGAGAAGCATGTGCTGATTTAGCGGGTTTGAGCGCTGTCGGATACTACTTTCGATCCCATGGCATGCCTGGTTGGGCGAACAATTGGCATCGGCATTCGCAAGCTCCAGGTATATCACATTGAAATTCGAAGAAACTCAACCCAAGCACGTTTTGATTACTCGACTTAGTGCGATCGGTGACTGCATTTTGACATTGCCGCTCGCAGTTTCGGTCAAGCAGCTTTGGCCGCAATGCAAAGTAACTTGGGCGGTTCAATGTTCAGCGGCCAGCCTGCTGTCAGAACATGGCGCTGTGGACCAAGTTCTGAAAATTGATAAAAAGTGGCTGCGCAGCGTTAGCGGTCTGTTGCAATTGCGGAACATGGTTCGCAGACAACAGTTTGATTTGGTCCTCGACCCGCAAGGGCTGATCAAGAGTGCTATGGTTGGTTGGCTGAGCGGTTGCCCTCGCCGCATCGGTTTCGATCGCAGTCAGGCGCGCGAGATCAGCCCCTGGATGTATAGTCTTCGAGTTCGGCGACGATCGGCGCATATGGCCGACGTCTATCGCGAGCTGCTGTCTCCATTTCAAGAATGCGGACCCGGCAAGGCCGAATTCGAGATGCCGATTTATCGCGACGCGGCAGTTATCGCGGAGCGCATTTGTAATGAGTCGAGACTCGTCGCTCCGTGGGCAAGCATCAACGTCGGAGCTGGTTGGCCGAGTAAAATGTGGCCAGTCCAGCATTACAGCAAACTGGCGCGAGAGTTGTTCCAGCGAACCGGTTTATCGTCGCTGGTCTTGTGGGCAGGTGAATCGGAACGAGAGATCGCCACGGAAATTGTGTCAGAAAATCGGAACTGCTGCGTGCTGGCACCGCCGACGAATCTACAAGTGCTGGCCGAACTGCTCCGCTGTAGCACCATGTATGTCGGAGCTGACACCGGTCCGATGCACTTAGCCGCAGCGGTGCGAACTCCATGCGTCGCACTGTTTGGCCCGACCCGAGCCGAAGAGTGTGGGCCTTATGGGTCAGGGCACATCGCGATCCAAAGTCCGCTTGTGCCGCCACGGAAAAGTTCAATGCGCAACACGGATAATTCTTCGATGCGAGCGATTTCGGTCGACGATGTCGCCGAAGCTTGCATGAAGATTCTAGAGCGCGCTGCTAGCAAATGGGTGGCGTAATGCTTATTACATTTCGCACTTAGGTAGCACTCACCCATTGTGCGATTGACAAGAGGCATGCTCGTTTCCATAGCGAATGATGCTTGAAATTCTAACGAAGCGGTTCTGCTCAACTCTCGCAGGGATCTAGGGGCTGGATTCTTGATCACCCGAGTCCCCAAAACTGACAAAATCCGGATAATGTTGGCTGAGCCGCTTTACTTTCGTTAGCTGCATGGTTTTGGGGATCGATTCCAGCCGATAAACTTACAATGACATCTTTCGTGGCGTAATACACGCTATTCCGTGGCGCAATACGTCAAAACAGCAATTGACCAACTGAAAAATTTGGCGCGATTTATGACTGATTCCAACGGGTCCGCTTCTGTTCCAAGTGATTTCTCAGGCATGCCTTTTCGAGTGGAATATGCGTCGCGAGTGCATCGATTGCCTCCGTATTTATTCGGTCGCATCAACAATACGCTCTACCAAAAACGGCGAGCCGGTAAGGATGTGATCGATTTGGGAATGGGAAATCCGTCTGATCCGCCAGCCAAAGTCGTCATCGACAAATTGTCCGAAGCGGCTGACGACGTTACTAATCATGGTTACAGCAAGTCCAATGGCTTGCTGAACCTGCGTCGTGAACTGGCCAGCAAGTATTTTCGCAAATATGGTGTGCGCATCGATCCGGAAAGCCAAGCCATCGTTTGCTTGGGCAGCAAGGAAGGGTTCAGCCACATGTGTTTGGCGTTGATGGGACCAGGTGACACGGCCATGATACCGGCACCTTACTTCCCCGTTCACATGTATGGTGTCGTGCTCGCTGCCGGAAATGTGGTTGCTTTGGAAGTCGCCGATAGCGAAAAATTCCTTTCGAATATTGCCTACACTTGTCAGCATTTTTATCCTAGGCCCAAATTGCTGATCATCAACTACCCACATAATCCTTCGACCGTTACGGTTGAGAAAGATTTCTTTCCCGAAGTGGTGAAGCTTGCCAAACGCTACGGTTTTATGGTGATCAGCGATTTTGCGTACGCGGACGTTGCGTTCGATGGCTACCAACCGCCGAGTTTTCTGGCTGCTCCAGGTGCGATCGACGTAGGCGTTGAGTTCACGACGATGAGCAAAGGGTACAATATGGCGGGTTGGCGAATCGGTTTCTGTGCCGGCAATGCCGATATGATTCGCGGTTTGGCAACGATCAAGGGGTACTACGACTATGGCATGTTCCAAGCTATCCAGATTGCCGCGATCGTAGCCCTGCGCGATACCGAAGCTAATGTAGAACACCAATCGCAAATCTACCAAGGTCGCCGCGATGTGTTGGTTGAGGGATTGCATCGAATCGGCTGGGAAGCCACTCCGCCCCGCGCCGGAATGTTCGTGTGGGGCAAGATCCCGGAAAAATGGCAACAGCGGATGAGTACCCTCGATTTTGCCATGATGCTGCTTGAACACGGCGACGTCGCAGTCAGTCCCGGCAGCGGTTTTGGTCCAGCAGGCGAAGGCTATCTACGCTTGGCTCTAGTCGAAAATGAAAACCGGCTGCGTCAAGCGGTTCGGCATATTGGTCGCTGCCTCGAACGCATGGAGCAGTCGCCACCGCCGGTAACCGCCAAGATCGCCTCGGCATAGCCCAACCACGATGCAGATGGCTCGATCGCAAGTACTGTGTGCTTAACCCCCTTTGAACCATCGCACGAAACGTGCAGAGCAATTGTTCACGGAGGGCTTGCCGAAGTAAAGTGCAGCCTGAATTTAGAACCTATCGCGGGCACTTATACTCGCAGTCGAGTTGCAGTTGGCTTTGCCGGATGTGCGCTCGCGCTGCGGATATGATCGGTGCGGGCAATGACTCCCATGTTGGCGGAATATCTGCGGTTCCAGTGGTCAGCTTACCAGTTTGTGGATGACGAAATTCGATGCGCAGGCTGTGGAGGGCCATACATTGTCGTTGATCTTGATCGTCGAGCGGCCCGAAATGGCCGCTGCCGCGATATGTCCAATCGCCCAGGACTGGCAAGCCGCGCTGAGCAGCTTGGATTCGAATCTGATGCATCCTGCCGGTATAAAGCTGCAGTAATACTAACGTTCGGTCGCCATCGGTCACAATGCGATGAGCATCTAGAGTGGCGAGTTTTGCATCTGGGACGTCGCTAGCGCAGATTTCGGCGATGGGGCGGTCGGGAATCTTCCGTACGTAATCTTCCCAGCGACTCGTCGGCTCGCTCATTTGACCTTCGAGCACGGCCATGTAGTACTTGGAAATCTTGCGAGACTGAAACTGCTCGCCAAATCGCTTGAGCGCACGTGCATTGCGAGCAATCAACATGACTCCTGAAGTGCCTCGATCAAGTCGATGAGGCAAGCCGACAAAGGGTGTCCCAGGATGTGCGTCTCGCTTAGTGAGCAACTCTATCAAGCTGTGTTCCAAGTTGTCGATGCCAATCGCAGCTTGCGAGAATAATCCCGCCGGTTTATCGACAAGCAGAAAGTGAGGATGCTCGAAGAGAATTGTCGGATCACCAATCTTCGAATCACGCATGCATCGATCCGCGCTGTAGAATCACCGAGCGACTTGCTAATTGGATTACAGCAAGTACAAAAAAATAACGAGGAGTCCCGGCCACGAAAAACAACAAGGACGATAGTTGTTTTTCCACGAACTCCTCGTTACAAGTTCTTTTTTTAGTGGCTTGTAAAAATTGGTCAAGATGGAAGTTGAAAATTCGCGACATACTTTTCTCGTTCGCAGTCGCTCCAACCGCTTACTCAACCTGTAACGACAGACTCTGACTGACATCAAAATGAACTCAACCAATGCTGTTGGCGAGCACTTGCTAATCGTCACTGGTCGACTCGCGCAAGACGCGGTGCGCGAGATCGTGGCGCGGACATCCATTCAAGTTGGTTTCGAATACACGATCACTGTGATGCCGATCACAGTGGCGGCCTTGATGACCGGCAAGTGGCTGTTGCGACATCTCCAAATTCCATCCTGCGCGACGCGCGTGATCTTGCCTGGTTATCTCGCAGAGGACCTTGAATGGATACGCTCTCAAGTGCCCATCGCGGTGGACTGCGGGCCGCGTGACATTCGCGAATTGCCTGGTTTTTTTGGGAAAAACAGCGAATCATTGATCGACTACCAGCAATACCGCATCGAGATACTTGCCGAGATCAACCATGCTCCGCGCATGACAATCGAGCAGATTTTGAAACGCGCAAAACAACTGCGCGACGATGGTGCCGATGTAATCGATATCGGTTGCGAACCAGGTCGAGTATGGCTGGAAGTAGGTGACGCGGTGCGCGCGCTGCGCGACGTTGGGCTGCGAGTTTCGATCGATTCATTCGATGCTCAAGAAGTTCAAATCGCTTGTCGCGCAGGTGCAGAATTAGTTCTATCGGTAAACAGTTCTAACCGCGCTCAGGCAATCGACTGGGGAGTCGAAGTGGTCGCGATTCCCGATGTTCCAAACGAAGAAAAAAAATTTTTCGAAACAATCGATTTTTTGTGCGCTCGCAGCGTCCCAGTGCGAATCGATCCCATTCTCGAGCCGATCGGTTGTGGCTTCGCAGCTAGTCTCAGCCGCTACATAGAATGTCGATCGCAGTTCGCAGAACTGCCAATGATGATGGGCATCGGCAACATCACCGAGTTGACCGATGCCGATTCTGCAGCCATCAACGTGCTGCTGTTGGGAATCTGCGAAGAGCTGCGCATCGCTAGCGTGCTGACTACCGAAGTAATCAATTGGGCGCGCAGTTCTGTCCAAGAATGCGATCTAGCGCGGCGCTTGGTGCACTACGCTTGCACGCGGAAAATTCCTCCTAAGCACTTAGAAGAACGCCTGGTTATGCTCCGCGATCCAAAACTGCTGAAGTATCCTGACAACACCTTTGACCAACTGGCCAATTCTATACGCGATCACAACATTCGCTTATTCGTCGAGGACGATCACGTGCACGCCGTATCGTCCGGAGTCCATTTAATTTCGGACAATCCCTTCGCGCTGTTGCAACAACTACTGAATTCGCCAGTCGGCCACCGCATTGATGCTGAGCACGCGTTCTATCTCGGTTTCGAGATGTCCAAAGCGCTCACTGCGTTGACATTAGGAAAAAACTACGAGCAAGACGAACCATTGCGTTGGGGGTTTCTTACTCGTGCGGAAAAGTACCATCGAACTTCATAGCCATTATCTGGGTGGGCAAGATTGGGCAGTCGCGATTGCATGAAACCATCGTGTAACTTCCGCAATGCTGGCAAAGACGATTTGCTACGATTGTTCTAATGCTTCAAAAGGAATAAGCTGGATGGATTGACGCCCCAAAATTGTGCAAAGCGTAACTTTCTCTGTTTGTTGTTGCTTTGGTCTTACAACGATTATGCCCGATTTGATTGCCCAAGGCTCACGTCCTCAAGATCGCTGGCGACGCGGGCTGCCTCCGACTGGCGGTGAAGTCGTATTAGGGCGAACGGCGGAGCCGTGGGCAACAGTGTGGGACGATCGAATTTCGCGCAAACACGCAGTGATTTGCTGGAATGGTAATCAATTGGTAGTGCAGAAGTTGTCCGAGGCTCGCAACGCAATCTTCTATCGCGGTCAGCAGCGAGAACGCTTCGGGGTCCAGATCGGCGAGCACTTTGTGATCGGTCAGACTACGTTTACGTTAGTTGACCAACAAGTTCACTTCTCACAGCAGATCTCGCCTGCTTTTAATGAGCAGACATTTTCTGCCCACCTGCTGCGCCAAAATCGCTACCGCGACGCCGACCGGCGTATTGAAGTGTTGGGCAAGTTACCTGAAATCATCGCCGGCAGTAGCAGTGACGAAGAACTGTGCATGCGCATCGTCAATGTCATGTTGCTAGGAATTCCGCAAGCTGCTTTTGTGGCCATCGTGAAACTCAAGTCGCATCCGGATGAAAAGTTGGCCGAAGTGGTGCTCGGCGATTCGGGCGCGTCCAAGATTGTTAAGGAAACACGTCCCGACCCGCGGACTAGCGCGGACAGTCTCGATATCTTGCATTGGGATTGCCGATCCCTTTCGGGACATCATTTTACTCCCAGCGGCCAGCTTGTACGCCGCGCAGTACAGACCAGCGAAAGCGTTTTGCACATCTGGAATCGCGCAGTTGGTAGCGAGTCGTTCACGCAAAGTGAAAACGTCGATTGGGCGTTTTGTACTCCGATCCTGTCAGACGCTTGTCCCGCGTGGGCGATCTACGTCGCGGGTGATTTCGCGGCTCCTGGACAAATGCTGGCATCGGATGGTGCCGATGAAGTCGATGCGTTACAGGACGATTTGAAGTTCGCAGAACTTACGGGGACTACTTTGGGAGCACTGCGGCAGATCCGATCGCTGCAACGTCGACAAGATAGCTTGCGACACTTCTTCGCGCCAGTGGTGCTGGAGGCGTTGTCACAGCGCGATCCCGACCAAGTATTATCGCCAAGGCAAACCGATGTAACGGTCATGTTCTGCGACCTGCGAGGGTTTTCCAAGCGCAGCGAAGATTCAGCGGATCGATTGCTGGAATTGCTACAGCGTGTGAGTGATGCGCTGGGCATAATGACACATCATATCCTGCGCAACGGTGGTGTCGTCGGCGATTTTCATGGTGACGCAGCGATGGGGTTCTGGGGTTGGCCAATCGCAGAGCAACAATCGATTCAGCACGCGTGTCAAGCTGCTTTAGCGATTCGATCGGAGTTTGAGAAAACCGCTCAGCAGAGCGCGCATCCGCTAGCCGATTTTCGCGCCGGCATTGGCATATCCTCCGGGCCAGCCGTCGCCGGTCGCATCGGAACCACAGATCAAGTCAAAGTCACGGTGTTTGGTCCAGTCGTCAATCTCGCAGCGCGCTTGGAAACGATGACCAAACAATTGCAAGCCTCGATCTTGGTCGACGAACCCACTGCGACTTGGGTACGCGAAAAAGTTCCCACCAGCATTCTGCGAATTCGTCGCGTCGCGAAGGTGCAACCGTTTGGGATGAATACGCCGCTGGTGGTCAGCGAACTGCTGCCCCCTTGCGGCGAAGACAGTTTTCTGACCGATGCGCACATCGAAGCTTACGAAAATGCGTTGGAACATTTTCTCGAAGGACGCTGGCCCGAGGCATTTCGCTTTCTACATCAAGTCCCTGCAGAAGACCGCGTGAAAGACTTCTTGACAGTATTTATTGCGCAACACCAGCGTACACCTCCCAGCGGTTGGCAAGGCGTTATCCAATTACCAGGCAAGTAGTTCAACGAATGTGGGATAGGTTTCTGGCTTGTCAATATCCTATGCAAGCAATGACGCGGCCCCATGAGTATATTCCTGCCACTGTCGAAACAGTGCCGGCAGTTGCTACACGACGAATGCCTCATCGTGGTAACTCAATTGCACATGCGGCCCAGAGAGTAAGCGTTGGTCGATTTACGGAACAGTTCCCTTAGGCGAGCGGCAGATGGTTTCTTACCAATACAAGCCCGAAGCGCAAGCGAGTGTATGCCAGGATTGACGCACTCGCTTGCGCATCGGGCTTGTATTCGCTGAGGCCTTGGTAAATTCCCATCTGCCGCTCGCCTTAGCACTCGATGGCTGTGAATTGATAGAGTACGAATTGTGCCATGGATTAATAGGAATTTGCCATGAACGATCCTGCCGAAGATACGCTGTCATTCAGTCTAACGATGGCGGCACGCGAGGCGATTGGACTGGCAAGAGTGATTCAGGCTCGTGCATCGCAGTTGCAAACTCCAGCAGAGCGTCGACAGCAGGCGGAACTGGATCGCATGATTCAGCATCCGCAAGACAAAGCGACCTTGACCCAGTTGACCGATCAAGCGTTTCGCAGCCAGTCGTCGCATCGGGCCGTTGATCAACTGATTCACATTCTCGACATTCAAGGTGTGCCGAGGTTCTTTAGTCCGATGGATCAGACATTGCTCAAAGGCTTCCAATCATTCGGGAGTTACTTGCCGGGGGTAGCGGTGCCCTTGGTGAAAGAAAAAATGCGCCAGGAGACTGCAAACGTCATTCTGCCTGCTGAGCCAGAAGTGCTGCGAGAACACTTGAACTCGCGTCGAGCTGAGGGCGTACGCATGAATGTAAATTTCCTCGGCGATTGTGTGCTCGGCGAACGTGAAGCGCGACACCGACTGGATGGGCTCCTAGCGGCGTTGCAACTGCCAGAAATCGAGTGTATCTCGGTAAAAATTTCCACCTTGTATTCGCAAATCTCGACGATCGATCGCGAAAACACTCTGAAAATTCTGAGCGATCGGTTGGAGCTGTTGTATCGTGCTGCGGCGCGCTATCAGTATCGACGAAACGCAGCAACTGAGTCGTCCAAATTCTTGTATCTCGATATGGAAGAGTATCGCGATATGGAGTTGACGGCTGAAGTCTTCGTGTCCACCCTCGAGCGACCAGGTTTGGAATTTGTGCGCGCGGGAATCGCATTGCAGGCTTATATTCCCGACAGTTTCTTCGTACAACGGCGAATCACCCAATGGGCCAAACAGCGAACCGGTCGTGGAGGCAGTCCGGTGACGATTCGCATCGTCAAAGGCGCGAATATGGAAATGGAACGCGCCGAGGCCTCAATTCGTGGCTGGCCACAAGCTCCCTATAAAACCAAAGTCGAGACAGACGCTAACTACAAACGGATGGTCGCATATGGGCTCGACCGCGAAAACTTGCAAAGCGTGCGCGTGGGTATTGCGAGCCACAATTTGTTCGACGTTGCATTCGCATTGGTGCTGGCTAGCCAGCGCGGCGTTCTCGAACAAGTTCAGTTTGAAATGCTCGAAGGGATGGCCAACCATCAGCGTCGCGCTCTGCGAGAATTTTGCAATAGTCATGGTTCGCTCCGTGAACCAACTGTTGCTAAGTATCGCTCGATAAATAAGTGTCAGGTACCAATCCTGCTGTATGCTCCTGCATGTCGAAAAGAGGACTTCATCCATGCGATCGGTTATCTCGTTCGACGATTGGATGAGAACACAGGCGCCGATAATTTCTTGAAACACGCTTTCAAGATCACAGTCGACAGCCCTCAGTGGCGTCAATTGGAGCAAATTTTTTTGCAGTCCGTTGAACTACTTCCAGCAGTATCGAGCGCGCCGCGTCGAACGCAGGATCGCCGCCTCGAAACGTCAGCCACCTCTTTGACTTTGTTGCCAAGCGAGCTGCCGCAGTGTTGGACACTCGCCGACCAAATGGAATCTTTACCTGCGTTCATCAATGAACCAGATACAGATTTTGCGCTGCCGCACCATGCGCTATGGGCGCAGCAAATTGTTCGCGATTGGCAAGATCGATGCGACCAGCGCGCGACAGAAATCTTGCTCTCGATCGATGGCCGCGATCAACCTGGCGCAGGACCGATTTTCGAATCGTCCGACCCATCGCGTCCTGGTGTCATTGTGGCGCGTTACCGGCAAGCGGACGAAGAGCAATTACAACGTTCGGTCGAGTGCGCAATGGCTGATCGGTCGAGCTGGAGTACTCTTGAACCGGACTCACGTTATGCCATTCTGCGCCGCGTGGCAGAGGAAATTCGTCATCGACGAGCAGACTTGATTGGAGCGGCGCTGGCGGATGGCGGCAAGACAGTTCTAGAAAGCGATCCAGAGGTTAGCGAGGCCATCGATTTTGTCGAGTATTACGCGCGCACCGCGTACGAATTGCTTGTCGATCAAAACTTCGCTGAACGGGCCGGGCGATGCGCTTCGCTGGGATTGGTGGTCGTTGTCAGCCCTTGGAATTTTCCAATTGCGATTCCCTGCGGCGGTATTGCCGCGGCATTGTCGGCGGGAAATCGAGTGATTCTGAAACCGGCGTCCGACACAGTGCTACCTGCCAGAATAATCTGTGAGTGCTTTTGGAAAGCCGGTGTTCCGAAAGAGGCCCTGCAATTGGTCGCGTGCTCGGGGACGATGGCAGGCAAATATCTGTTGGCCAACCCAGCGATCGATGCAGTAATTCTGACCGGCGGCACGGAAACTGCGCGAAATATTTTAGCAGCGCGACCTGGTTTGCGACTTTATGCGGAAACCGGCGGCAAGAACGCGACAATCATCACCAGCCTCAGCGATCGCGAGTTGGCGATCAAGCACGTACTCCAATCTGCGTTTTCTCATTCTGGTCAGAAATGTAGCGCTACCAGTCTATTGCTGTTAGACGACGAAGTTTATCACGATTCAAAATTTCAAGATGCCCTGGTCGACGCTCTCAGTAGTATGCAGGTTGGTTCAGCGTGGAATCTAGGTACTAGAATCGGTCCACTGATTCGGCCACCTAGCGGTCCATTGCTGCGCGGATTGAAGGAGTTGGAACCTGGTGAAAGTTGGTCGCTGATGCCAGAATGTCGTTACAACATTCACAACTTGTATTCGCCAGGATTGAAGTGGAATGTGCAAGCGGGCAGTTTCACACATATGACCGAATTGTTCGGGCCTGTGTTAGGAGTAATGTCCTTTCGTTCGTTGCACGAAGCCATTCAATTGGTCCACCAGACCGGATTTGGCTTGACCAGCGGCTTAGAGAGCCTCGATGATCGCGAACAAGAGTTTTGGTTGGAACGCATTCGCGCCGGCAATCTTTATATCAATCGACCTACCACGGGAGCAATTGTATTTCGACAACCCTTCGGTGGTTTTGGTAAAAGCGCGTTTGGCCCAGGCATAAAAGCTGGTGGCCCGAACTACGTGATCCCATTGATGAAGTTTGGGGAATTTGATGATGCCATCCACGAGCAGCACAAAAGACCGCGGCTTGCAGTGAAAGGAGTGAGTGAACAGCAAGTGGAGGAACTGTTCTTAACCGACTCCAATTCGTCAGTACCCGCATTGGAGTCAATTGCGTTGACTTCCTTTTGGCATCAGCTTGTCGACACCAACAGCGTCCATGCGAAAGAACTGCGTCGTCAGATAAGCGTAGGCGATCTGGATCGATTGTGGAATGCGCTGACCAGTTACGATCGATTTGCGCGCGACGAGATTTTGCAGACTCACGATTCGTTTCGATTGATTGGCCAAGATAACCTTCGACGCTACCTTTCGCTGACTCATGTTCGGGTTCGAGTTAGTCCAGCCGACTGCGTGATGGGTATTCTCGCGCGCATTGCCGCCGGAATTGCGGTTGATAGCCGAGTTGTGGTCAGTCACCCACCCGGAGTGCATCAAGTCACCTTGGATTTACTTGAAAATATAACGGACGAGTTTGCGGGTGACATTGAGTTCATCGACGAAACAGACGAGCGGCTGGCAACTCTGATTCGTCGAGGGGAAATCGAGCGGGTAAGATATGCCAACCCACAAGCTGTGCCCCAAGCAATTCGTACTGCTGCAAACGAGCAACTGATCTTCATCGCCGACAATCCAGTATCCGCGGATGGACGTGTTGAGTTGCTGTGGTATGTGCAGGAGCAGAGTATCAGCTTTGACTACCACCGATACGGCAACCTTGGAAACCGTGCTTACCAGCCTCGTACCAGCGCACTTTGAGAGCTGTTCAATGTATCAGTTGCCGGCTCATTCCAATCGTTGTGGGTCAACAAGCCGGATTGCATTAGGCGCTCTTCCACTGAACCGCGATGCCAATTCTGGGTGCCTGTTCATTGCCTAGCGATGAGGATAATCTATAGGGTTTAGAAAACAGGCGTCGGGGACAGGGGACCGTTATGGGTTGTTGCGATCAGCAACTTCCTAAGTCGGTCTGGCTTGGGCGGTAAGTGTTACCCGAATATGTCCCGAACTTTTTTGATGTGACTTTAATTCAAATAGCACACTCGAATGTTTGATATTGCTGCGGAAATCGAAAAGTTATCGATCGTTCTTTATCCTCATCCGTCACTTCGCCATCAGGCAAAAGCGATTCGGCGAGTCGACGTGGAATTGCGGAACATTATCGCGCGGATGTTCGATCTCATGTACGAGCATCGAGGCGTGGGATTGGCGGCGACTCAGGTGAACATTCCCTTGCGATTGTTTATCGTCAATCCCAGTGGCCGACGTGGCGAAGGACAAGAGTCTGTTTTCATCAATCCAGTTGTTAGCCGCCCACGCGGCAATGACGAAGATGAAGAAGGCTGTCTCAGCCTGCCGGGTATTTATGGCAACGTCGTGCGCTCGAAGACCATTCGCGTCAACGCATATGACTTGACGGGCAAAGAAGTTGATCAGGAGTTTACAGGGTTTGAAGCGCGCATTATCCAGCACGAAACTGACCACCTGAACGGTATGTTATTTATTGATCGGCTTAGTGAAGGCGCATTGCGCGAGCTGGAAGATGGAATTTCAGAACTAGTCGTGGATTTCGAATCTCGCCAGAGAACGGGAGCCATCCCCGCCAACGAGTCGCTCGCTAAACGACTTGGCGATTTGGAAAGCCGCTACTGTTAGATTGTTTGGCAATTAGATTGTTTGGTGGTGGTTCGACTAGATTTACTCGCTGATATTGCTCGCAACAATATGATGGGGCTGTTTGCGGAGTTGACTTTTCCTCGCCTGCGACTGCGGGTAAAACGAATCTGGTAGTGTGCAGGGAAGTGAACGCGATGCGAATTGTAGTAATGGGAACTGGGCCATTTGCGGTCCCTTCTGCCGAGAAAATTCGAGAGTTGTCGCACGAGATTGCACTGGTGGTCACTAAACCGCTGGTCGAATCGGCCGGGAAACGTCCTTCCGCTCCAATGCTGGACTGGGCGATTGATCATCAGTTGCCATTGTTTCAACCGGCCAGCATCAACGCTCCTGACAGTCTCCAGCGACTGCGCGCGGCAGATGCTGAGCTCTTTTTCGTGTGCGATTACGGCCAGATTCTCTCGCACGAGTGTTTAGCTTGTTCGGGCATGGGCGGTATCAATTTGCACGGTTCCTTGTTACCAAAGCACAGGGGAGCTGCACCGGTTCAATGGTCTCTGTTGGCCGGTGATCGCGAAACTGGAGTCAGCGTCATTCATATGACACCCAAGCTTGATGGTGGCCCGATTCTGGCGACAGCAACGACTCCGATCTTGCCAGACGAGAACGCCGCTCAGTTAGAAGCTCGCTTGGCTCAACTCGGCGTCCAGGCAACTTGTCAAGCGATCCAGATTCTCCAGTCATGGGACGGAGTAAGCGGCATTGGCGTACCGCAACACGCCGCGCTGATTACCAAAGCACCGCGCTTTTCGAAAAGTGATGGCCAGCTCGATTTCCGTTTGCCTGCCGATGTGCTGGCCCGTTTAGTTCGCGCTTTGCAGCCTTGGCCGGGAACATTTGCAGATCTAAAAATGGGCAACGCCAAACCAATTCGCTTACTGATTCGAGCTGCTCGCGACCTGGATTGCGACTTGAAATCCATATCTCACGATATTGGAAGTGTGTGGGCGACCTCGGCCAAGCAACTGCACTTGGACTGGCCAGAGGCTGGACAACGACTGTTGGCAGTTCAGTGTTCGGGCAGCTTGCTGCTGGTTAACCGCCTTCAGCCGGCGGGCAAACGAGAGATGTCCGCAGACGAGTTTCTGCGCGGGCACGGGGCCAGCGAAAATCAATCTTTTGTCTTATCTGAGACGCCCAGTCGATTTGCGCAATTGTTTGGAATACATTCAGTGTAGAAATTTGCATGGGAATGGATGTTCGACTCGGTCTCGGGGTCGCGCTGCAATATTGAAAATTGGCGTGAGTGGAATACAGCAGCGATACGCAAGACTCGGCACAAATTTTGAATTTTGAACGTCCGACCCCCTAACAGTCAATCAAGGGACTACAACGATGATTCGAATTCTTGCGCTGATGGTGTCGGTTGGTTTATTGCCTTACATTGGACTTGCCCAGGAACAACAAAGTACCAAAGGTGAATCCAACAAAATTCAGTGGCAATATGGCGTCGCTGCCGTGAAGATTACGCCCGATCGACGCATGGGCATGGCTGGCTACGCTGGTCGCAAAGAACCTGCCGAAGGTACTGAACAAGAGTTGTTCGCGAAAGCACTTGCCATTCAAGATGCGCACGGCACTCGCGTCGTGTTCGTCACCCTGGATCTAATTGGCGTTCTTGATCGACTTCGTCAGAGTGTGGCGCGGCAACTGACTGAAAAATACCAATTGCCTGAGCATTGTCTGGTCATGAACGCTTCGCACACGCATTGTGGTCCAGCCTATGGCAACGAAGATGTGCGCGACTATTTCGCGGTACTTGAGTCGAAGATCGTTGCGATCGCCGGCCAAGCAATGGAACGCTTGGAGCCAGCCACGCTGTCCTATTCTTCGGCTCGGTGTGGATTTGCCATGAATCGGCGGACTCCGTCGACGGAAGGATTTCGCAACCATCCGAATCCTGATGGACCGGTCGACCATTCGGTTCCCGTGTTGCGAGTTGGCAATGCCAAGGGTGAGCTGCGAGCTGTTTTGTTCGGCTATGCTTGTCACAATACAACGATGGGATTCCTCAGGTGGCTTGGCGATTACGCAGGATATGCCCAAGAGTATTTTGAGCAGGATCATCCTGGAGTAACTGCGCTATTCATGATGGGTTGCGGCGCGGATCAAAATCCGTACCCGCGTAGTCAATTGCACTACGCTCAAAAACACGGTCGCGCGTTGGCAACTGCGATCGAGGCAGCGATAGAGATCGGTCAAGCGACCCCGCGTCACCAGACCCAGATAATCGGTCGACTGGCATGTGGCCTAGAGCGCGTGGATCTCCAATTCGCGACGCCGGGCCGCGCTGAATTAGCTTATCCAGTACAGGCGATTCGCATCGGCGATCAACTGCTGATGGTTACGCTGGGCAGTGAAGTTGTGGTCGATTATTCCATTCGCCTGAAGAGAGAGTTGCAAGCCAAGGGTTATCCAGCGGTGTGGATCGCTGGGTACTCGAACATGTACGATGGCTATATCCCAAGTCGCCGAGTGTTGGAGGAAGGCGGCTACGAAGCACAGAGCCGTCCGTGGCGTCCTACGCTCGAAGAACGCATCGTCGGCAAAGTGCACGAATTGGTGGCGAAAGTCAGCCCAGAGGACCTGTTTGTCGCGCGGCCTTTCACTGAACCGCAGAGCTTTACCAGCGGCGTCGAAGGACCTGCCTGCGACGCCGCAGGTAACCTATACGCAGTAAATTTCGGACGCCAACAAACGATCGGCAAGGTTACACCATACGGTCAACAATCGGTGCATGTCGAACTATCGAATAAGAGCACCGGCAACGGCATTTGTATCGACAGCCAGGGAAAAATGTTCGTGGCAGATTACGTCGAACACAGTGTCTTGGAAATTGATCCAGCGACGAAGAAAATTCGCGTGCTAGCACATAATTCTGCGATGAATCAACCCAACGATCTGGCGATCGCGGCCGACGGCACTCTGTTTGCCAGCGACCCAAATTGGAGTGCTGGCACTGGGCAAATTTGGCGCATCGATCGCGATGGGACCACTCAATTATTAGAAAAGTCGATGGGGACCACCAATGGAATTGAAGTCAGCCCCGACGGCAAGACGCTGTACGTTAACGAATCTGTGCAACGCAATATTTGGGCGTTCGACCTTACCGACCAGCGAACACTCGCAAACAAGCGTCTACTAACCAAGTTCGACGACTATGGATTTGACGGCATGCGTTGCGATGTCGATGGAAACTTATACGTGACTCGGCACGGTAAGGGTACGGTCGTTAAACTGTCTCCGCGCGGCGAACAACTAAAGGAGATCGATGTACTGGGTATGAGTCCCACCAACATCTGTTTCGGCGGTCCCGATGGCAAGACTGCGTACGTGACTGAGGCCGCTCAACAGAGAATCGTTCGCTTCCGAGTCGACCGTCCCGGCCACGCTTGGCAGCGACTGCACGGTATCACATCGCAACCATAATGGGCTATGCGTCGATCTTGTCGGCGAGGCGTTATGACAGACTGCGGATGTAAGCAGTAAAGTCGTTGTCCTCAAGCCGATCGATGGGCATTGAATCTGCGAAGCTAGGTCCAACTCGGGCTCCCGCCAGCGCTCCCGTCATCGCAGCAATTGTGTCGGTATCGCCACCCTGCCAGATCGCTTCAGCGACAGCGTTTGGTAATCCTCAGGATGGAGAGCAAAACAGGCCAATGCAGTTACAACCGATTCATGCGCTTCGATCCCATTTCCAAATTGCTCTATGCCGTGATCGTTTTTCACGTCAGCTAGACGAGCCAACTTGTTCCGAAAAACCACGGTTGTGCAAAACGGTTGCAGGTACCCTGCAACAGTCTGCGGATTTATTCGAGCCTCCGAGGCAGCGAAAGAAGTTGCCAGTGCAATCAATTAGGCACCTTCGATGCCAAGTTCGTGACGGTGAGTTGGCCAAGCGCTATTCTTGGCTTCATCCCATATCTCTTTTGCATTAGCATGAAACCGAAGGCCGACAGGAGCACTCCGCATTGCGGCACCATTCCCGTATGATCCTCCCGGGAACAAATGCTCCGCTATAAAATCAAAATCCGCGCTATTCCGAAAAGCTTCGATCAGAACCCTGGCCCCATGGCCATAGCCGCGCCACGATTCGTAATTCTCAACAAACCGGCGCATCAACTCATCACTAATGATCGTTGATTTCTCACTGAGGTACTCAGCGATCGCGAGGGTCATCTGACCGTCGTCGGTGTAACGCAGGCACTCGCGAGCGATAGCATATTGAAGAGCCGCAGTCTTGTCTGTGAACTTGGATCGCAACTGATCTGGCTGTATGCCTTCAAAACATCGTAGTTGGGTCTTACGCTGAGAAATAAGCTTCGACTACAATTGCGACGATGACGAACCCAGCCGACAAAATCGATCCGCCTGAAGGGACTGTCCCGTCTTCGAGCGATCCTTTGCAGAGTGACGAGGCCGTTCATTCTCCGTTCGATCGACTGCTCAATAGAGCG
>SYJV01000174.1 GCA_005798335.1 Planctomycetaceae bacterium | reverse complement strand
GCTGAAGAGGATCCAGCGAGCCGGGTTCGCACATGACTTGCTTGACCGCCTCCCATGTTCTACGCAACGTAGGAGGATGATTCGCCAGGGCTTTCCAGAAGTTGTTAATGTCCTGAGATTTGCGAGTCAAGCGAATGTCGTCATACACGGCGCGCACTTCGCCGCTGCTTTCGTCGTATTCAACCAGCTTGGCCATCAACTACCTTTCAGATGCGTTTTTTTGGCAAGGGCATCTACCTACTTTTCCACCTCGGCTAATCGAGCTTTGGCCTTGACTTGTGCTTCTTTGAGCACATCGTCGACTGAGACCGGAGCGCCGTTGCGAAGCCAACTTGCGTCTGCGGCTTCCATGAAAGCAAACATTTCGATGGTTGTTTGAGCAGAAACCGGTGGGACTCTGGTTCGAAAGAACTTCGCTATAGCTTTACATAGATCCGCATAACTGCCATTCTTTTCCGCCAAGACGATACCTTTGCTGCCAAATACTATTGCGCCGGAGTCAGCAGAATTCTTGCGAATTCCACGATACGTGCCGATGCGACCGTTGGCCCAAGTGCCCGACACCAAGTCTGTATCCGCTGTTTTAATGCGCGAAACAGTCTGGCAACCGGTACCCATCAGCGTATACAAAGCCTCAATTCCGTGAATTCCGTAAAAGACCATATCCGGCGTATCGCGTTGATATGAACAAGGGCCCCAAGTTGCCGCGCCGGCTATCTCACCTACTTTCTCGGTGTTCAGCAGTGCCAACAAGCCAGGATAAAAGCGATACGACGAACTAGAAAATATTGGCACGTTATACTTTTTTGCAAGTTCAAAGATCGCAATGGCATCGGCCAGCGAACCCGCGACAGGCTTGTCGATAAACAGCGGTTTGCCAGCTTTGATTACTTGCGCTGCTTCTTGGAGGTGAATTCTGCCATCGACGCTCTCTAACAAAACGACGTCAACTTTTTGTAGCAATTCAGGAATCGTCTGGACAATTTCCAAACCCATTCCTCTTACTTGCTCGGTAAATCGTGCAACTCGATCTCGGCTGGCAGGAAAATCCGTCCCGCCAGGATAGCCAACTACCACCTTAATACCGCCTAAGTCGCCCTGATTGTCGGCCACCGCACTGTTGAAAATCCTAGTGAAGGCTGGAACATGGGAAGTATCCAGTCCAATTATGCCGGCGCGCAAAACTTCCTGCGCTGGTGCGAAGCGCATCGTTATCAACGATATCAAAGTCAGCATCGTTAGAAGTCGAATCATGTTGCTACCTGTATTGAAAAAACGAGCCAATATCAGCGTCTACTGCATTCTTTCGAAGTGAAGAGTTATCGCTCGCGAATCCAGAGCAATCCACTTTAAATCGATTACTTTAGATCTAAATTGAATTGATTGGCTTGGGGGTCATCGGAAACCGTTGCGGTTAATCCACTGGTGATCTGGTGGTTGTATTTCCTAGGTATCACCGATTCATGATTTGCGGCAATCTGAGCATCGGTCATGGACGGAGCTTCTTTTTCTGAAACAGGCCGCTTCTGTCGCATCGCGTTTATGCCGATTTTGTAGGCACCAGCGAGCGCACCTGGTTTTCCATCGGTCGATAGGATGAATTTTCCTTGATCATCCGAGCGACCGAGCACAAACGGTCCTCCTGCGTCAGGAATGAAAACAATATCCGCTTCGACGACGGGCTTGGATTGGTACCTGACCGTTCCGCCCGCCTCGATCAACTTGGGGCCGGTGTCACATCCGACCGAGAATGTCACCAATCCAAATAGGCTCAACCAAACCTTGACCCAGGCGGATGATTTCGCTTCCTGCGCCACGCGTGTGTTATCTTTCATCATCATTGCCAGCTTGTTGCAGTGGTGTCAGCATGTTGCGGTATCACTGCACATTAGGTGAACCTAATGTGCAGAGTACCATGGAAATTCCGAATAATATTTCCAAGAGTTGCCGAATTTAGAAATCGCCAACAACTTGTCCATCAGCTCGCGCGCCAAGCCATTGGTACATCAAGTGGTCGACTGTCTCGCTGATAAAGCGAACCGAACCATCGGCCAACGTGAATTGCGCGCCACCGGTATGCATCGATTTGAATCCATAGGCATACTGCATGGTGTCGCCGGTGGCTGGGTTGCAAGCCGGATCGCGTATTTTGCGCGAGCCCTGACAGGTAGTCATTTCGTTGATCGGCGTAATCGTAGAAACTCCGCCACCAATGCTGAATAGATTGCCCCAGCTATTGATCCATGTTCCTGCTTGCGTATCGCCTGCATTCACCCACTGGCAACCGGGCAACACTTCACCGACTAACAGCGTATTCGAAGTCCCGTCCGTAACGTCGCCAATTTTCATGACGGAATTGCCGAAGGAAAAAATCCCGGACACCTGCGACTTGTTGCTGGTTTGACCAAACCGAGCGTTACCTCCAGGCAACTGCTGCTCGAAAATCGTGAATGGATGGCATCTTGTCAGTGTAATGCCGTCCACTTTTTGTGAACCAAGCGAACCACCGTAATTGCAGTGCGCTCTGGCGGCAGTAGTCCCTGGATTAAGAACAGTGGGATAACCATCAGAAGGGCAGCGGGTATAAGGAGGTGAAATCTCCCACAGGATTTTTCCGGGAATGACTTGCAATCGGCGCTGATCGTTCGAAAAATCGATCTTGTCGTACACGTTGCCCTGTTCCATAAACGCCAAGATGCGCGTTTGCCAGGTCAACCTGGGCAGAATGCTCCCGTTGGCGCCCGTTGCGCCCAGCGGAAAAGTATTGTAAGTACTGTGATAGTTGTGAATCCCCAATCCGTACTGTTTCAAATTGTTGCTGCACTGCATCCGCCGAGCCGCTTCACGGGCCGCCTGAACCGCAGGCAACAGCAATCCAACCAGTACTCCGATGATAGCGATCACCACCAGCAACTCGACTAATGTGAACCCCCGTGAGTGACGTTTCATGACAAGTCTCCCAAGAAAGAAATACGACGACACTAATGACTTCTCGGACTACGACGTTCAGCTCAATATCGCATGGTATACGAATTTGTTGACCGTATGTCAAATTTCTTCTAGACAATCTTATTGACGGCGCGCTAGAGTTTCAGTTTGGGGCTACCGGATCGCTTCAAGGCATCCAGCGGACTGTTTGCAGGTGGGGCGACTTCGGTGGAAAAACGCAAGCCCGCTGTGGGTTCGTCGTGTTCGTAGTCGTAGACCAGCCACCTCGCGCCACTTTTCCTCATAGAGAGTTTGATAAACCGTGGTATGTCCAGCTTGTCCCCGAGGATCGTTAGCGCCACCCGCACGTTGAAACGAGCGAAGGCTTGAGCCGGATCAGCGCGACTGTCGACTTCGATAGAAGTAATGCCCGTGACACGAGCTTCGGTGAACAAGTACTTTGGTAGTTCCATTTTGGCTCGCATGACAACCGGCGTCGCGTTGGGGTCGATGGCTTGGTAAACGGTCTCGCGGTCATTTTTGCCGAGCGCATCGGCGACGCGATACAGCATCGCTTCAATGTGTTCACGTTCGGTGATCACATTGATGTTCACCAGTACCAAGATGACAGTCAGCCCCAGTAGTCCGCATGCCACTTGCAACGCAGCGCGGTTCATCGTATTTAGCCAGATGAACCCAGCAATGCCACTGAAC
The DNA here is from genome assembly GCA_005798335.1 of Planctomycetaceae bacterium. Classification (GTDB taxonomy): domain Bacteria; phylum Planctomycetota; class Planctomycetia; order Pirellulales; family Pirellulaceae; genus Aureliella. The sequence continues at coordinate 4,086 of SYJV01000174.1, read as the reverse complement.
ACACAGCCGATAAAACCGACCCACAGAGGATTCTCAAACAGCATTTCGCTCATCGTGATCTCCAGCGACTAGATCGCATAGCGCTACGGACCAGTTTGAAAGTCGGATTTCGCGACATCGCGCAGACGTTTGGATCTAACTAGTCCTCGCAGACCGATTATCCAGGCCACCATAAACAAAGCCAGCAATGCCAATTGAATGTTGGTCAGTGTTCTTGAAGCGCGCTGAGTTGCTTCGTGGCTGGACAGTTGGGATAAGGAATTGTCTGAACCGCCAACCGATTGCATCGCGCGGCCAACTTGAAAAGTGCTGCGACTCTGAATTTGCTCAAGCCGAACCGCCAATCTCGGCTTGGCTAATGAAAACAAAACCAAAGAACCCAGCAGAATCGCTGCGGTCCACAGACTGAATTTTTCGAATGATGAATCCAATGTCTACTTTGCCGAAGGTTTGCCCTCTCGCAAAGCATTAAAATACTCACGAGTATGGTCGCGTTGATTTCGCGGCAGCGCTTGGTTTTCCAGCGGCTCTGGTTCTTCGGTAAGCGCTGTTAGAACCGCCTCTTGGACTTCTGCTTTGGAAGTTCCTTTGCGATTCTCGCCACCAACTTTGCCGCCATAGACCGTTTCACCCTGCTTCATTTGTTCGCGAATTCTCGAGTCATAATATCCGACATCGGTTTCTTCAATGGGGCGATCCCCAGCTCCCCGCCCCTCGCCCAGACCACTGCCAGGGATCTCGCTAGGCATTTTGCCTGCCCCCATGCCTTCACACATACTCGACTTGCTTTGTGCCAGTTGGTCCATCAGTTGGTCCAAGTCTTGGAGCTGGCTATCTTGCTGGTTCATTTCGCCGAGTTTATCGGCCAACTTGCTCATGCATTCCTTGCATTGTTGTTTGTCACCGTTCTCAAGCGACTGCTTGGCTTGGTTAATCAAGCTAGCCATTTCCTGCATTTGAGCCATCTGTGATTCTTGAGCTTGCATTTCCGCCAACTTCCGTTCGAGTTGTGCGGCTTTTTGCAAGTCACCAGCGGCTTCCGCCTGCTTCTTTTGTTGCTCTAAAGCTTGCTTGGCCGTTTCGTGAGCTTGCGCTGCCTCCGACATGGCTTTCTGGAGTTGCTCAAGCTGTTTTTCCAGTTGGTCGACATCTTCTGGAGTGAGTTCGTCGTTCATCATTTTCTTCATCAGCTTTTCCAACTCTTGCTCGGCCTTTTCGAAATCGCCTTGCTTGAGCGCCTCGGCCATTTTTTCCGCAGGTCCCTCTTCGAACTTCTGTAGATTTTGCAGATTCTTTCGTAGGCTTTCTGCGCCGCCCAATTCTTCTTTGCGTTTTTCAAGTTGCTCTTTGATGTCGTTCAATTTTGCAAGCGATTGCTTGGTGTCGAGCTTCTCGTCCTGTTGCATCTTCGCTAATTCGCCTTCTAGCTTGCGGAACATATCCACTGCCTCTTGCAAACCTTGCTTTTCGGCGTCTTCCCGCTTTTTGCGAATCTGCTCGATCAGCGGTTTAGTGGAATTGCGAATTTGCGTCACGTTAGTTACCGGTGCTATCAGCGCATCGGCTTGGCGATTCGGCACATACCACAACACGACAGCAAGTGCAGCAGGCAACAGCGGCAGCAGCAAGCGACGATTAAACCCCCAGTGGAATTTTTCTCTTGCGTCGATCCGCGAAGCTTGCTTGCGTGCGTCGGCCACCAGGGCTTGTCCCAGTTCCGTTTCCCGATCTTCAGGTGCTAAGACCAGAACGCTGGACAATCGTTCTCTCAGACCAAAACGTCGATCAACCTCGACAGCAGCGTCTGCCAAACTTGGTCGACCGAGCCAAGAGAGGATGCTGTTAGTCAACAGGCCAATCGCCACGGCCGAAACGAGCCAGCAGGCAAACCAAATTGTGCTATCGACCGCGACAAACATGAACTTGGGAATTGCGACCGCAATGATTGCGATTCCAAGCGCAGGTAAAATTGTCCAAGGCAAGTTGCCAAGAAACTTCTCAACCGATAATCGTCGCCGCGCGATACGAACTTGTTTGCGGATTGAGTCCATTTTTGAAGTCCTGTCCGATGGAAACGGAAGAGCCCAACCAAAACTCCAGTTAAGTATATCGGCCCCTTTGGCTGAATTGCAAACGCAAGATCCACAGAAAACGGCAAATCCGACCCTATTTCTTCACAAACAACCTATTTCTTCACTATCTACGTCTAACAGCCTGTCCGGAAGGCCGGAAAGTGAGTTTGACGGAAGGGCGAGGCGGGCGAGGCTCCTGCCGAGCCGAAATCGCGTGAAATATCGTGGTTGCCGGAGATGCTCTCAGTGAAGATGATTCCCAGTGGTTGCCATCGCGAGCCGATTACTTAGTACCAGTCCTGGCCTTATCGCTGGTCTATCGAGCCAAGATCCGCGCAGCCCTGCGTCAAGCCGGACTGCTCGATCAGTTCCCAGCGGACGTATGGCAGGCGGAATGGGTAGTTCACTGCAAGCCAGTCGGAGACGGCCAAGCAGCCATGAAGTACTTGGCACCTTACATCTTCCGCGTCGCCATCAGCAATCACCGGATTCAGTCAATTGAACCTGGCGATGATCTCCAGGCGCAAGTGAAGTACGAGTACCGACCAGTCGGCAGCCGCAAAGTCCACACGCTGAAGGTGTCAGCCGAGGAGTTCATACGTCGCTTCCTACAACATGTCTTACCCAGCGGTTGCCGCAAGGTAAGGCACTACGGTCTAGCCAGCGCACGCAGTCAGTAGGACATCGAGCTACTGAAATGGCTGGTGACGGTAACCTTGCAGTTGATATACACGCTGACGGTGTGTCCGAAGCAGTCGGTACTCAAACCGCAGCCGATGTGCGAGCACTGTGGAGGCGCACTCAAGCTGTACGGAATCACACCCCCGCCGACCCGCGGTTACGACACCAGTTAGCAGACTGGCTGGTCACCCTGGCCAGTAACCCTCAGCGCAAATATCGCATCGAAAAGTTGAACCGTGTTGGCTCAACAGCGTAGACACTACGTCGCTAGCTCATTCGAAACTCACAACCAGGATGGCCAACCACTGACAAGGTATTTACATTGAAGCCAGTTCATCGCTGGGCAACACCCATTCACGGCTGTGGGATCAATTACGCAGCCAGAGTTCGCCAGAAAGTCTAGCAACCCCAGCCGAACACACGCATCTAATACCCTAAGGCGACGCACAAGCACAAGCTGTGGCAGCGGCTTACTTGAACCTTGGATTAGATATCTGGCTAGTCTACTCTGATGCCAGCTCTCCCCCGTTAGATAGCTCTCACCCGTTAGATAGCCTCTCCTCCGCCAGGCTCTCTCTCTTCGATCACCGCAGAATCTAATCCTTTAAATGTTCCGGCCATTTTAGCCGATGATATCGGCCTCAGTGAAGCTTGATTCTACCTTCCCACTTAGCGCTGTGAAGAGCCATCGAAGCGGGTCGCGACTCTTGCCTTCGGTGCAGCCGTCGATAATGTTAAATGCAAGGAACAAGTTCCAATCCTTGATGTTGCCAATCAAGGATTCCATACGTTGTTGATTGTACTTTCCCTTCGCCTCGACCTGACGCCACAAGGCAAATGGTTCATCGTGATATTGAACCATAGCCAATAGATCTTCATCGGGACAGAACTCTCCAAGGAAGGATCGCGCCAACGAAGCATGACTGGCGGGATCAGTAATTGGGACACCCGGCTTGGATTCAGCTTTGAACGAGTCATGTGTATGAATCAGAAGCCGGAGTTTCCAGCGATCGGTTTCGCTCAGTTTCGGCGCGAGCGCGTCAAGGTTGGGTTCGATCTCTGCGATGTGAGCGCGAACGGTTCCTTCAGGATGTCCGGGACGAGATTCGCCCCAATCAAGGTTCCGTTGGTATCGCTCATCGGCGACGATGGATTGAAATGCAGTTGCGTAATCCATTGGGGTTCCGAATTGATTCTCTTGATGGCCGAACGACCAAGGTCACCAAGCGGGCGTGGTTGATGAACGATTGGAGAAAACGTAGTTCGCCCGCTTTGGTGCACCGATTTGTTCGGAGCTGAACCCGCTCTCCAAGTGTGCAGTATAAGCGATTTC
>SYJV01000173.1 GCA_005798335.1 Planctomycetaceae bacterium | reverse complement strand
TTGCAGGAAATTTTCGCCAATTTTGTTTCGGGCATTATCTTGCTATTCGAACAACCGATTAGAGTCGGCGACGTAATTACGCTGGACGGGATAACCGGAACGGTGCAGAGAATTCGCATGCGCGCGACGACCATCGTAAACTGGGATCGCCAAGAATTGATCATTCCCAACAAAGATCTAATTACGGGCAAACTTTTGAACTGGACGTTGTCGGATACTACGAACCGTATCGTCATTAAAGTCGGAGTCGCCTACGGTACCGACACCGATTTTGCCTGCAGCATTCTCATGCGCGTTTGCCTCAGTCATCCCAACGTTTTGCGAGAACCAGAGACCACGGTGATTTTTGATCAATTCGGAGACAATTGCTTGAATTTGACCGTCCGCACTTTCATTTCCAGCCTGGAAATTCGACTGCAAACGCTGCATGAGCTACACACGCTGATGTATCAAGAGTTTCGTAGTGCCGGAATCGAAATTTCGTTCCCTCAACGCGACTTGCACGTGCGTTCGCTGCCTCCTCAAGTCGTAGCTTGGTTCGCAAATAAATAACAGCCGCTTTCAACGTTGGCTTGGAAGTGGTCTCGCTCCGAGACAATCGTTCTGCTGAGTACGCGAAATTGGTATCATGGAAGGCTTCATCTAAACACTATGAACTCATGAAGACACCAAGGCAAAACAAATGAATTATTGCCAACGCCAATCGTGCTGCCAGGGCAATCCGGCACTAACGAAATTCTCTGTCCTGTGCATCTTGGTTTGGATCGCACTGCCAGGCGTTGGGCAGGTTAGCAACCCCGGCGATGCGCCCAGCCCGCAAACACCATCTGAGTCGATGGCCAAGTTTCAGCTTCCGCCAGGATTTCGCTTGGAATTAGTGGCTAGCGAGCCGCTGATTCGCGAACCAACCGGCTTGTGTTGGAACGAGTACGGAGAATTGTTCGTCTGCGAATTACACGGCTATAACCTTGAGGGGCAATACGATATCGAAGAACTCAATAAGACCGGCGAGCTGGATCGTGTTGTCCGGCGAATTCAAGCAGACGAGCGCCACAAACTGGCCGCTGAAAACGAGACGTATGGAACTATCAAACGCTTGACGGATTCCGATGGTGATGGCCGAATGGATCGGGCTGTGGTTTGGGCCGATCGACTCCCGGCCTGTCACGGCATCTGCCCCGCGCGTGGTGGTATCATTGCCGCTTGCCATACGCAAATCTTATTTCTGGCTGACCGCGACCGAGACGGGCAGGCCGAGTTAAAGGAAATACTTTTCGAAGGATTCACTCATGGACTGTTGGAACGCAGTATCAATTGTCCACAATTCGGTCTCGACAATTGGATTTATTTCGGACGCGGATCGGGAGGCGGAACAATTCGCGGGAAGTATTTGGCCCAGGTGGTCGAACTGCCCAATTCTGATTTTCGAATTAAGTCCGATGGAACAGCGATCGAGCCAGTCGTTGGCAGCACCGAGACGATGGGGTTTGCCTTTACCGAGTCGGGCGATCGATTCGTAATTTCCACGCGAACGCCTGGCATCTTTGTCGCGCCCATCGAGTGGCGTTACTTGGCTCGCAATCCCGATGTGGCGGCTCCCACGTTACAACAGTCGGCCACCAACGATCAACGAGTTTTTCCTACCAGCCAGCCGCATCCGTGGCGCGTGCGTCGTGCGAATGATCCAGGATTTGCAAGGCTGTACACCGATCGTTATGGAATTCAAGAATCTGCACCCAATGGCTATTTTACATCGGCCTGTTCACCGTTGGTGTACCAAGATGTTGCGCTACCGAATTTGCGTGGCCAGCTCCTAGCATGCGAACCTGCACAGAACTTAGTGCATCGAGCAGTCGTTGAGCGCGATGGCCTTCGTTTGACATTGCACCGCGACCCAATCGAATTGAAATCAGAGTTTCTCGCATCCAGCGATGCCTGGTTTCATGCGATATCCATGGCGCATGCGCCGGACGGCAGCATTGCAATCGTGGATTTTTACAGAGAGATAATTGAAGACTATTCCGCGATCCCACGCTATCTGCAACAACAATATGGCTTGATGGCAGGCAGTGACCGGGGTCGAGTTTGGCGTCTGACTCATGAAGATGCCAGGCTGGTCTCACCGATCAACTTGAGCGAATTGGCGCCCGAAATGCTGGCTCGTGAAATCGTCCAATCGAATTACTGGCGGCGCTCAACTGCGCGCCGGATTCTGGTCGAACGCCGCGATGCAACCATAGCACCTATGATCAAGCGCTGGGTGAGCGAAACCAGCGAGACGACAGCGGCGCTAAATGCACTCTACACGCTCGATGGTCTCGACGCTTTGGAACCCAGCGAAGTCTTGCAAGCGCTTGGCCATCCTGATCCCGGAGTTCGCAGGCAGGGATTGAAGTTTGCGGAACGTTGGATTACGAAGCCTGACATCATTGCGAAAGTACTGTCGCTGGCTTCGGACAGTGAGCCACTGGTTCGCTTGCAACTTGCACTGACGCTTGGCGAAAGCCGTGACAACCGGGTTCTGTCGGCTCTTTCCCAGTTGGCTCGCAAGGATGGTCATGAACCTTGGGTGCGAGTCGCAATACTCTCCTCGGTACCCGGTCGCGCCGGCGATTTGCTCGCACAGTTGCTCCATACGCCAGGTGAACTTGCCGGTGCCGAACACATACTTGAACCGTTGTGTACCGCCATAACCAATCGACGGGATGCACAGGAAGTTTCGCAAATGCTCGAGCACATTTCGGAGTTAGCTGAGCCAACTCTGCAAACTATGTGCTTGCGTGGAATTCGCGCCAGCCTAAAAACGCCAATAAACGTGGCTATTTCCTTGACAGCCAAAAAGTCTATCGAAGCGTTATCGAAGTCCAGCGATGATTCGGTGCGCAAGTTGACCATTGCATTGGTCAGTTTGCTGTCGCTGGAAACGGTTACAGATCGCAGCAATCGAATAGAGAGTTCGCTCAAGCAACTGAAAGACATTCGAGTTCCAGTTGAGGAACATCTTGCCGCCGTGGTTGAACTGTCCGTAGAAGTGGACTTGCGTGTGACAAAAGGCTTGCTCGAGACTCTAAAGTCGAGTACGCCGCGGGTTCGCGATGCAATCTTGAGTGCGATTTTTGCGCGACGCGAGCGAATTGATGCGCTTGTTTCCGCCCTGGAATCGAAAACTGTGCCTACCTCTTGGTTGTCGGCGGTGCAGCGCACGACGTTGCTCAGCGACACAGATGCATCGATTCGAGAACGAGCCGCACAGCTCATGCAGAGTGACCCTTCCACGGGAAAAGAGCGACAGAAATTGTTCGAACGCTACTCAAGTGCATTGGCTGAACCGCGCGATGCCGTACGGGGCCAACAGGTATTTAGAGAGAAGTGCGGCAACTGCCATCAAGCCCACGGAATTGGGTTCGCAGTTGGTCCCGACCTGAGCGCCGAATTCCAGCGCGCCGAAGAGACGATACTAAAAGACGTGCTAACTCCCAGCGATTCGATTTCGGCCGGATATGTAACCTACTCGTTGTTGACGACTTCTGGTCGAGTGGTCAGCGGCCTGCTCGGCTTCGAAACACCAACGAGTTTGACCGTTCGACAAGCTGAAAACAAGCAGGAGATCATCCTGAGAAAAGACTTGGAGGAGTTGCGAGCCATGCCAGTGTCGATGATGCCGGATGACTTGCACAAATCGGTCAGCCCCAAGGATCTCGCCGATCTTTTGGGTTGGCTGAGGCAGCCACCTACTTCGATAGTCCTGATGGATGAGAACCCAGCATTTGTCGACGTGTTAACGGAAGGGACTGGAACGGCTGAATTCGTTGAGGTCGATCGAGCATCCGGGGATTATTGTCTACGTGTGACTCCACCCCAGCGCTATTGCTCGCGAATTCCTGGTTGGACATTCCGCATTCGAGAGAACCCTAACGCAGGCGAATTTCGATTCCTTCGGTTCGCCTGGAAATCGGCGGGCGCGAAAGGCATCATGCTAGAGTTAGCCGCCGAAGGCCAGTGGCCCAATGCCAAGAATCCGCAGCGGCGCTATCACTCCGGCGACAATAGTTCCGGTTGGCAATCGACGCAGATCAACCTCACGTCACCCGACGAATGGACAGTTGTCACTCGCGATTTATGGCGCGACGTCGGCAACATTACGCTCACGGGAATTGCTCCCACCGCACTGGGCGGACCGGCGCTTTTCGATCGAATCGAACTGCTGCAAAATGTCGATCCCTAGTGCGACTTACTGCCAGCGCGCCATACCTATCGACCGAGTTTTTTGCGAAAATTGCGCAGGGATTATTTCTTCAAATCAATATCGAAAGTGGTGTCAGCTTTGACATCAGTAGACAGGGGCGAAGTCATCGATTGGCGGAATTTATTGGGAATGTTTTTGACATTTTTGTAGGTTACTCCCGCGTCACTTCCGCGTGTCTCGGCAACCATCGGCGGTTCGACAACGACTTTGTACGTGCCCTCAGCCAATCGCACCGAATAATTGCCATCGGCGCCCAGAACTGCTTGAACAGTACTCTTGCTGTTGGACTCCTCGAAAGTCACTGTGCCCTCAGTTACCGATTCACTACCAAACTTCACTCCACCTTGCACCGAGTACGCTTCTTCGCCGCTGCCACAGCCAGACAGCGAACACGGTAGTAATGAAATGCACACAGTGAAACACAGTGCGACCGACGGAATGAAATACTCCATCGATCGCGACGGTGCAAATGAGAATCTTGAAGAACTCATGGATTTCAATTCACACAAAATTCCTGGAACCAAATTGGAAATAATCAATAATCTCCAACAACATTTCCGTCGTCGCGGTCAGCCAAGCTGTACATCAGCGCCAAATCGATTGTATCGGTTATGAAACTGACCGATCCATCGACGCGCAGAATCATCACGCCGCCAGTATGCTTTGACTTGAGCGGTGGATTGCACACCCGCGACAACTGGAAATTCGCCAGTCCTTTAGGATTGGGAGTCTGCCGAATGGTCGAAACATTGTACGACCGCATATCGGTCGTTGCATTCGCAGTATCATGTGCGCCTGTGCTTGACCAAGTTCGATTGCCATTTGGTTCACGCGGATTCTTGTTGCCGGTCCATGTACCTGATCGCGAGGTTCCAATTCGGTATTCAGAGCCATCGAAATTTGGTGGAATGGCGGAGTTCTCGCCGACCATCATGGTATTGGAGGTTCCGTCGGTGACGTCACCGATCTTGATCGGTCGATTGCCAACGAAGACTCCACCCGCAGAGCAAAAACTGCCGCTTGGGCCAACTTGATCCGTGCTGCGATGGACCGAGCTGCCACCGATTCCCACGTAACATGGCACAAGGAAATTGAAGCCGATCTCCTGCTGAAAGAGCGGCAAATTCGTGGATGGGCATCGCCACTCGGGCATTACCAAGTCGCGCAGAATGTCGCGTATTACGGCAGTCCCCGTCGAAGTATCGCCCATCCACATTTGTGCGCCACTGGTGGAATCGAACACGCCCAGTTTGCCATAGAGCGGCGACTTTTCAATGTACGGCAGAATGCGGAACCATTGATTGGGGTAATGGTAACCGGTTAAAGTTGCACTCGACGAAGGTGGAAATTTTCGGTTGGCGCTTTCGTAATTATGAAACGCCAACCCTAACTGTTTGAGATTATTCGAGCACTGCATGCGACGCGCGGCTTCGCGAGCAGACTGCACCGCTGGCAACAACAGCCCAACCAAGACGCCGATTATGGCAATTACGACCAATAACTCAACTAGCGTAAAACCGAATTGCAAGTTGGACTTATCACGTTGTGAATTCAGGCTCAAACGCATGTCAATTCCTCCATTGCATCTCTGGCACAGTTTGAAAGAGGCAATAACGAGGAAATAGGTGCAATCGCTCCGGAAATGAGGATAATTCACTTTCCCAACTCCTGGATTGGCCAAATACAATGGTCTGAGGGTTTTGGGATGTTCTATCAACCGCTTTCTAGCCAACATCATCGTCTGTTCCGATATCTCACTTGGCCTGTTGCAGAAAAACCCACACCCGCCCGTGCGTCTGCTGACCTCCGACGCGAGTGCTCTGGGTCCGATGTTCAATTTCTTGAATTCTCTTGAGCTGCACCAATTCACGACGCGCTGCATCCATGGCTGCGCTATTTTTTTCCGATTGCGGGCGTTTTCTTAGAGACTGAAATAAGCGAAAAACTTGAGCCCATCTGCTGGCAGCGTTTTGCGAGCGGGCTTTTGATTGCTCAGCGATTTGCTGTTCGCGTTGTGAAAGGACTTTCTGAAATTGACCAGCAGTATCGCCAAGCAGAATGTCCGGTTTGCCGTCGCCGTTCCAGTCCACAATGCTTATCTGTGCATTTCCTCCACGCGTGTGATTGGCATCTGGTTGCGCTATCAGAATCTCCGGCGCTTCAAATGCAGGCTGACCAGACCTTCCCACATTTCGAAACCAGACTACTTCGCCCGCCTCCGATCCGATTACGAAATCGAACAGCCCATCTGCATTCCAGTCTGTCGCCACTGGTACTAATGCCGCGTTGATGATCTCCGTCCCTTCTCCAACATTCAACTTTTGTGGTTCGGGAAATCGAGGTCCGTCGGCTTGGCCACTGCTCAGCAGGAGAAAGAGACTTCGTCCCGAACCTCGATTTGAGGAGCAAACAACGATATCCGGCCAGCCATCAGCGTTCCAATCACAGCTAGTCGCGCCAAACATCCACTCAGTGCGAACGGATTGTCCCTTAGAATCGACGAGGGCTTTTCCCTCCGCGAATTCCCCTGGGCTTTGCTGCCGAAACCAGAGCACTTGCCCCGGCCAGGCTGGTGTAATCAAATCTTCCAAGCCATCGCGATCCAAGTCGGCCACTTGAGGACAAAATCCATGATTGGATGGGACGCACCCTTCGGGCAATCCGTTCTTGAACAGACTGTACTCACTAAAAACAGGCGCTGCCAAAGGGGTGTAACCGGCGTTCCGCAATGCTAGCAAGGCGTCATTGGGATTTGCTAGCGATTTGTTTGTGGTGAGATTAAGGGACCAGCATGTAAACGAAAAGCGACCTATGCGTCATGCTATGAGATTGGTGTTCAACTTGTCGTCGCGATTGTATTGCCGCCTATCATCAGCGTGAGGATTTGCTGGTCATTCCGGCACAAGCACCTTCTGCACCATTGGCTTGGGCTGCGAATTGAGAGGAAGTCGGCGTGGGCCGGGAAACTCGGGAAAGAGAGTTTCATGCCGAGGTGGGCAGGACCATTCGCGAGGAGTCTTACCGAATCCGACTCGACTAGGTGCGCCACTTGTTGGCGCGCGAACCGGTCTCCCAATCAAAGTCGTCGCACAACAATCCGGCCTTTTTGGGCTTTCGTCAAATGCTCCGAATCAAACACGCCGATAGCGCAGCGGTTCCCAGGCGAGTACCTGAGAACCGGCAACAATAGACTTTGTTTATGATTGTCGTCCAGGCTACCGGCTAAGTAGTCGGCACTGGAGTGCGAGCTCGCGGCTTTCTGCCACGCGGCTTGGTGTTGGTTTCCGGGACCATCATTGGGTCGAGTAGTTGGAGCATTCGGCTGATGCAAAGTTTGTTGACGCTGATCTTCATTCGACCAGCTTCGTCGCATAGCGCCTCGTGCAGACTTTTGGGTAGACGAACCGTAATCATTCGCTGACGATCATTGGGGTCGTTCTCAGGCAGATCTCGCGAGCGCAGGGCGGTCATCATTTGCAGGATGTGAGAGTATGGCTCGGTGAGAGTAAATTCGCCAAATTCAGAGTCGTTTGCGAATAGCTGGCGAACCATTCCATTGGTTGCGATAGTTTCGCGGAAAAAACAGACCCAGGTGGGGGCATGACCGAATAGATCATTGCAGATCGCAAAAGCTTGTTGGCACCTATCTTCGAACGTCTCCTGCGGTTGGAGTTCCGCCCGAAACTTGCCCACAATCGTTTCAAAGTTCCTTAAGTCCTCGGCCAGCTTTGCCGCCGCGGCATTGGGATCTTGAGTTTCCGGTTCGCCACCGCTGTGGACGATTTCGGATCGGACGACGGTAGGCTGCTGAGCCTCGTCACTGCTATACGATTCGTCCTGAATGCTGAGATTCGATTGCGTGGTAACTGCGAAAGGTGAATTCATATTCTTCCTCACATGGGCCAAATCGGCCAGTTAATGGGACAAGTCGGATCTTCCGTCGAGCCGACATACGTTTGCATTATCAAACGCAAGCAATAGGCTCGACCTAAGTCATTTAATTGCTATCAGTTACGAACGAATCAGCATGAGTGCTCAATTCCATGGCAGGCACGCCCGTTTTTCTAGCATCTACTGGACTGCCTGTTTTTTGTGCAGGCGCCAGGTTTCTGAAAACTAACTGTCCAGTCGAGGCGACTTTAGGAATTTCCCGAAATTGATGGAAGATCAGTTTTGAAGCTATAGAAACCGACCAGCCAGCCGAAACCGAAAAAGCTCGCTTGTTGCAAAATTCGTTACAAACAGCAACTCTTCGCAATTGTTCGATTTGCAGTCAATTGCTCGACGATAGCATTGCTTGTGTCAAGAAATTCCGGATTGTGTAGCTATGCACTGACCGACGATTCGAACCACCAGCCTCAAACGATAAACTATGTCCGAAGCCACCGATCACCTGGATGATTATGAAGGTTCCCGGGAAGAGGAGCTGCGGGTAAGCGCGAGACGCCATACCAAGGACGATGGTCAGCCGCAGTCTCCTCTGGAGACCTACCTGCGAGAAATAAATGAGACCGCACTGCTCTCAGCCAAAGAAGAATGTGAACTGGCGAAATTGATTGCCGATGGGGATGTACGAGCCCGCGATCGAATGGTGCGCGCCAATTTGCGATTGGTTGTCAATATTGCACGCGGTTATGTGGGCAAGGGGTTATCTTTGCAGGATCTTATCGAAGAGGGAAACCTCGGACTACTGCGCGCCGTTGAGGGATTTGATCCCGCAATGGGCACACGCTTCAGCACGTACGCCAGTTACTGGATCAAGCAATCGATCAAACGCGCCTTAATTAACTCTGCCAAGACGATTCGCATTCCCGCTTACATGGTGGAGCTGCTCAGCAAATGGCGTCGAGCGTCAGCGCGACTGTCCGAAGAACTCGGACGGACCGCCACGCCGGAGGAAATTGCCCGCGTTCTGGGAGTTGCCAAGAAAAAACTCCCCATCATTAAGAAAGCTATTCACGTTTATAACAGCTCGCCGCAAAGTGACCAGGTCGATGCTGGCTGGACCTTGGGCGAAATGGTAATGGATGAGCGTCGCAAAGCGCCCGATGAAGAGTTGCTCGATCACGATGTATTGGCGACAGTGCTCGAGTTGCTTGAGACACTCGATTCTCGAGAAGCAACCGTATTGCGAATGCGATTCGGGTTGGGAGATACCACGTCGCATACGCTGAAAGAAATCGGTACGCAACTCGGCTTGACCCGGGAGCGTGTTCGTCAAATTGAAACAGAGGCGCTCGCAAAACTGGCTTTTGGACTGCGCGACCCCAAGGAACGCGCTGGACTGGCTTGAGCATCGGGACGAGGTGCTAGCGGCAAAAAAAATCAAACTCGAAAATCTTCGGCAGTCGAAAGGATCATCCGGGGGGATTTCTTTCGGCTGCCGAGGAGTTCTGCACATGCCTATATTTAGTCGCAGTCGGAACCGAACTAAATCTAAATGGACAGCGCCACTTTCATTTGCATTGGAAAGAACAAGTCGTTGCAGCGAAATCGTTTAACCCGCAGCCGCTAGGCGAGGATTGGGTTGAGCTTGGCTTTGCAAAAAGTTCGAAAACTCAACCCAAGCCTCGCCTAGCGGCTGCGGGTTAAACGACGAAATGGATACTAAGTCGCAACTACAGCGTTAGACGCTGGCGCAGGAATAACTTTTAACGACTTCGGTGCGGTCGAAGCATTTCTTTAAGCGCGACTCGACCAACTGGATCAATTGATCGTCGTCCAGTTTCGCAACGTCCTCGGCTGGGATCACCGTACCAATCGCCAGTTTCAGCGGGAAAAACGTTGGCAAGGTTGCCGTTCGGCAAAGCGCATTGTAGGCACCCGAGACCGCGATCGGTATCAACGGAACTTGCGATCGACGGGCTACCGAAATAAATCCTCGTTTTAACGGCTGCAATTTTCCGTCTTCAGTTCGCGTCCCCTCAGGGAAAATCAAAACTTTTTCGCCCCGCTTCAACCGTTTGAGCGTTTCTTTCAGCCCACTGAGCCCGCTGCGGTCGCGATCAACTTCGATCGCATCGAGCGTCGAGATGATCCAACTAAATACCGGATTATTAAATAAAGTCCTTCTGGCGAGATAGTTCAGCCGCCCGTTGTAGGACAGCCCTACCAAGACCGGATCGAGCGTGCTTTGATGTGTGCACAAAACAAGCGCTCCGCCATCAACTTCCATGAGATCGCGATCGATTCCACGCAGTGAAAAGAGATGCACACCAATGATCCTGGCACCTGTTTGAACCAGCGTATAAAAAAACCGCTTGAACGGGCTTCGCCGTACGATCTCACTAGCCACTCAAACCTCCAATATGCTGATGGTCATACTACTCGGACAGGGCTGTATTGAGCTGGTAACATTCCGCGTTCTAGACAATTACCCAGACGAGTATACCGAGTGCTAAAGCATTTGTCTTTGCAGCGCGACCGCAAACACGTAGCAACATTAGATCGCTTGAGTGCCATCCGTAAAACAACTGACCAAACGAGAAACGCCTTCACCGGTCAAGCGCGTTTGGCAGCATGCTCAAAACGATCCTTGAGCTTCAGAAAGTGCCTCTCAATGGTGTACCAACTCAGCACCGCTGCTCCGTACGTCAGCACGAACATGACGACGATGTAGGCCAGCCCGCCTAAGATGTTGACGTTGGCCAACGAGGGTACAACCGGAACCATTTCGAACACGCGTGCCAGCCCTGCAATGGAAACGACACTAGCCGTTAACGGAATTAGCGGACTCTGAAACACGTACATGGCATAGCTAAATTTTCCGAGCCTGCGTAGGAATTGCAAATCGAATAGCCTCGCCAGAATCGACTTGCGAGAACTCGTCAACAATCCAATCATGATACAGGCCCAAATCAGTGGAATGATCGTCAATGGAATCGTGAGGACGCGACCGCCCTTAATTGCCAACGCAGCCCCACAAATCACGAGTGCCGGAAGCGCAATCCACAACCAGCGTCGCAACGGCTCTAGTCCACTGGGTTGTCGAATCTGCAAAGCCAGAATCGCTCCCATGAGTAAAGAATCGAAACGAAAGATACTCAGCACGTCCGGGGCAACATCGTTCGTGGAAATCGCAGCATACCCGATGCGGCCAAAACTGATCAGCACCGTCAGGAAAATTGCGATGCGAAGGCTGGTATTGAGTGAAAAGAAAAAGATTACCAGCGGCCAAAGAAAATAGAAATGCTCCTCCACGGCTAGTGACCAGAAATGATCCAGCGGACCGAAACACCACGCCTGCAGAATGCTCATCTGCACGTTGGTTAGGTAAGTCCATAAGTAAAATTGCTGGTCGATTGCCGGCTGAAACTCCGAGGGGGATATTCTGAGTGCTGGAAAAAGGACTAACAGCAAAAGCAACGATCCAAAGTAGAGCGGGAAAATCCTGAGACTGCGACGTGCAAAGAAATTGCGAAAGAAATGCGCGGAGTCCTTTGCATCCACCAGAATTCCAGTGATCAAAAATCCCGACAATACAAAGAACAGCTCTACTCCTGTGTCGCCAAATTGGATCGCGGAATGAAACAGCCTGCCGAACCAATGGTCTTGCGGGAATTGTTTCCCGAATCGATAGATGGTAACGATGAGTATCGCCAAGCCACGTACGCCATCCAGTTGACTGACGTGCCGCCCCGGCGTCCAAATTGTTGCCGCTGAAGATTCCGAATTGGCATGTAACATGGGCGTCACTTGTCCCGAAGAACGCGGGACGAGCCCAACATCGACGCGTCAGGGCTCGTCCCGCTCAACTCGACCATGGCACGCAGTATTCTGACCCCATCCACCTTCGACCCGGATTCGCGGAAATTTCGATCGATTTGCCAAAGTAGACCGATGATTATAGGGAATAGGTCAATGACACAAGGCAAATCGCAAATGTCAAATATCAAATAGCAAGTGTCGAACGACGAATGGCAAATGAAGAATGAGGAATGACGAGCGAAGTGTGACGAATGAAGCCAACGAAAAGCAAGCCAAAAAAAATTGAGCCAGATCCTGGTGATTCCAAGAATTCAATTGGCGATTTTTCCATCTGCCGTTTGCCATTTGCCATTCATTCCCGAAGGATCGGCATAAGCGACATAACCGGCGCGCACTCTGCAAACGAGTAATATTGCCAGCCTATTCAGGTAAAGCCCTCGGTCGGTCGGCGCCGAACGTTACGCATAAGAGTACCCAGATGCCGCTGAACATAACCTTCTTCGTTTGTCCACGGCAGGACATCGCACTTACATGGCGCGAATATGAACTGGCAAAATTCAACACTTGGAGCTGACTGCCTTGCGGCGGGCAACGTCGCTTCGGTCGTAACTCCGTTGCCAGCCCTTTACAGTTCCGGTACTCATGATCGGTTGGTCACCATCCTGATTCTCGAAGACGACGAAGTGCAACGAGAATTGTTAGTCAGCCAATTGGAATCGGTCGGACTCAACACCGTATCCGCTAATTCAATCGCTCAAGCTGTATCGCTGCTAACCGAATCGCGAGTGGAAATGGCGATCGTCGACGTCGACCTACCCGACGGCAGTGGACTAGATTTCTGTGAAGCCACCGTGGATGATCCGCGAACCACAAACTTGCCCATCATCATTCTTAGCAGCCTCACCGATCCCTTCCTAGTTCGACGGACGCGCGCCGCTGGCGGACACTTTTTCATCGGCAAGCCCTACGATCCCAATGTACTGCTGGCGATGATCGAACGCATGCTGGATATTTCGCTGTAGGCTGACGATTCATCCTCGTTTAACCCCAATACCGTTCAACGAACGTGGGATAAGCTTCCAGCTTGTCAATATCTTGTGCAAGCAATGGCGAAACTCCGCTACAGGTTGACAAGCGGGAAGCTT
>SYJV01000172.1 GCA_005798335.1 Planctomycetaceae bacterium | reverse complement strand
GCGCCGACGCTGTGATTGGCAACCTCGGAGGTCAAATCTCCATGGCCGATGGTGCGCTGGTGGACGCAGGCTCGGGGCGCATCGAGTTGGAGGCTGATGGCGACATAACGCTGGGAGGGCTAGTGACTGCCAATGGGATGGCGCTCGCAGTACAGGTTACCAGTACTAGTGGCGCAATTCTCGACGGCGGAGACACACATATCGACATTAATGCCAACGCTGGTGGCAGTGTCGTGACTCTCGTCAGCAATCTCGGAATTGGCAATAGCAATCCGTTGGAGACCAGAATCAATCAGCTATCTGCGACCAATACAACTGCTGGTGCGATTCGACTATCGGAATCTGATGCAATTAATTTGGGGCGCGTCGACCAGCAAGGTCCTGGCGCGGTAGCGATCGTAACGAGTGGTTCGCTCAGCGTATTATCTGGGCTTGGCGGCATTAGCGCGAACAGCGGTCCAATCTTGCTCGACGCAAATGGTAACGGTTCGGACCTGAGTGTCAGTGACTTAATATTGAGCAGCAGCGGCCAGATCGAACTATTTGCAGACCGCAATGTGATTTTCACATCGACAGGAAACGTTTTGTCGATGAGTGGAAATGTAATAGTGCGAGCGGACGAATTGACTGGCGCCAACGGTGGCCAAATCTCGATGGCCGACGGCTCTCTGATCAATGCTGGTTCAGGACAATTGTCGCTTACGGCGGATGGTAACGTTACACTTGGTGGACTGAAAACGCTAAATGCAACCAGTGATGCGATCACAATCATCAGCAGCAATGGTTCGGTGCTCGATGGTGGCGACTTGCACGTTGATATCGTGGCAAATACTGCGGGCAGTTTAGTTACGATCACGGCGCGCCATGGCATTGGCAACCTCAATCCGTTGGAGACTCAAATCAACGAACTTGCCGCCAACGTAACGGACTTCGGCGATATCTTAGTTAGCGAACTAGATAATCTTAATGCACGGCAGTTAAGTACTCTCAATGGCGACATCGGCTTGATTGCCGGTGGGTCGTTATTTATTAGGTCAATCGGCGCCGGCGGCGATGGAGATGTCGCATTAGTCAGCGGCGGCGACATGGTCATCGAGTCGCTAGCCGCGATCGGAGACGAAATTCTGTTACGGGCTGGCGGAAAAATCGACGACGCTTCTTCCACCAGTATGGTTCAAGCTCAGCGTTTATCGGTCATTGCAGGTGGATCGGTGCACTTGCACGACACACATGTAAGTGAGTTTGAAGGATCGGTCGGAGCGAATAGTCCACTGCAATCCTTTCAGACGCTCAATGGAACCGCTGACAGAGTCGGTGGAAATATTCTTGGAGTTCTCAATCAGAACCTGCCGCCTGGTATTTCTCAGTCTGGGCGATTCCTCAGCGGTGAAACGCAAGGGCAAGTTGAAGATCGGTTTTCCTATGTTTCATCGTTCGGCAGGGAATATGCGCTGTATATCGTGAATACTGGTTCGCTCAAGTTAGGAGACACCAGCGCGACTGGCCATCAACCGCATATCTACATCGAAACCAAGGGAACAGCAAACCTCGATGTGGCTGGAACGATTGCCGTGAACAATGCGACTGCGGCCGCTGGCGGTATGGTCTTGGTCGCAGGCGGACAAATGGCGATCACCGGAGGAGAACTTGTAACAACGTCGATCATCCCGGCTCTGAACCAACAAATCAACACGCTTGATTTGAACTTCAATGCATTCCACGGCGGACAGGGGCCATCCGGAAAGTTCGATCTCAAAGCGACGTCACCGCAGTTCCTTTCGACGCGAGTTGTCGTGCCTGCAACTGGTGCCGAGAATGCGGAAAGTCATATTCGTCAGCGGATATCGACGCAATTCGGTTCTGCAGGTGAAAGCGGTTTCTTGGCGATAGCTCGATATGCCGATGGTTTGGCTCAGCTCTTTGACACGCTGGGCGAAGTCGACTTGACAAACTCTCGATTCAGTGGTGCCCTAAATGGTAGTCCAGCGGCGTCGATCGCTGCGTATCAACGGTCGCTCGGTGATGCGGGCATCCTCACGCGAGCGACAAGTTTCTCGACAGAGTTCTTGAGCACGTTCCAATCGTTGCCAACCACGATCGTAATGCGGCGTTCGACCGATTTTTTCTTGTTTGAAGACGGAGGTCAAACCGACCTCGCATCGCAGTCAGCCAAAGTGCTGGACGTGATTTCGCTTGGTGACAAGATCTCGCTGCCGCTGGTTCAGGACCCGAAACTGGTAGAAGCACCCCGGCCAATTTCTTACCAAACGATCGAGTTGCCGCAGGTTCCGATTCACTTCACTACGACTGATTTTGAATTTCAAGTTATTCAGCAACGTGAACCCGAAGTCGCGATATTCCGAGTTGCCTTTGACGATAAAGACAAGGATGGACAAGTCGACGATAGCGAACTGCCAAGTTTCGACGACATCTTGCGCGAAGGACCGCAGAAACTTTCCGAGGATCCGTCGGGCAACGACAGCAAGACCCAGCCTTCGGAACAGTCAACTGGCGAGCCACGTCCGGGCACTCGATTAGGCGAACGCATTCCGGTAAAAGTTCGATCTGGCAGCTCGCCGACTGCCGAAGACATCGACGCTTGGAAGCGCGAGCTACAGAGCGATCCCCAGCAGCCGTCGGGGGCCTACGCCATCATCGAAAAGGACGTCAATCAAAAAGAAACAGTCTTGGACGTCTTTCCAGTTCGCGACTGGGATAACAACAACGGCCAAGGAGAAAATGTAGGAAAGACTCCGTTGCTGCTCGTCCCCGATTCGAAAGTGCCGCCATTAGCGCCCAGCAATTCGGCTCCCGACGAACCAGCTTCCAACAACGCGGCGCCCGGTAACGCTGCCTCCGACGCCGAAGTTGATACTGGCTCGGCGAGCAAAAACGAGCGGTCGTCCGATCAGCCTGCTGGAGTTCAAAACTCGATTTTTCCTCAACCGACTGATGGCGCCAATCGATGTAGTGCCAGGGAGGATTCTCCTAATGAAATCGATTTTTCAGACGAAACCAAATTTGCCGGGCTGATAGTAGGGGCGCTGTGGACATTTAATACCCAAGAGCCGAATCTGAGCGACCAGCGAACCGAGGGAACACACGAGAATACTCGAGGAAGTCGTTTTTCTGGAGCGACTTCATTATGTCGCGCCGGCAGGCAAACCCGACGTATTCTGCGAATGTTGCAAAGTAGATGAGAAAGCTAGTTCCCATTCCACACAATGCGAGACAAAATGGACGGAGCTAGATTGATCGAATTATCTTGCACAACGCCATATACGCTTGCCATGTCCTTGCAGTAGTAGAACAAACCGCGCGGACTGAGCGACAGTTATTAGACTCGCAAATCCCTGAGGAACTCCGTGGCTAATGCTGGTTCGTTTAAGCTAACTTTACGGGCCAAGTGAGCGGGCCGCGAATAGGAGCGACGCTATGGGCAGATGCCCTGAGTGCCAAAATATCAACGATGATGATGCCCAGCAGTGTTCTGCTTGCGGAGCGGTTATTCTTAACGGCACTGCGGATGCGATTTCTGCTGGCACGGATAGTTTGGCAACGTTGAATGAATTGGCAGCCGTTCCGGCGGGACGTGATAGTATGGCGACGTTGGATTCGTTGCCGATCAGCAACGAGGTTCTGGCGACATTACAACAGCAAGAAGAATTGGACCAGAGTATCGATGGCAGGACGCCCAGTCCGCTTGACACTGCCGATTTTGATTTAGACACGAACTCGCAATTGACCTTGGCCAATGCAACCTTGGACCTGGCAGCGACCGGTGATGATAGTAGCGTCGCCAACCATACATTGGATTTAACCGAGGAAGATCCGTCGGGTACCTGGACCATAGACTCTGTCTTCGGAAAATCGGGTTCTACTTCGGCGAATACTTCCAAAGATCGTTCGGACAGAATCGATACGAACGATAGTGCCGTAACAATGAGCGGCGGCAAAAAACCTAGCGCCGATGAAGAAGTTGGTGCTGCGGAAGCCAATGAAGAAAACATGCGGACATTGGAGGGGCCGATAGGTAAATTAGCCACGATGGCGACTCTTGACGCTATGTCTGGAAATCTGTCGAGTATGGCCACTTTGGATTCCTCCGACAGCCACGCGGGATACCAAGGCACGCTCGATTCGCACGCACCATCGCAGGATAGCCTCGCAACTGTCGATTCGAAATCTGCGCCGTCGAGTGCGGATCCCTATGCCACACTGGATGATTTTGATACCGTTGATCCTAACAAAACGGCAACTCCCAAAGCTGCAGCAGGGCAGCAAAGTAATGCCACGGTTCAGAACTCTGGGCACACCGTCGCCAAGCCGAGCGGCAGTCATTCGGCTCGGTCGAGAAAGTCGGCTTCCGCCAATGAGGATTATTATCGGACAGTCGGATCACAAGCGACTTCTGGTAGTGCCGGTCGGTTGAAGCGAATGTGGGATGGAGTCGCCGGTTCCAGCCAGAATCCAATGCACTCACTGAAGGCTGACTCGTTAGCTGTCGAATCGGAAACCAAGCAAGTCGCGATCCGCAAATTGGTCGAGCATGACCAGCAGGAATCGGAGTCAGGCGACTATCAGATGCTGAAGAAGCTTGGTGAAGGTGCTATGGGAGTAGTCTACGCCGCCAAGCAAACAGCAATCGATCGCGTGATCGCTTTGAAAGCGATTAAGCAGGGACAGCAAAATTCCACCGACAGTCGCCGCAAATTCCTCTACGAGGCGCAGATTACCGGCGAACTCGATCATCCCAATATCGTGCCGATCCACGAACTGGGCGCCAGCGAAGATGGCATGCTGTTCTACTCCATGAAGCTAGTCAACGGAACTCCTTGGCAGCAAGCCATTAAATCCAAGACGTTGGAAGAAAACGTCGACATTCTGATGAAGGTGGCGGACGCGATCGCATTCGCGCATGCCAAGAACATCATTCATCGAGATCTGAAACCCGAGAACATCATGCTGGGTACCTTTGGCGAGGTTCTAGTGATGGACTGGGGCTTGGCCGTCAACATCAGCAGTGGCAAGAGCTTCGGCCTAGGCGGCACGCCAGCATATATGGCTCCGGAAATGGCGGCCCATCACGTTGCCAAGATTGGCGCAACCAGCGACGTTTATCTGCTCGGAGCGATCCTCTACCAGATCATTACCGGCATCCCTCCACACCCCGGCAAGACCGTAAACGAATGTCTCCGCGCGGCGCTTAAGAATCAGATCATTACTCCCAGTACCTCGCATGCACTGCTGGATATTGCCATGCGTGCCATGTCGACAGAAATCGGCGAACGGTACTCCAGTGTGGCCCAGATGCAGGATGCAATCAAGCAGTATCGGCGGCATGCCGAAAGTATCGCGCTGGCCAACCGTTCCGAGGAAATGCTGAACCAAGCCATCAAATCGCGAGACTACCAATCTTTTTCTCGTGCGCTGTTTGGTTTTAAAGATGCAGGAGAACTCTGGCGCGAGAATCCGGCTGCCAACTCAGGAATCAAACGCTGTCGGCTTGCCTATGGCCAATGTGCGCTGGACCGAGGTGATTACGATCTGTGTTTGGAAGTGCTCGATCGCTCCAATTCAACTGAGAACATCCTGTACGTCGAGGCCGAGAGTAAGAAAATCGAGGCGCTCGGACGCGAATCACGTCTGAAGTCACTCAAGAAGATGATTGCTGCGGTTGTCCTGGCAGCTTTGGCCGGTGTTTCGGTCCTAGCGCTAATCGCGATGTGGCAACGGGAAATTGCAGTTGAAAGCGAACGGCTAGCCATTGCAGCCAAGGAGAAGGAGACTGCTGCGCTAATTTCAGAGAAGCAGGCGCTCAAAGTTGCCGAACAGGACCGCGACACAGCCGTAAAAGCCAAGAACGCAGAAAGTGAAGCTAAAGGGGTTGCTCAGCAAGAGCGCGATGCTGCTGAAACGGCGCGTACCGTCGCCGAGAAGGCTCGTCAAGCTGAAGTGCTTGCCAAACAAGAAGTCTCCCGCAAAGCCGATGAAATTCAGATCGGCAATTTTCAATCCAATCTATCATTGGCAGTAGCTCAGTTTGCACAGTTCGATACGATCAAAGGCAAGCAGAGTCTGCAGGCAGCACAATTGTCGCTCGAATCACTGCTATTGCCCAATAAACCCAAGTTTGAATCGTGGGCCTCGCGCCGCGCAGGGTTGCTGGGTAACATTGACTTGGCACAGATTCAAAACGGTGCGCCTGTGCGAGCGATCGCTTATGCACCGTCGGCCGGTCGCGGCGCGCTGGGGACCGCGGACGGTAAAATTCAAATTTTTGAATTGAAAAACGGTTCGCCTACAGTCGCTACCCATCCGATGTTCCAGCACGCCGCAGCCGCCGAGGGATTGGCTATTTCGCCCGATGGCAAATTGGTCATTTATTCTGTGGCTTCTTCTGGCAAGGACAACACGGTTTTCGTTTGGGAACCCGGAAAGTCGAACCCGCGCGCAGTTCATGCAACTGCGAACCGTTCGTTTCAACATTTCGCTTTCAGTCAAGATGGTCACAGTGTAGTGGGTGGCATCAATGGCGGACTCTGGGTTTGGCGGCGAGAATCGTCTGACGATTTGAAATGGTGCGAGCAACCGGCCTCGTTCGTACTGGAAAAAGTACGCGGCAAGTTACGCTCCGTTCATTTCGTGGATGCTGCTGACAAATTGGGAGTTGCAGTTACTGAATTCAACGGTGCATTGCATTGCCATCTACTAGACTTTGATCGACGGTCCAGTCAGATGATACTGCTCAACGACCGTCTCATCCCGCAATCTGGAAACGCGGAATCGTCAAATGCAGTCATTTCAGCCAGCAACCCCGTCATCGCTGGCAAGCATACGGCAATCGCATTTGCGAACGCATCGCATAGATTGCTTTTCGGTTCGGACCAGGGCAGAATTTTTTCCGCCGAACTGCGAGCTGACGGTTCGCTAGGTCCAGCCGAAGAATTATTGCCTCAAGTGCACCAAACCGCCGTTCAATCGATCATCGTTCATCCGACCGATGGAACTTTGTTGACAACTGGAATTGACTCTGTGGTCCATGTATGGAAACACGTCCCCAAACGTGATTCTTGGGAATATGACAATTATCTGATTGGCACGCCAGGCAACGTTCGCTGGGCACTTTTTGGTTCCTCCGCTGACGAAGTCCTGGGAGTCGACCAGCACGGACAAATGTTGGCCTGGAATGTGGCGCGACAACGTCAGCGTCGGCAACTTACGCCACTGCAGGCAACGGGCGCGAATTTTTCTTTCGCTGCTCCGATCCTTTCTGTGGGGCCAAGCCGCGATAGCAAATCGGTTGTCACGGTCGATAGCAACGGAGTGCTCAATCGTTGGTCGTTGCTTGACGGAAAGATGTTATCGATCGGCCAAGATCAGCTCGCCAACTATTTTGGACATACTCCTGGTGCCCAGTTTGTGGACATGGCAGTCAATGAATCGGCGAATCTGCTGGTTACTTCGGCGCTGTTGACCAGCCAAAGCGATCGATACACCGATTCGTCAACGTTCAATGCCGAGTATTGCCAGTGGTCGCTCAGGAGCGGAACAATGGTCCGTCGGTGGACTCGTCACAGTAAAGTCGAACCCAGAATTTCGTTGCTGGATAGCGGTAAGATGATTCAATACGCCAGCGACGATGAAACGACGATCGATTCGGTATCTGTGCCTGCGCAGCAAGTTCTTCGGAGGTCAGATTTTGGGACTTACTTCGCGGTTGCTCATCCACAAGATCGAAACTGGATTCTGCTTGTCAAGCGGACTGGCGCCGTGCGCATGCTGGATTTGCGGAATCAGTCCAATTGGGATAATCCGGGAGTTTTTCAGAACAAACTTGCCGACAATGCAGATCCTCCGATGCATGCTGCTTGGTCACCTAGTGGCAAGTTTTTTTATCTCGTTTTTACGTCGGGCAAAATTGCGCGAATGACCTGGGAAGGAAGCGAAATAGGCCAGCCGATAGTGCGTAACTTTGCTGACCAAATGAATATGTCGGGCATCCGCCCGCAGTCCTGGCGGGACCTAGACATCATCGTTAGTGAAGAGAGTGGCGAAGAAGTAATTTTTCTAGCTGCGAGATTGCCGGGCACCGAACCGCAAACCAAATTCGCCCGGCTGATTTTTGCTAACAACTCAAGTGCGAAATTCGTTAGACATAATGATCTGAGTGGTCGAGGTTGGCTGGTAAGCCGTCGCGATCGTTCTGCCCCCAAGCTTTTGCCGATTGCGCGAGGAGTGCAGAAACTGCTCGATTTGGATGGCAGTTCGCTGCTGGCAACTTCGGATTGCGGCGTATATCGCGTTTCGCTGGACAAAAACTTGCAGCACAGCGTTTTGTCGCGAAATCCAGTGGTTGGTGCCACTTGGAATGCCAATGGCAGTCGCTTGGTGACTTTGCATGAAGGAGGAGCATTGTGGAGAGCTGATATTGCGGAGCCAAATCGAATCGAGTGGTCTCCGGTGCAAAACGGTGCTCGTGACGCAACTCAAATTCGGCTGTCTCCGGACGGGCAATACTTGGTTGTGATCCGCGAGGTTGAAGGTATTTCTTCGGCCCAAGTTTTGGATGTGACTGGCAATCAAATCGTGCGCGAACTGGCGCACGTTAACAACGCTGTTTGGAGTCCCAGCGGCGAAATGGCAACACACGATATGCAGGGCCGGCTCCATTGGTATGCATCGATTAAGTCCGAACCGATCGAGATCTCGCAATCTCGCCAGAGCAACTCGTTGGAACTATGTAAAGAGCTGCGATTCTTTGGAGAAACATGGAACGATAACCGGAGTGCGGCTTCGCACTTGCTGGTTGTGCGACAGGATTCGCGTACTGACCGAGTCGAGTTAGTGCCTGTGGTTCGTCCGACCAATGCGCCGCAGCCAACCGTATCGAGCAGAATTGCTGCTGCCGAGTTTCCTCGAGGGAGCATTAGTGCAGTGGCAACTTCACCAGAGGATTCCATTCTCGTGATCGGGGACGTTTCGGGCACGCTGAGTGTCTGGTTTTCGGCGCCCGGCGTGGATGGGAAACTGCATCAACTCTTTTCCTTGGAAGGACATCGAGGCGCTAAAATCGAGAGTCTGACATTCACGCCCGATGGCGCGACTCTGATATCTACCGACAGCCAGAATCGCATCTTTGGCTGGCTCTCCAGGGATTCGCAGAATTAGCTTGTCGAGCTACTTCCAGCCAAAGCGCCAAGGGGACATCGCCTTGGGGAACGTATTGCTATATCTTATGCTCTTCAGACTAAAATACGTTCACTATCAATCGAGTAGTTCCCATGAAACGAGAGCCGAATTGCTGTGCGGGTCAATTGCTGTGGTGCGGATTCTTGTGCGTTTTTTGTTGGACGGTCGAACTGACTGCCGACGATTGGACACAATGGCGAGGAACCAATCGCGACGGATGGTGGAACGAACAAGGGATTCGCGACGAATTGCCGGACGGTCAACTTCCGGTTGCTTGGTCCGTTGAAATCGGTGCTGGTTACAGCGGACCCACTGTGGCTGACGGTCGCGTATATGTCATGGACCGACAGGGATCTGGAAACGCTCAAACCGAGAGAGTTCTCTGTCTAAATTCGGCTGACGGTGAACTTGTCTGGGAGCACAAGTATCTCGCGCCCTACACGATCAGCTACAAAGCTGGCCCGCGAGCAAGCGTAACGATCGATAATGGTCGCGCGTATTCAGTGGGCGCGATGGGACACTTTCACTGTTTCGACGCAAAATCCGGAAAGATCATTTGGTCGCGCGATCTACAAACCGAGTATCAGATCGAAATGCCGATCTGGGGCATCGCCGGTTCACCATTGATTTACCAGGACCTGGTGATTCAACAAGTTGGTGGAGCCAGCGGTGCCTGCATGGTGGCATTCAATAAGAATTCCGGTAGTGAAGTATGGAGGGCGTTAAAAGAGCGCGCTGCGTATTCGTCGCCGATCGTAATTCAACAAGCAGGAAAAGACGTGCTGGTGTGTTGGACGGGCGACAGTTTGTCCGGGCTCAACCCAACGACCGGTGAATCATACTGGGCTCATCCGTTCCCTCCATCGCGAATGCCGATCGGCATCGGAGCTCCGGTCCTCAGTGATGACATGTTGTATGTATCGTCGTTCTACGACGGCTCGCTGATGGTACGTGTCCCCAAGGATAAACTGACAATGGAAGTCGTATGGCGCAAAGTGGGCAAGGACGAGCAACATACTGAATCGCTGCACGCGATGATTGGAACCTCCATTGTCCACAACGGCTATATATATGGCGTGGACAGTTACGGTGAGTTTCGCTGTTTGGATGCAAACACGGGCAATCGCATCTGGGAAGACCTTACGGCAGTCCCCAAAGCTCGCTGGTCCACAATTCACATGGTTCGCCAAGCGGATCGAGTTTGGATGTTCAATGAACGCGGCGAGTTGCTGATCGCAAAACTCTCTCCTAGTGGACTCCAGATACTCGATCGTTGCAAGTTGATCGAGCCGACGATTGAACAGCTTGGCCAGCGCGGTGGCGTCTGCTGGACTCATCCCGCCTATGCTGAGAAGAGCATCTTCATTCGAAACGACAAGAAACTCATTCGTGCTTCGTTGGCCAAATAATAATGGCTTGGCACAAAGCGTGTCTTTTGAAAGACTTGCCCGATGCGTCCGGCCGCGAGGTTTTGCTGGGCGGTCGCGTCATTGCACTATTTCGAGTTGACGAGGCTGTCTTTGCGGTCGATGGCATGTGTGCTCATCAGGGAGGCCCGATTGCGCAGGGACAACTATCGGGGCACTGTGTTACGTGCCCATGGCACGGCTGGCAATACGATGTCCGATGCGGAGAGAATCTGTTGACCCAAAAGAAGATGCTAGATACCTTCGCCACTGAATTGCGAGAGGGAGAAGTTTGGGTCGAAGTTTCTAGCAATTGAAACGAGCCCTATGATGCGCCGCGCGGATTCAGCTCGGTGTTACCGCACGCGACGCACAATTTTCCAGCTAGCGATGAATGACGTCAATTATTTCTTCTTAGCTGTCTCACCCAGTTCCATGACTTCGACTTTGCGAATCGCCACGCGGCTTCCCGGATCGTGATGTTGAAACGCGAAATGTCCCTCTTTGAAAGTCTTGGCAAAATCAAGGTATTCGTACAGTTCATCACCATTGACGGTAATTTTGATACGAGTCATTTCGCGGCCGCGCCACACGTCGTCCTTGACCTCGATTTCGTAGGTGAACCACGTATCGGGCTCGACCAATCGTTTGTAAACGTGGCACATGCCGTAGAGTGAACCGGTACGAATTGGATCGGTATGCGTGCTATCAATCTGCGCTTCGTAGCCATCTGCAAAGCCTGGACGACGCGTGGTTCGGAAATACAAGCCGGAATTTCCCTTGTCGCTGATTTTCACTTCAGCTCGGTAACGAAAATTCTTGAATGGCCCTTTAGTAGATACTAACATCGACGCCGCGCCCGACCCTTGCATAGCGCCATCGGTGACTACCCAAGTACTCTCACCCCGACCGCCTTGGATTTTCTCCCAGCCGTCAAGAGTTTTACCATCGAACAGCGGAACCCAATTTGCATCCTGGGCGTAAAGGCCAGTTTGCAGCATACCGCCGACAGACAGCAGCGTCATTACGAAAAATTGGCACAATAGTCGTCGCATTTCATTTCCCTACCAGACAGAGTTTAAGAGATTCACACGCTGCTAGCTTCTGGACCACAGTCCGTTTGAAGGCCATTCGCCAGCCAGCACAGGTGGCAGAATAACTCTCGTTCTCCAGTCCTGCAAGTAAGCAGCCGTCGCCTCGTTCCAATGCTACTCTCGTTCCCAAGCACTGCTTGGGAATGCCAGTCGCGGAAGCTCTGCTTCCACCAGCGCCGCTCCCAACCATCCGCAACGATGGTCAACAGGATCGCTGGTACTTAGGCGAGCGGCAGATGGGAATTTACCAAGGCCCAAGCGAATACAAGCCCGATGCGCAAGCGAGTGCGTCAATCCTGGCATACACTCGCTTGCGCTTCGGGCTTGTATTGGTAAGAAAGTAACTGCCGCTCGC